>JAUZRW010000037.1 GCA_030950085.1 Anaerolineae bacterium
TACCCCCACTGGCAGTTCTCGATAGAGGCTGTGGGTCTATTCTTATCGTGACACTACTCTGGTTAGGTGGCTTTCATATCGGCGGTGTCTTAGCGGCGCTGTTCATCAATTACATGGTTGATGACCGTAAGCACAAGTATTAAACCGCAACACACAACCTGAAATTTTAATTAGGCGAGATGAAATGTCTCGCTTTTTTGATGATTCTTGCTCTGCAATATGATACAATTTCATCCATTCTTCATCAGAGCTTGTTACCCTATTACATGACCAAAAAAGTTTTTATGTAGGGGCGCAAGGCATTGCGCCCGAAAAACACAAATCTAATCGTCAAGAATTAAATTGGTCAAATACTATGTACCGTGCAAGCAATCTAACGGATTATTTTTCATGAAGCGCCTTCGCAACCTTATCAATCATTTGCAATCTACCGAAAGACTCATCCGCCAATTGAATACCAGCAATCACGCCGATGCCCTCTCCGCACTGACTGTCTTGAAAGAGCGTCAGGCGTTGCAGGATGGCACATTGCGAGATACTGATATTTCTGGCGCGAATTTATCCAGCGCGACATTTGCCAAAAGTGTCTTAGAACGGGTGAATTTCAGTCATGCCCAACTGATAAATACCTATTTTTATGAGGCACAATTGCAACATGCGTGTTTAATGAGTGCCAATCTGACAGGAGCGAATCTACGGTTAGCACAGATGCAAGGCGCTTCACTCGCAGGGGCAAATCTATCTAGCACAAACATGGCACGCGCTGATTTGAGTCAGGCGGATTTACAACAGGCTAATCTGCAAAACGCGAATCTTTGGCAGGTGAATCTCGTCGGCGCAAACTTAACAGGAGCGAACGTCACAGGCGCAAATTTTACCGATGCCGTCTGCAATCAACACACCATTCTACCTGATGGCAGCCCATGGTCAGATGATGTGGATTGGTCAGTTTATACGGATGGATAAGGCTTGTGTGCGTTAGTATGTGGAGGATGGCATACGGTTGAGGTTATAAGTTAAAACTAGCTGTCATTTACGCTATAAGTATGGGCAGCACATATCTTACAAGTACAATTTGCGCTCGTAAAATGCCTGACACCCACTGTGGTTTTACCGATTCTGTCTGCACGCTGAAAGATTAAATCAAAGAGTTTCTCTTCACTATTTTCTAAGTAACGACGTAGGGCATATGAACATAAATCTGCTACCTGTACCATGCTTGTGAGTTGACTATCAACAAAAAGTGGCGTTTCGACAATATTTGATACATCAGTCCACAATGTCCCCTGCTGATGAAACCGCTTCATGAGGTTAGTGTGTTTTTTCGCAACAGTCTCATTGTTGTCATGTATCAATAAACCATAGCTGTTACCCTGCATATTCTTGAGATATTGTTCAAATCGAGAGACAACTTGTTCAAATGATTGTTCGTCTATTGTTTGAGTGCTTCTTGTGGGGTCAAAATAGATTTTATCGACACATTCAGCAAATAGACGTGCATATGACCAATTCGCAATACATGTTGCCACATCTTCAACTAAAGATTCTCGCTCGCTGAAAGTTAGATGTATGTAATCTTCGGTTTTCTTATAATTCTTGCGTGTTTGTTTGTATTGTTTGTTATTTTTGGTTCGTTGTAAGCGATACAATTCTTTGTTACGCGCACTTATTACTTTGGAACGCCTTGTTTTATAATCCAGCGAGGAAAAATTAGCTATCTTCCTTTGCTCTGCATAAGGTCTTTTGAGCCAAGCAACATGAATTTCTGCCTCGCCCAAATCATATTTCTTTTTGAGTATATTTAGTTGATTATCACACTCTCGCCACTTGGAGATAGGTATAGAAAGACCTGCAAGGATAAAATGCGAGGTATTGCCGGGAATATCAGATGTTCCAGACTCATCAATATAACAAAGATACATTTTAGAGTGGTATGGTATAAACAAAAGCGACTGAGGTTTGGGCTAAAAGCCCCACGATAAGACGCTTGGCGACTCATCTCAGACGCAAAGTCATCTTACATTATGATACTTAAATTGTCAATAATCGAAAAAATTGATTAATCAAATCCCCATTAGATTTTTTTGCATCCCCATTGTACAATCGCCACAAATTTCACGGGTGATTTTTTGTTACTCGTGAACAGTCGATTATTGAATTTTTAGCAGGAGGTTTTACGTGCATATCGTAACCTTTACACGCAGTACCCCCGATACAGCCGCCAAGGTCGAAGTCGATGGCAACGGGGCTGTTTCATGGGGCGATGCCGCAACGGTTGTCAATCCGTGGGATGAATACTCGCTCGAAGAAGCGATTCGCCAAGCTACAAATGTCAAAGGCGATACGACTGTGATTGCTGTCGGTGGCGATTTACACAATGATTCGCTCAAGCACAGTCTCGCTATGGGAGTCAAAAATGCGGTGCGCGTCAATGCAGATGGTCTGGATATGACCGATAGTTTGCAATGGGCAAGCCTCGCCGCCGCCGCCGTTAACAATATCGACGATTGCCAACTTGTGATTTTCGGCAAAGAGCATGTCGATGTCGGCAGTGACCAAGTAACATATCAGACTGCCCGTAAGTTGGGCTGGACAATGCTCAGTTACGTCTCTGAAATTCTGGAATTGGATGCAGAGGGCGGAACAATCAAGGTCGAAAAAACTGTTGAACAAGGCAAACAAATCCTCACAGCGAAATTGCCGGTGGTGATTAGTGTGCTGAAAGGCATCAACGAACCGCGCTATCCGTCGTTTATTGGTATTCGTAAGGCAAGCAAAGCCACAATTCCTGAATGGACTCCAGCCGATTTAGGTATTGAACTACCCGCGAGTAGTATCACACATGATGCCTATAACAATCCGCCGCCGCGTGACATCACCAGCGAAATTATTGAAGGCGAAACAATCGAAGAAAAAGCCGCGCAACTGGTCGATAAGCTACTAGAGGAGAAGGTACTGTGAGCGTATTTGTCTTTGTTGAAACCTTTGATGGCAGTGCCAACGCTGTGAGTTGGGAAGCATTGGGCGCAGCAAAAACCGTTGCCGATGCCTTCGGAACAGATATTACGGCAGTCGTTTTTGGGAAAAATGCCGCAGCCGTGGCGACTCAAGCGGGGCATTATGGTGCAGATAAGGCGATTGTCTGCGATGATGCGACACTCGAAACTTACCGCCTAGAACCCTATGCCGCACTACTCACAAAATTAGTGGAAGAACAGTCACCAGAAGCAGTGATTGCTGTTTCGACCAGTCAAGCACGAGAATTACTAGCAGCAAGCGCGGCTGATACGAATAGTGGTCTGGTTACAGAAGCGATTGAACTCAGTGCAGGCGACGGTTCAATTACAGTGATTCGCCCAGCCTATGCAGGTAAAGTCTTGAGCCAAACGACTGTCTCGACACCCACGCGCTTTGTTACGTTGCGTGGACGCTCATTTTTGCCGAATGACCCCGATGAAGGCTTTTCAGTCGATGTGACGACAGTCGATGCAGCCATGAACGAAGACGATATTGCAGTTAAAATCGAATCGTTTGAAGCTGAGGTGGGCAAGGTCAATTTGGGCGATGCAGCGATTATTGTCTCTGGTGGGCGTGGTATGGCGAATAATCCCAAAGATGCCCCTGCCGATGCCGAAGATGCCGAAATCTGGAAAGCGAAAGATGGTTATGAGAACGTCATCCAACCGCTTGCCGATACATTAGGCGCAGCAGTTGGCGCGAGTCGAGCGGCTGTTGATGCTGGCTATATCCCATATGAGCATCAAGTTGGGCAAACAGGCAAAAACGTCAATCCTGATTTGTACATTGCTGCCGGAATCAGTGGTGCGATTCAGCATCAAGCAGGAATGCGAAATAGTAAAATTATCGTGGCTATCAACAAAGATGGTGAAGCCCCGATTTTCAAATTGGCACGCTATGGCATTGTCGGCGATTTGTATCAAGTGCTGCCGATACTCACAGAAGAACTGAAAAAACGGCTTGGCAAATAAACTATCGAAAACAAAATACAACCCCCCCAATTTCTGGGGGTTTTTTGATTCACTCATCTTAGATTCATCCTGTGTTGTTATCATTCACCTCGTGTCTTGTGAAATTTCGCGCAAATCAATTATCATCAATATACAAAAGTTTTAGACGGCATTGCTTATATTCATATTGACGATGCTTCGCTACAATATGAGCCGAAGCGTTAAAGAAAATTCAGCAACACAATACGACAAAAACAATCATCACTGTGATGCTTACAGTGTTCGGAGCTATTTATGGATTTTGCGTTAATCAATGCTGTACCATTTGTTATGGCGGCGTTATTGGCGATACCACAAGTCAATCGACTATTGAATAAAACGGCGCGAGCATGGCTGTCGGCTGGAGTCATGTTAGCTTTGTTCATTGCACTGGCAAGTTATTTTCCAGAAGTACAATCCATTGACCAAACCTATAAAGAACAGCATGGCATCGCTACAGAAGTACATGATGATGAAGAAATCGTTGTTGAAGAAAATCAGGTGGATGAACCGCCATCCGAAACCGACGATTCAAGCACGATTGCTGTTAATGCCATCACCCGTGATATGGTCTGGGTGCCGGAACTAGGGTTAACACTCAGTTTTTACTTAGATGGCTTGTCGCTGATATTCGGTCTCATCATCACGGGTATTGGTGCTGGGATTTTCCTCTATGCCGGATATTACTTTGAAGAAGAAGCTGAACAAGCCCGTTTTATCACGATATTATTTGCGTTTTCTGGGGCGATGCTCGGTCTAGTATTGAGCGGCAATCTGCTAACGCTGTTCATCATGTGGGAATTGACCAGTATTACCTCATTTTTACTGATTGGCTTCAAGGGTGAAAAATCGAAAGCGGCGCGTTTCGGGGCATCACAGGCTTTGATGATAACCGGACTCGGTGGGCTGGCACTCATCGCTGGCTTCGTTCTCTTAGCGACCATCAGTGGTGATGTTCTCAACAGTGGCGGCATGGTTTTTGATATGGCACAGATTCTACAGGCAAACCCGTCTGACGTGGCGGTGCATCCGCTATATGTTGCGACACTGACTTTGCTGGCAATCGGCGCATTCACGAAATCAGCACAATTTCCATTTCATTTTTGGTTGCCCGGCGCGATGTCAGCCCCGACTCCGGCGAGTGCTTATCTGCATAGTGCGACGATGGTAAAAGCCGGAATTTATCTGCTGTTACGTCTCTATCCAGCGATGCACGCCAACCCGCTATGGACAACGGTATTGGTCACATTCGGGATTGGTACCATGTCGATGGCAGCCGTGACAGCCCTCTTTCAGCGTGATTTAAAAGGCTTATTGGCGTATTCGACAGTCAGTTGGTTAGGGGCATTAGTCGGCATGATTGGTTTGCCAAATAGTTACGGCATCAAAGCAGCACTGATTGGCATTATTGCTCATGCCCTCTATAAAGCCGCATTATTCCTCTCTGCCGGAACAATCGACCATAACACAGGCACGCGAATCATTGATAATCTCGGTGGCTTGCGAAAACAAATGCCTGTCATCGCTGGAGTCGTGATTGTCTCAGCGTTATCTATGGCAGGGTTGCCGATATTTTTTGGCTTTGTGGCGAAAGAAGTCTTGTTAGACGCATGGTCAGAAGCGAATTTTGCAGGACAGCAAGTCGCGTATTATGCGATTCTCATCAGCGCAGCATTGACAGGCACAGCCGGATTCATCTTCATCTGGGATGTGTTTTTCAAAGCACCAACAGAAGAAATCCACTTTCACGCCTCACCAAAACCCTTACTCATTGCACCTGTAGCCCTCGCCATCGGGACAACGATTTTTGGTTTGATGCTTGACCCACCGCTTACGATTATTGAAGATATTATTGCCGTGGGTGTACCCAAAGCGATTAGCTTACATTTGCTACCCGATAGTATCACAAACCCTCTTTTTTTGACGAGTTTGGCAGTTGTCACAAGTGGGTTTATCGTGTTCTTATTGCGTAGATTTTGGTTGCCTATCATGCAAGCGATACCGATTCCGCGTGCTACAGATATCTATCAGCACATCATTCGTGGCACTGATTGGATTGGCGACCAAGTTATCAAAACACAAAATGGACAGGTGCGCTATTATCTGGTTGTGATTCTTGGCACAGTCGCTGGCACTATCTTGACGACAGGTATTATTGGCGACCTTGCACGCGGACAAGATTTACAAATTTCCATGACAGGTTTTAACTCTGCCGCCGCACTACGAATTATCCTGATGCTTTTATCGATTCTTGCCGCGCTCTCCACTGTCTTTACACGCAAACACATCACAGCAGCACTCGCATTGGGTGTGTTGGGTTATGCTGTCGGCGGACTCATACTTGTTGAGCCATCTCCCGATGTTTCGTTGGTTCAATTTCTTGTCGAGACACTGGGTACAATGTTGACTATCGTGATGTTGGGACGTATCAGCGAGAAACAACGCCGCGATGTTATGGACAAGCTATGGAAAGGGCGCTCCATGCTAGGTGACTGGAATCTCGGCATTGTGCGCGATATTCTGATTGCCGGAGCAGTCGGTCTCGCTGTATTTTTCTTTTCACTGACAGCTCTTGCTAATCGCCCTGACCGTGAGTCGATTGCGACCTACTATCTGCAAAATACCGACCAAGACATTGGCATCACCGATGTTGTGGGAGCAATCGTGACAGATTATCGCGGTATGGATACGATTATCGAAGTGATGGTTTTTTCTGCGGCGGCAATGGGTGTCTTGGCATTGCTCGTTCGCGGCTATGATACAAGTGACTCGTTTTCGCCAAAGCGCGAGAATATTGCAGCAACACACGAATTTAAGGAAGAGGCGATTGAAGATGTGAAAGATACAACCCATCTCAGCACGCCCTTTACACGCTTAGTCGCACGTTTGGTCTTGCCCTTGTCCTTGCTCATGGGCTTATCACAAATCATCAATGGTGGACACTCGCCCGGCGATGGCTTCACGGCAGGGGCTATTAGTGGCTTGGCGACTTCACTATGGTTTGTCGTATTCGGATATAACGAAGCGAAAGAACGACTGAAACTCTATGCCCCACAACAGTTAATGCGACTTGGTATGATTGTCGTCGTTGTGAATGGGATTTTACCAATTCTCTTTGGCTTGCATGGCGGGGCGTTTCTCTCTCATGTTGATTACGGAGCAATACTCGGCATTAATGAGCTACTGCATCGTTTCGGGCTAGAATTAACCAGTGGCTTATTCTATGAAATTGGCATTGCATTAGCGGTATTTGGCGGCTTTGGGGCGATTATGGAAGCGATTGCACATCCAAAAGAGGCTGTTAAACTCGCTTTTGACCCCTCAGCAACTGGAGAATCACGCAGCGTTGAGGACTAACTTAGGAGCGATTAAATGAGTATCATTGACTTTTTCTATTCATTAACATTAGGGGCGCTGTTCGCAATCGGTGTTTTTCAACTCTTACGGCGCGATTTAATTAAGTCTGTGATGGGCTTTGGCTTATTGTTTACAGGAGTCAACCTATTTTTGCTGGCATCTGGTGCATTTCGTGGCGAAGTTGCTCCCTATACAACTAATTATGAAGCTGGCGCACAAACCAGCGACCCCATTGTGCAGGCGCTCATCTTAACGGCAGTTGTTGTGAGTTTTGGTTCGTATGCTTTGCTGTTGGCGATGGTCAATATTGCCTCACGACGCTATGGCACAGTCGATTCTGATGAAATCACGAATTTGACGAAATAAGCTCATCAGGATTCGTCTTTTCTAAGTTTTTACCTGATTTTACATTGTCATTGAACAAGGATGTTGATGGAAAACAACTTTTTTATCCTGCTAACTGCCTTTATGCCCTTATTCACGGCATTAGCCACTTTGCTGCTCGTGACCTATAACAAGGCACAACGTTGGGTCGGGTTAATCGGTGGATTGCTCACATGGGCGAGTAGCTTGATTGTCTTGGGACAGGTGCTTGATATTGGCATACAAACCTATCGTATGGGGGGCTATGTGCCGCCCTATGGTATTGTGCTAGTGGCAGATAACCTCTCGGCTTTATTTGCTGTAATGGGTAGTACCGTGATGTTAGCCGGTTTGATGTATGTCTTACAAAGCCGCGAAAAATCAGTAACTTATCCTACTTTTTTGCCACTGTTTCTCTTTATGGAAACTGGGTTATTGGGAGCAATGCTGACAGGCGATTTGTTTACCTTTTTCGTTTTTCTGGAGTTGATGGTGTTGTCGTCGGTAGCAATGGTAGCAATTAGTGATAATCCATTCGGGCTAGAAGCCGCGATTAAATACGTTTTCATCAGTGGCATGGGGTCACTATTTTTGCTGCTTGGGATTGCTGCCATGTATACCACTTTTGGCACACTCAATCTGGCAGATATGGCACAACAACTCGCTACCGGAGACCGCCCTCTGTTAGCACGTAGCGCCGCTATCATGTTAATGAGTTCCTTCTTATTGAAAAGTGCTGTTTTCCCCTTTCATTTTTGGCAACCGGACTTCCACACAACCGCCCCAACTGCTGTTAGCGCCATGTTGTCATCGGTGATTGTGAAGGTCGGCATTTATATGATTATCCGCACCCTGACACTCTTATTCACAGAAGAGGCGGCACAACTGCAACAACTCTTAATCGTGCTAGGAATCGTCGGTATTTTCTTTGGCAGTCTAGCGGCATTGCGAACCTATAATGGCAAACGGGTTTTAGCGTATTCCACCATCGCACAGGTTGGCTTTATTTTGGTTGCGATTGGTTGGGGAACACCTGTCGCATTGGCAGCCGCGATTGTCTATGCCTTCAACCATGCCTTTATTAAATCGTCATTGCTGATGATTATGGGCTTAGTGGCTAGTCGTAGTTATGAACACAGCGTTGATTTTGTCGATATTGAAGGGGCAGGTCGTATGATGCCACCCTTGATAGGCATACTCTGGTTTTTAGGCAGTATGTCGCTGGCAGGTGTGCCGCCGATGAATGGATTTATCAGCAAATTAGGAATTGTCCAAAGTGGCGTTGAACTCGGACAGTGGATACCTTTAGGATTAGCAGTTTCTTCGGGTGCGTTGACTCTGCTTTATATGTTCCGCACATGGCAACGGGTTTTCCAGCAGAAAAAAGAGGTGAAGTTGAAAATACTCGCTTATGGTGATGGCATGATTGCACCGACTTTTCTCATTGCTATCTGTATTTTGCTCGGTATCTATGCCCGTCCACTGGTGATTATTGCTGAACAAACTGCTTTGCAAATTAGTGACCCGCAGATTTATATTGATGCTGTCAGATTATTTAGCGGAGGCTGATATTATGTCGCAAACTCTGTTTTTATCATTCCCGATGGCGCTTTTGTGGATGATTTTTGCCCGTCAGCTATCATGGGAAGGCTTTGTCATCGGCTATATCTTTGGCTTCGCAGTGTTGATGGTCATTCGTATCAATACCACTTATCAAGATATCGACCAACCCATACGACCTGCCAAAATCCCGTCGCAGCTTATCGCCTTAGTCGTTTATATTGTCCGTTTGGCAGTGGATGTTTTTTTCTCTGGTATTGATGTGGCGAAACGGGTTATCAATCCCAAACTACCGATTGACCCTGATACTCGCCGTGTATCAACACAAGATAAAAGCAATGACGACCTGATAAGCGCCCTCAGCGCCCACTCAATTACGATTACACCGGGCGAGTTGGTGATTGACTTTGAAACAGATGAAAATGGGCAGACTGTTATGTTGGTGCATACCTTAGATAAGGAAGAGTCGAATATGGAAAAGTTGAACCGTGACCAGCACAATCGCCTGAAGTTGATTCGGCAAATTCTTGGATTAGACGAAATCTCTGAAGATAAGGGTCTATAACTTATGGCGTGGCTAGATATCGTTATGAATGGTGCTTTGTTGGTGATGGTTGCCTTGCTACCGTTAGCCTTGTATCGTGTTGCCAAACCCAAACAAGATGCGGCTGACCGCTTAGTCGGCGTGGATATGGTGACTAATCTATTGGTTGGGATTGTTGTTTTGCTGGCAATTATTGAAGGGACTAATACCACTATAGATATTGGGATTGTTGTGGCGGCGCTTTCATTTGCTGGCACTGTGAGCATTGCCCGTTATATTTCCGAAGGGCGCGTTTTCTGATGATTGCCGAAGTTTTGGGCGCAATTTTTATCGTGATAGGTGTCGTATTTAGTGCATTAGGTGTCGTTGGCATTTTGCGTCTACCGGATACCTATAGTCGTTTACATGCTTCGGGAAAAACGAGTACCTTGGGCGTGTTATTTATCTGCCTTGGTACGGCATTTTTGCGTCCGAGTGCCATATTAGAACTCCTAGCACTCAGTATCTTCATCATTTTTTCGGGTCCTGTTGGGTCACATGCGATAGCGGCAGCTGTTCATCGTGGTACAGAGGCTCTTAATGAAGAATCTCAAGAACAGGGCAAGGATGCGACAACAACAAGTGGCGTGCATCGCAATATCAAAGAATATCTGCCAACGATTGCGGATACGTCTGCTAGTGACACACAATAAAAGGGCAGAGGTGATATGCGTCTCACCCCTGCCACTTGATTACAATTCGAGATAGGTCTCCACAACACCCTCTTGGCTTTGCTGCAGTCGGAAGCCGAGTTGCTCCGCGAGATTCAACATACTCTTATTTTCTGGTAGGACATAACCCAACAGACTCGTCAGTTTTTCTTCACGACCAATTTCAATCAAACGCGATAACAACTCGCGCCCGATGCCTTGCCCTTGATAGCGGTCACTAATGAGGATACCGTATTCTCCACTGTGTTGCGTGTGTGATTTGGCGAGGCGACCAACCCCTGCGATTTCATCTTCGCCTGTCTTTGGATTTTCGCGTACTGCAACCAAAGCCATTTCACGGTCATAATCAATGAAAACAATGCGTGTCAAACGTTCATGCGATGTACGCTGGCGCAGGTTTATGGGCGCAAAATAACGTAATTGCACACTACGCTCGGATAACGTCTCATGGAATTTGACGATAAGCGGTTCATCCTCTGGGCGAATCGGGCGGATGAGGAAGTCCATGCCGTCTTCTGATTTGAAATCGTAGATATATTGTGTTGGGTAAGGACGGACAGCCAGTTGTGGCAAATCGGCTTCTTTTGTATCTGCTGGATGCAAAACAACACGCCCATCTAGTGCGATGATATTATCTTCTGAGGCTAATAATGGGTTGATATCACATTCTGCAATCCATGGCTGTTCAGCTATCAATTGGCTAAAGCGCACCAACAAATCTTGCAAGGCTTCGATATCCACCGTCTTGCGCCCACGAATACCTTTAAGTGCCGCGTAGATTTTGGTCTGTTCCATCATGCGCCGTGCAAAAACAGAATTGAGTGGGGGCAGTGCCAGCGCACGGTCTTTGAAGACTTCGACCAATGTACCCCCTGTACCAAATAGCAGCACGGGTCCAAATTGTGGGTCAATACTGCTACCGACAATCAATTCATAGGCATTCGATAATTTGAGCATCGGCTGAACAGATACGCCATTAAAATCCGATACATTATGCACTCTGGAAACGCCATCTTGAATGCGCTGCCATGCTGCCCGTACATCATCGGGACTATGCAGATTCAGTTGCACACCATTCACATCCGATTTGTGGGTAATCGTGCGGCTATTGAGTTTCAGCACGACTGGAAAGCCCATTTCTTCTGCTAATGTCACAGCCGCTTCTGGGCTATGTTCATCTTCGGCTGTTTCCATGGCTGTCACTGGGATATGATAGGCACGCAATATTTTTTTGGACTCATGCTCAGTGAGAATAGTCCGTCCTTCTGCTTTTGCTGTCTCAATGATAGCTTTCACAAGGTCACGGTCAGGCGGGTTATCATCCAAATCAGTCGGCAACATCGGCGTTTCATACAGCGCCTTCAGATTGTAGCTATAACGCCACATATGATTGAAGACCTGCATGGCTGTATCCGGATATTCAAAAGTGGGGATACCCGCACGCGCCAGAATACGCTCGCCATTTTTGACACTTGCGCCACCCATCCAACTAGCAATAACAGGCTTGCCTTCGATTTGGGCATAGGGGCGCAGTGCCTCGGCGGTAGCCGTCGGGTCAGTCATATCTTGTGGTGTGAGGATGACCATCAAACCATCGTTATTGGGGTCATTTGCCACAATTTCGAGTGCCTTCGCATAACGTTCGGGTTCAGCATCACCGAGAATATCAATCGGGTTATTGTGACTCCATGCACTGGGCAAAAATTTGTTGAGTTCTGCCATTGTTTCGTCGCTGATTTCTGCCAATTGACCGCCCCCTTGAATCAGGGCATCTGTCGCTAAGACACCGGGTCCACCGGCATTGGTCACAATCGAGAGACGATTGCCACGCGGACGCGGTTGTTTTGCCAGCACTTCCGATATATAGGAGATGTCAGAAACCTTATCAACGCGCAAAATACCACTACGACGGAAGGCGGCATCTAACACTTCATCGCTGCCTGTCAATGCGCCTGTATGAGAAGCGGCAGCAGCAGCAGCTTGGGCAGTGCGTCCGGCTTTGATGATGATAATCGGCTTTTTGAGGGCAACTTCGCGGGCGGCAGATAAGAATGAACGGGCATCTCCCACTGATTCCATATAAATCACAATGCTTGATGTGCGTGGGTCATCGCCGAGATAATAAATCAAATCACCCCAACCAACATCTAGCATTGAACCAATCGAGATGAAGGCACTAAAACCCACATTGTCTTCATAGCTCTTATCCAAAACAGCCGTACAAATCGCACCGGATTGGCTCAGGAAGGCAACATTGCCGGGGTTTGCCATGCCATAAGCGAATGTGGCATTGAGACCGTAAAGCGGCAGCATCACGCCCAGACAATTGGGTCCAATGATACGCATCTTGCCTTTTGCGATTGCCATGATTTTGCGCTCAAGTTCGACACCCTCAGCACCAATTTCTTTGAACCCTGCGGAAATGATAATCGCGCCTTCAATGCCTTTTTGGACACATTCTTCAATCACTATCGGGACGATTTTTGCAGGTGTGACAATCACGGCAAGGTCAATTGCAACCGGAATATCCAGAACTGATTTATAAGCGTGAATACCGAGTACATTGGGGCGTTTGGGATTAACTGGAAATATCGTGCCGCCGAATGGGTTGGTAATTAAATTTTTGAGAATCGTGCGCCCGACACTGCCTTCTTTTTCGGTTGCGCCAATAACTGCGACATTATTGGGCTTGAAGATTTTATCGAGCGAGGGGGGATACTGAATATCGCTATTGTCCGATGTCATATTGTTCTGTGTCCTTTGTCTCACATTAAAACTGTCTCTGATAATTATCCGCATTATACAAGCAGCATATTAAACACAGATGATTCTTATCATAGCAGAGGGATGATGATTGTCCTCATTCATAGATGTTGTGACAATTTAACGACTATATTTTTTTTGCGATGACCTCAGTTATAATACAAAGCAGGATTGTAAATACCAAATATATAGAGGGCTTTATGGGTCTCATTTTATTACGGATTTTTGTTTTTGCGCCGATGCGTTTCGTATATGAGCGTATCTTTGGTTGGCGTATTGTTGGTGACTTTGCCGCCGATAAATTTATTGGCGTTTTCGCTCCGCATACTTCCCGTTGGGATTTTATCTTGATGTGGTATGGTGCTATCGTGACAGAACGCTTTCCCAATTGGTTAGGGAAACAAGAATTATTTGAAAATCCAATTATGGGGAAATTATATCGGCGCTTTGGGGGCATCCCTGTAGACCGCGATAATCCCTTAACCGCCCTCAAGCAAATGATTCGCAGTGTGAAACAAATGGATAGGTTAACCTTGCTCATCAACCCAGAAGGCACACGACAATATAGTGACCATTGGAAAAAGGGCTTTCATTTTGTCGCCCACAAAACCAAAACACCCCTTATCCTCATGAGCCTTGATTATAGCAAAAAGACCATCACCATTAGTGAGCCGTTTTATACGAATAGTGATATTGATGTAGATATGGAAATCATCCGCGCATTTTATGATGGCGTTGTCGGGGCGAATCCTGAACGCACTGCTCCCATAACACTTGTCCCAAATGAATCATGAGGTGGATATAATCCGTCCTCATGATTTACAAACTAGGGTCGCGGTGGAATGTTGGGTTGATACAACCATGCGTCAAAGAAAGTGCCTAAATCTTGCCCACTTACTTCTTCGGCAATGGCAATAAAGTCTGCAATTTCAGCATTGCTATTGGCATATTGTCCTTGATAGCTATGCAAAATATTGAAAAAAGTATCATCGCCAAGCCGTAATCGTAGGGCGTGTAATGTCCATGCGCCTTTGTAATACACAGGAGAGGCAAAGAGATTCTGTGCGCCGGGGTCACCAATGATTAAGGGGCGATTTTGCATGGCATCATACCACTCGTTCAAAATACGCTCTGTTTCGTCTACGCCAATATATTGCTCTAACCACAATGCCGAACCATAGGTCGCAAAGCCTTCATTGAGCCAGATATCGCGCCATGTCGCAGGGCTTACACTGTCACCAAACCATGCGTGAACCATCTCATGGGCAATTGTGATGGATGCGCCTGTTCCACCTTGCAAAATATTATTGCCATACAGCGACAGCGTTTGTGTTTCTAGCGCAAAGGGTAGCGATGTATTGGCAACGACACTCCCATAAGCCTCAAAGGGGTAAGCGCTAAAAGCATCATTGAAGAGCATCATCATATCCGCTTGGTCAGAAAATACTTCTTGACCGCGACGGTAATTGACATTCGGGAAGTAATTGCGAATCGGAACACCCTCTACCACTGTATCATCATGGCGTTCAAAGTAAGAAATATTGACCGTCACAAGATAACTAGCAATCGGGTCGCGTGATTGCCATGTATAGGTGCGCTGTTCTCCTTCATCGGCAATACCCAGTAACGTCCCATTGGCAGCCACAGAATAAGGCTTCGCAACTGTGATGATAATCGTATAGGTCGCTTTATCGCTAGGATGGTCATTGACCGGATACCACAGCGACGCACCATCAGGTTCACTCGCCACATAAACACCGAGATTATAGCGAGTCCAGCCGCCAGCAAACGGCGAACGGGCGAGGTCAACATTGCGCCCCGGAACACCCGTATAAATGATTTGTGTCTCAAATAGAGCTTCGTCACCAATCGGGGCAGTCGGCGTAATCACGAGTTCACGCAGATTCCGTTCAAAGTCGGCTGGATTACCATCTACCAGCACAGAAAGAATATCAAATCCTGCAAAATCTAGGTTGAAGCTACTCAAAAATTGAGTGGCGCGAGCTTGCATCGTCACAGTAGAAACAATGACGTTTGTTTCCATGTTGACATCAATATCAAGCGTATAATGTTGGGCATCATAACCACCATTCCCCAATTCCGGAAAGTAGGGGTCGCCGACACCGGATGCACCGGGCGTTGGGTCGCCTTGTGGGAGTTGCGGACTAACTTCTGAGATAAATGCCATCACAAGCAAGCTGGTGACAAGTAGTAAAACGAGGTGAGATGCTTTTCGCATAATGATTCTCCTGAAATGTCTACCTTCTATTTAGTATGCCTTACGAGATTCACGCGCAGCATTGGTTAGCACCGCGCCTACGACGCGCACATTGACCTGTTCTAATCTATCCCGTGCTTGAGATGTTTGGTCACGGCGCGATTGTCCGGCTTTCACGACCAGTAATGCCCCATCGACTTTCACGCCTAATAATGCCGCGTCGGTGGCTGCCAAAACAGGTGGACTATCAAACAAAACATAGGTTGCCCGTGCCTTGAGGATGCCAATAATTTCGTTCATCCGCTTGCTACTGAGCAAATCAGCCGGATTAGGTGGTTCTTCTCCTGCTGCAAGCACTAGCAAATTCTCAATACCCGATTCAACTAAGGGCGGATTCGACAAAGAGGCATCGTCAATCATCATCGTTGTCAAACCGTAATTGTCTATATGCCATATCGCATGTTGTGACGGACGGCGCATATCAGCATCAACCAAAATCGTTTTATTGCCAGCTTGTGCAAATGTCACCGCCAGATTCGCCAGCGCATCACTTTTACCCTCGCCATCGACTGCTGATGTAACCAGTAATGTCTGAATTGGGTTTTCGACACTGCTAAACATCAACGTAGTCCGCAGCGTGCGATAGGCTTCTGCTGCCGCCGAACGTGGGTCAGTTAGGGTAATTAAATTCGGTATGGTCACTTTTTGACTCCCGACTGTATTCTCAAATGTGCAAAACGGCGTTATTGTACTGAGGAAAATATGGAGCGAATAGGGCGTATCATATTCATCCATTTCTCATGCTGACAAGTCATAATTTAACGAGATTGAACGAGAAAAATCAGGAGACAGTCTTATGACAGGACAATTTTCAGGCAAAACCGTCATGGTGACAGGTGCAGGAGGGCAGATTGCACGCGCTACTGTCAAACACTTTGCCGATGAAGGCGCAAATCTTGTGTTGGTTGATATCGCTCATGAGCCACTAGATGCCTGTCTGCAATCGTTGGGCAGGATTGAAGGAGCAGCTATTACGGTAGTCTCCAACCTCAATGACCCAGAATCAGTTGATGATATGGTCAAGCAGGCAGAAAAAACCTTCGCCACAATTGATATATTGGTACATACTGCGGGAGGCTTCGCTGCCGGAAAGCCCGTTCATGAAACCAGTGTCACGGTATTTGACCAACAAATGATGCTCAATGCCCGTATTCTTTTCATCACATTGGGACGAGTGGCTAAACATATGGTTGAGAACAATGTGAAAGGGAGTATGGTCGCTATCCTTGCGCGTACTGGTTTGGCAGGGGCAAAAAATACCGCCGCTTATGCTGCCAGTAAAGCCGCCGGTCAGCGCATTGTCCAATCTATGGCACTCGAACTTAAAGAGCATGATATTCGTGTGAATGGTATTATGCCGAGTACCGCCGATACCTCTGCTAATCGAAGTGCAATGCCCAATGCCAATTTTGATAATTGGGTGACTCCAAAGCAAATTGCTAACACGATTGCTTTTCTCGCGTCGGATGCGGCGAGTGCCATCAGTGGCGATAGTCTCGCAGTTTACAATAAGGCATGATGCTCACGTTACAAACAGGATTTTTAACACATGAACATCGTTATGTTCTCAATGACACCTCTCTTTCGGGATAAGTCGATGGGTGGCGCACAAAAACAGTTGAAAAAAATCGCTATCCATTTGGGCAAATTAGGGCATCAAATTACAATTCTCTGCACTTATCGGGATGACGCGCCGCCGATGTTTCATTGGCATGAGAATGTCCTCATAACGGCTGTGTATCGCTTTAAGCAACCCTTCCCCGAACCGTATGCCACACCGACGTACAATATTGCGGCGGCTATTCAAACAACAGGTGACTCTCTGGCTGATGCTGATGTTTTCTATAGTCATGATGGCGGCTTAATCTTCCCCTTTGTCTCACAAGATATCCCGACAGTGGTTTCTTTGCGGAGTGTGATTTTTAGCGAGACATTGCAATCGGGTTATCTCTTTGATGGCGATGCACTGATTTTGCCCTCACAACATACAGCAAATGTCTGGTTGCATACCAAAGGGCGTTTTTTCCCAGAATTTAAGCAGCGCGTGCATGTGATTCACAATGGACTCGATTTTGATGTTTATAAAGCGACTGAGCCAAAATCTATCCTCAATGTGATTCCTATTAAGCCTGATGAATATTCTTACATTCTCTATCCACACCGCCCCGAAGCGCCAAAAGGTATTTTACAGACCATTGCCGTTGTGGATAAACTTGTGCATGAATACAATTTGAAGAATGTGCGTGTTCTCGTCCCAAAGTGGATTGATAGTGGGCTATCAGCCGATGTGCGCCAATTTTATACTGACCTTGAACAGAAAATCGCTCATCAGGGGTTAGCTGAAAACTTCATTTTTCACGATTGGGTCAGTGATAGTCAAATGCCAGAATACTACAGTTTAGGCGATATCACCTTCGCTATCGGCAATTATGTGGAAACTTTTGGTAATACACCCTACGAATCATTAGCTTGCGGCACACCTGTCATTGCAGCACGGGTGGGTCCCTATCGAGAGATGCTGCCCGAAGATGTGTTAGTTGATTATGATGATATCGAGGTAACAGCCAAAAAAGCCGCACATATCCTCAAAAACAAGTTGCCTGTGTCTGATGAAACGATGAACTGGCTACATGATAATTTTCAGCAGCAGGCAATGGTTGAGGCTTATGCCGATATTATCCTCACTGCGAAAAAGCGTGGCAGCATGATTTATCATTTCACCCCTATCACACAAGAAACACGATTTATTCTTGCGCCTTGGTGCTACATTTCAGACCATCAAATTTATCATGATTTTGGAGGGCGTTATCAGTTAAATAGCCTGACTGAATTAATAGAAAAACATCCCGATGGATTGACATTTGCTGATAGTAATGAAGAACAGGTTATGGCATGGTATCGAGATGGCTATATCGTACCGCTACAGGGGCAAGACTCATGACAGTTGCCTATATCGGCATCGGTTCAAATCATGAGGCTGAAACTAATCTCAAAAAAGGTGTCGATTTATTGCGCGAACAAGCCAACGTTATCACCGTGTCGCCTGTCTATGAATCTGCTTCCGTCAATAACGATGATGCAGCTTCTTATCTCAATGCGGTAATGGCTATCGAAACGGAACAATTGCCAGAAGCTATCAAATTGTTGCTGGTAGATATTGAGAATAAATGTGGTCGGGTACGGTTTGACTCTGAAGGCAATAAATCAAAAGAGGTGGCACTTGATTTTGATTTGCTACTCTATGGTGATGCGATTACTGACTATGGCTTCAATCAGAAAACCTATCATGTGCCGCATGGGGATATTGTGAAATACTCTTATGTTGCTGTTCCTCTGGCACATATCGCCGCCGATGTTGTGCATCCCGAAACCGAGCAAACGATATTTACGATTGCAATCAAACTGAGCAATGCCAATCTCAGACTTCGCAAAGACGTTGAATTGACATAGATATTTCAGAAAGTGGGATGACACACGGGTCATCCCCTACAGATGATAGGTATTTTTAGCGATTCATCATTGTCAGCACTTCACGTCGCAAATCCGCATCTTCTTTGAAAATGCCACGAGTCGCTACAGTCGTGGTATTCGCCTCGTGCAACTGAACGCCGCGTGATGACATACACATATGCTCACTATCGTATAGCATAACCATCACACCTTGCGGATTAAGCAGTTCCATTATCTTGTCGGCTGTTTGTGCGCCGATGCGTTCTTGTAATTGAAAGCGACGGGCAAATATATCAAGGATACGTCCCAATTTCGACAGTCCAAGCAAGTTTTCACCCGGCAGATAAGCTATCGCCCCATAGCCATGAAACGGTGCGAGATGATGACTGCATAAACTATAATATTTCATATCCTTCACTAGAACCAAATCACCACTTGCCGTCGTATTTGGGAAGGTTGTGATTTCGTCTTCTGCCTCACGTCCATAACCACTCGCCCAATATTCCATATAGGCTTTGGCAACGCGCTTGGGGGTGTCAGTATAATTCGGGTCATCCCAATTGACATTGAAGGCATCGAGCAAGTCATATACAGCTTTCTGAATCTTGCCGAATTGTTCGGTATCGCCTGTTAGAATTTCAGTTTGTGGGAAGACTTCAACAGAACTGCGTTTTGTATCGTTGGTGTCATGCAGCAGTTCAAAGCCGCTAATGATTTTTCCATTGCCATTGGATTGTATCGGTAGGGTGATTGGGGTACGACGGTTATTATCATCGTGGTTGTGACCATTGCCGTTACTTACAGCAAGACCATTACTCTTAAGAGCGCACATCTAGGTTTCTCCTCACTAATGCGTGTATTTCAGGGCATCACCTACGGCGAATACCTTTCGGTTGAACATCAGTGGTTACAAGAGACGTGACCTTTTCGTGTGACACCGGCACGTAATGGCGCAGTCTATTCTTTTGCAATCCACTGTCTACTTGATGTTTCGACACGATTATCCCTTACGCCGAAACAAGTCTTTACTCCCCTATTTTTACGAATTTTTACATAGTCAGCAGCCAAAACAAGGGGAGCGAATACTGACCTACTGTTTCATTATCTATCGAAACTGAATAAGGCACAATCCACCAAACGGATGATTTTGCCAAATGCTGGCTCAAATGTTCGTGTACCAGTATACTAGGGGCAAGAAATATTTTTGAGGATATTGCAATGCCAAGTATTCATTCTCCATTCCGTTATCCGGGTGGAAAATACTACGCACGAAAACTGATAATGGAACATGTCCCACAACATGCTATTTATATTGAACCATTTGCAGGTGGGGCATCGGTCTTCTTTGCAAAAAATAAGGTTACTTCAAGCTGGATAAACGATGCTGATGAAGAATTA
>JAUZRW010000038.1 GCA_030950085.1 Anaerolineae bacterium
AATATCTCAAATAGATGCTTGAGAAGTTCTTCGTTTTGAGGGATAGTTGACATTAGAGTTAGACTTTCTAATCGCTGTTATTTACTAACTCAGCTTTTTAACGAAAGTCTTCTCTTTTTGCAAATACAGCCAAAGTCTAGAATAGTGGCAAGTCGCCACAATAGCCATCATTATTTCCGAATTCTTTGTTATATTTTGTTATGCAACTATTCATTTTCTTCCAGACTCAAACTAAAATAGGCGATGTCTGCAACACACATAATCTGGAGCTTTTACGTGGAAAATAAGAATAAAACTGATTCTAAAAAGAACAGTCAATCAGACGATGAAGAATTTATTGAGGAAGAAATAACCTATATTCGACGACGACGAGTCTACAACTATGTTTGTTCACTTGCGGATTGTCCCTATTGCAATAATGTCCCACAGCAAGCTTTTCATCCGAATCGAAAGTGGTGTTCGGATGAAGCGCGTGCTGAGTTCCGTCGCCGTGAACGAGCTAGTATCGCTATCGAAGCAGGGCGTGACCCGGGTGTTGTCGGAAAACCTGCCGATATGGATCAAAAATTGCAAAGTATGGGTGTTTTTTTCGTTCACGCTCTCGATAACTCGCCTTTATATCGCGTTGGATATGCCAATTCATGGGATATATACGAAGCTGAATATCCGTCACAAGCCGCTTCCGACCATGATTTTGATGCGATCGTCATTGTTCGGACACCCTTAGCCGCTTCTTTGGAACAAAAAATCTTGCGTAAATTCGGTGATTTGAAAGTCGGGAGTAACTTGTTTCGCTTTGAAGCGGCTGATGTGCGTATTGCACATCAAATGGTACAAGAACATGTCGAAGCTCATCGACAGTAATTCGGGTCGTGCTTAGATGGCTAGTGATGAAAACGTGAGATATGTGCCGGGAAATCACGTCGTAATTCGTCACACCTGGCTATTCTAGCTATTTCAATCGCCAGCCACATCGGGTTGAGAATTTTCGGTATGCTTACAGGTCGGATAATGAGTACAGCCGATAAATTTATCAGCAGAATCCCGTTTAGAGCGCACACACAGTTGTGACCCACAGTCTGGACAGACGCGACCCACAAGCACCGGTGCTGGCGTTTGCATGTCACGCGAATATTTACACGCAGGATAACGATTACATCCGAGAAAGCGACCTTTGCGTGAACGCTTGATCTCAATCTGCCCTTTGCCACAAACCGGGCACAATTCTCCGATTAGTTTCGGCTCAGATCGTTGATTGGGTGGCGCATGTTGCCAAGGTTCTACTAAGGGATAGAATTTATTCCAAAATGTGGTCAAAAACTTGCGGGTATTCAGTTCTCCCATTGAAATCTTATCGAGCGCATCTTCCATCATTTTCGTGAAATCATAATTCACAACCAGTGCGAAATGTTGGTCTAAAAAGCGACTCACCTGCTCGCCTAACATAGTGGGTGCTAGCCGACGATTCTTAAGGACAACGTATTTTCGCTGGCGAATGGTCGATACCATCAAGCTATAAGTCGATGGACGACCGATGCCCAAGGTTTCCAATGCTTTGACCAGAGATGCCTCACTGTAGGTCGCAGGCGGGCGCGTAAAATGTTGTTTGGGTTCGAATGCCTCTGCACGGCAAATTTGATTTTCAGCTAGCACAGGAAACACAATGTCTTGGTCCTCATCAGTTGGACGGGCTTGATGCTCCTCTTTTAAATCATCCCCATACAGATAAATTTTCAAAAAACCATCGAACTCGAGGGTGGCATTACGCGCCATAAATACAGCTTTGCTACCTGCAACAACAATTGTTGTCTGGTCATAGTGGGCATCTGCCATTTGGCTGGCAATAAAACGTTGCCAGATGAGCTGATACAATCTTGAAGAGTAATCATCGTGATCTGAACTGAGTTCATCCAGCGTGACATTTGTGGGGCGGATGCACTCATGAGCCTCTTGTGCGCCTACTTTCGCCTTGAACTGGCGACGTACCTCCGGCAAATACAAATCACCATAAGTATCTCGAATGAATGTTTCAGCCGCATCCGCCGCTTCAACACTAACAGCTGGACTATCGCTTCGCATGTAAGTAATTAAGCCCTGCACATAGAGTGTTTGGGCAATCGACATCGTTTTATCGGGGCTGATACGCAGATGCGAGGAAGCTGCCTGTTGCAAAGTGCTGGTTATAAAAGGTATCGGTGCTTTGCGTCTACGCTGCTTATGTTCCAATTTTTGTATCTTAAAAACGAGATCAGACAAGCTGGATATGGCAATGTGTGCATCCTGATGAGAGCAATATGTCTCTGTTGTCCAGGGCTTGCCAGACCACATGACCAGCTTGGCATCAAACTGCCCGGTAGGGACAGCGAATGTGCCGATAATGCTCCAATATTCACGTTGGACAAAAGTATCAATCGCGCTTTGCCGTTCGACGACCAGACCTAAGGCAACACTTTGCACGCGCCCTGCGGATAAACCAGATGCGTCCAAACCACGCCACAGCGCAGGCGACACTTTATATCCAACGAGGCGATCGAGAATGCGGCGCGCCTCTTGAGCCGCCACCAGATCCATATTCAACTGACGTGGATTGTCAAAGGCTTTTTTCACAGCCGATTGCGTAATTTCGTTGAATGTCACCCGAAAAGTGGGTATTTGGGGACGAGTGACCTGAATAAGATGCCAAGCAATTGACTCCCCTTCCCGATCTGGATCAGAGGCTAAATAAAGCTCATCGGCTTTAGAAACTTGTTTTGAGAGCAGCTTAATTGTTTTTGATTTGCCCTTGACGATTGTGTACTTTGGCTGGAATCCGTTTTGTACATCCACCCCGAGTTCTTTAGCTGGCAAATCACGAATATGTCCGAGTGATGCCAGCACTTTATAGACCCCTGCCCCATATAGATCCGACAATAGTTTCGTCAGCTTTTGTTTTTTAGCACTCGATTCAATGATGACTAATTTCATAAAACAACTCCAGAATGGGCTCACTCAGATGGTGGTTCAAAGACCTGAAAGCGGACAAGATAGTCCTGTGTGCGGGATGGGAAATCGGGTGAAACCGAAACAATGCGGATTAAATGACCTGCGGACAGGGTGATAGGATCTGAAAAATCAGAGTCTTCAAAGTATTCCAGCCTATACTCTCTCTCCTCTAATGAAGTCCGAAAAACAACAAACACTGAAGCGGATGCTGGGCAGATTGTCTCAGTTGGACAGCGATTATCACGTTCAATCGCTAAAACAGAGATAGAAAAAGCACCAACTGTCACCGTTGAACCCAAAGGAACATCAAAAACAGGTGAACGATCCAGAGAGTCAAGATAGGTAAAAATGCCCGGCAAGACCAGAAAAATCAAGAGCGCAATAGCGACAATGAAAAGTCCGAAACAGCCGAAGCAATAAACTAAAAAATGTGGCAGTCGATACTCAGGCAAATACATTTTCCATGAACAATCCATCAGCAAACCCTTTGCTTAATCACTAAAAATGCTCCTTCACCCATTCAGCTTGATATGTGGCTGCTTTTTACGGTTGGATTCCTGATCATCCGGGTCTGGCAGGTCTTGAAACCAATCATCATGAGCTGAACTGGCATCTGCACCTAATAAGCGTGCCGATACGGAAGTCCAATCCATGATGACAGCACCATGAAAATGCGCCCAGATAATGGCAGCATTGAGAACAAGTTGTAAGGAATAAGCCACCAGTCCCTCATTGAATTTTTCTGCAGCTTTCAATAAATAAGGGTGATCATCAACACTGACACGCATGAGTTCACGCCCTTCGTAACGACCATTGGCTAATTGACGAATAAAATCCAAGACAAAATCATGCTCATGATCCAATGCGGGTGCTGCTCTGAAGAAAAAGCGGATACCTGCGACATGCACATGGGGCGGCAAATCGTAGTCCGATAAATCTTCTGGAATCGGCAATCCTAAGCGACCCAAAAGTGCCAACTCATCTGAATCGACCACCGGTGGGATATTGTCTTGAATCTCACGCACAATATCAGGACGATAACCCGCATCAGCGAGCGTTACTTGTAACTGTTTCTTTTTCATAATGAGTAAAATATGCCATTGAAAGAAACTGCGACGACTTTGCTCCTGTAAACTCGACATATCTGCCATATGTCACCCTCTCTAGCTCAATTTCACGATGTACCAAAACGAGCAATCTCTCCCATCTATGGTCTCATATACAAGAAAAAAACACCCTGATCTTGTATATCTAAGATGAAATGTCCCCGACGTAGACTGGCAATCGTCTCTAAGTGTTGCTCGGTCAGATGTTGAAAAGCCACATGTTCGCGGAAGACATCCATGCCATTGCGCTGGTTGAAAATGACACGGATGGGACAATTCTCAAAGAGTAAGCGGGCTTTCGCAGATTCCAAAAAAATGCGCATCTGTTGATCCATCACAATCACCTTTTTCCTTCGGGTACGAAAGGTTTTCACCGCTTCCACTAGAAAGTCAAGTAAAGATGGATGACGCATCAAACGATACACTTCATCGACAGCAATCGTGCGCGGGACTTCATCGGCAAGACTATCGCGACGAATCGCTGTCAAAACCTGGGTGTAAGCAATCGCAAGCAATTCTGGATCATTGGACATCTCGTGAAATGAGAAAATTCGAGGCGTAGATTTCCCACGAAAGCTGAGGTCGAGGTTGGTACGAGCATTCACAAATTTGGCGTAGGGCCCAGCACCTGTACAAAGACCCACAATCTCATCGGCAATGTCACGCGCAATCTGCTGGATATGGAGCTTGGCTTCAATCTGCAATAACATATCGCAGAGGTCTTCAATGATGGGTGTTTGATGAGGTGCGATTGAGAACAATTCAACGCCCCGATCAAGTGCATAGAGCCGAACCAGCGCTTGTCCAATCAAAGCCTTCTGATGATTGCCCTGCTGCGTTCCGCTAGATTGGCGACCGAGCATGGTTTCAACGATGCGAATCACATGCGTAATTTGCTCAGTCGGATCCGGAAACATGATGTCGAGTGGATTCAGATTGGTGCTGCTGGGAGAAGGCACAAAGAGCGGTGCGCCCAATGCCCTAGCAACAATCTCACCATGTCCCATCGGTTCCAAAAAGAATCGAGCGGCATTTGCTTGTTGCAGACCGACATCATAGCGCAACTTAAAATAAGGCTTGTTGCGACTGATAATATCGTCACAAGACTTTTTGAGACTCTCGCGGTCAGGGGCAGCCACAGCGATGATTAACTGAACCTCATGGAGTAAGTCGCCCTGATTGAGTTCTTCCAGCGTTTGCCGACAATCGTTGTACTTCTTGGCACTCTTACTATCTTCACCTGTACTTGTACTCAGGCGAACACGGGTTGCCAACAAAGTGCCTTCGACAAAGGAAATAGCTGCACTGCGATCATAGGTTCTGGGGACATCCACACAGAGTGCCATCGGATAAGGAAGCGATAAAATCTGAGACAGAGGACGATAAAAGTTCCAGTCTACCGGGAGAAACTCGTAACTGCTGAGGAAGGCAAAATACATGCGTCCACCGGGTCGCCCGATGGGACGCATATGCCAATGCCGAAATTTACTATGTCCTTCAGACAGTCGATAATTGCTCTCAAACAATTTGGGCCAAGGACTCACATAAGCGAGTGTATCAAATGATGCGGCAACACTACGGGCAACCGTTTCACTGGTCATACTATCATCCGTCCAAGTTGCTATACCACACAAAGACCGGTGATAATTTGCGCCGTTCTGAAGTTGCTCGTAATTGCGCCGACTCTCCATCAACATTTGTTTTTTCAGAGGGTCTTGTTCCTGTCGGGATAAGTCAGCAACATAGTCAATTCGCGCTCGCAAATCGGCGGGCATCTGCCAGTAGACAAAGCGGGCTGGAAAAGCTAATCCGCGTAACCAAGTTGCGAAACGATTCTGAAGTGAGAGTAGCCCCTGACCATCGCGGGTATGAAACATGGCAATATCAAAGGGTTCGACGATGCAGGTATGACGATAGACTTCCTTTTTTCGACGACGAGAAGCAAGCATTGTTTAACTACTTAATCGTGATAAATAATTCATCATCGCTGACGATCTCAAAGCCACCGGCATCGAGGGCATCGCTGTCTAAAATCTCAAGACCCGACATCGTTTCGTCCACAATCGTGGAACTTGCTGTTGTGAAGAGCAGATCTCCATTTAAGATAAGGTCAGAGGTATCCCAGTCGGCTAGAGATGCTATGCGTCCGGACAAACTCTGTGGATTCCGACCTGCCGCAATTAGAATTTTCGCCTGCCAGCTATATACAAAAACCATATACCGTGGCACACCACCCTGCCTGCCTGTCAGCCATACGAAAAAAAAGAAAGAGACAATCACAGCTGGAATCAGCAATAATCCTGCCTGTATCAAACGCAAGAGTGCATAGACAAATCCTGTTCCCATGCCTGCGGTCATCATACGGTTCATATCAATGGCACCGAAGGCTTTTTCCTCTCTATTCATCACCCGTGATTTGATGCGAGCTGCCATAGGTCAATCTCCCAAAATCGCCAATGCCATCATATAAAAATACAATCTTCTATAACATGCCTTATGAAAAACAAAGACGTGAAGAGACACACAGCGCCTCAGACATGCCTTAAATCCCTCTCCCTCAGGGAGAAGGACTTTTTCGCTACTTGTCACCAGTAATCGGGCATTGGTGAAGGCATCTATCAGGCTGCGAATCGATTCATCGTCGGAGTCAAAGGCAACTCGTCGCCGTGTTGCTGTGCCGTTTTCATCCACTTCAACGAGTTCACGGAAGACGCACCACAAAATTTGCTCTTTTTCGTTTTCATCACCGCGCAATTTCACGAAAATGTTCTCAGCCCGTGTGCCAATCGCCTTGCCAACACCTCCTAATAGCTCATATTCAGCATGTGTCAGGACACTATCATCATCCATAGATAACATTTCTGCGAAGGGTTTACGCCGCTTTTCAGGGCTTAAGGACAAGAGTTCTTCAAATTGGTCAATGAAGAGCAGCACTTCCGCCCAATCCGCTTCATTTTTGAGGGCATGTTGCAATGTTTTCGCTAATCTATCCGGTTTCTCTTCGAGCATCTGTGCGAAGTCATCTAATTCTTGGGCATATTTGCGCGGGTTATCAACGGCAAGTGTCGGAATCGATTCCATCAATGCCGCCGCAAGCGCCTCAAAGGGATTCGTACCGGGTTTGAATGTCGGCATAAACCAATCTTTACTCCCAGTAATCGCATTTGCTTGTAAGCGCGGAATCAGTCCGGCAGCGGTCAATGACGATTTGCCACTACCCGATGCCCCGACAACTGCCATAAAACGACTATGCTTGATTTGCTCTACCAAGGCATCAGTTTCTCGACTGCGCCCGAAGAAAATATCGGCATCATCGGCGGTCAAGGCACGTAAACCCGGAAATAGCGATTTGTTGGCATCCCACGGTTCGGTTTCAATGACTTCGATTTGTGGTACTACACTATCGGCTGCGATGGCGGCTTCGCTTGACCTGTTTGCCCTGTTTTCCCTAAGTCGTCTAAAATATTGGCGATAATTTCTTCAAAATAATGCTCGAACAACTCTTCAAAATCGCTCGTGTATCATACTGATGGACACTCATCTTGATTTGTCCATCTTTGTAAAACATCTCCGAACCTAAAAATTTCTTGACGCGCCGATACTGTGCTACTTTATCGTCGTAATCCGGCGCATCGACACTGCCAAAATCAGGCTCTTGCATCCGTCGATAAATATACGTTTTCGTATTGGGCGATTGCAGTCCGTCCAATAATTCCCAATGAGTACCCGATTGATATTCTTTGCCATCGGTTTCATCGGTAAAAGGTGTCCCCATCCGCGACCAGAAAATGACAATCACAATGTCACTCTCAGACGGCATCGGCAAGCCCTTACTAATCGCGGCTTGTGGAGTCAGTGTCGCTTCCATAGCCGTTGTCGAATCGGGGTCATCCCATGCGACAATATTCAAACCCACTCGCCCTTTGAACACATAGCGATTAGGCAAACGCTTCATAATGTTACGGGCAAGGGCGCGTTCTTCGCCAACATCACCGGGCGACGATAAAAATACAGTCAAAAACGGAACATTCTGCGGCATGGTTCTATCCTACGAATTGGCATTGAAACAAGATTGTCAGCTATCTATCTTAGCGTATCTCTGCCCTATTCGCTTGTGCCATGTATTTATTCGGATTTTAGATAGGGGTCGAGGACATCACGCAAACCATCACCTAGAAGATTAAAGCCTAGCACCATGAGCATAATCGACAATGCCGGAAACAAAATCAGCCATGGAGCAATTTCTGCCAAACCGCGATTAGCACTGAGCATCAATCCCCATGAGGCATCCGGCGGCTGTGTGCCGAGTCCCAAAAAACTGAGACCGGCTTCCGTAATCAGCGCCCATGATAGCGCCAGCGTGACTTGTACAATCAGGACAGTTCGCATATTCGGGAAAATATGATGGGCGATAATGCGCCAATCTTTTGCGCCTAAACAACGGGCTGCTGTTACAAATTCGGCATTCTTGAGCGACAAAACAGGACCCCGTGCAACTCGTGCAAAAATCGGTGTATAAACAACCGTAATCGCTAAGACGGTACTCGATAGCCCTGCCCCAATAATTGTCACCACAAGCAGAGCCAATAGCAAACTTGGGAAAGCGAAGAGAATATCCATAATTCGCATTAAAATTGTATCCACGATTCCACCAACATAACCGGCAAAGATACCAATCACTGTCCCTATCAGCGTTGAAACAGAAACCGATATGACAGAAACCTGTAACGAATTTGCCCCACCCTTCATAATGCGGCTAAATGTATCGCGTCCGAATTGGTCTGTGCCAAACCAATAATCTAAACTCGGTGCTTGCAAGCGGTCAATGGGATGTTGTTCGAGAACCGGATATCGTGTGATTTCAAATAAGCCCAGTAAGCTAATAATAGTGAAAAATACAACTAGAATGAGTCCGACAGTGCCACTTCGGTCACGGAGTAAGCGTATCACAAACGAGGGAGCTTGTCGCTCTGGTTCGGTATCCAGTGTTTTTGGCAGATGTGGCATATTTGAAGACTTAGTTGTCATAAGATACTCGTGGGTCAATGAATCCGTAAATAATATCAACCATAAAATTAATGAGAATGAAGTTAATAACAATGAAGAGCGCCACCCCTTGTACAAGGGCATATTCTCGTTGTGTAATAGCATTAATCGCCAAGCGCCCGATACCCGGTAAAGCGAAAATTTGCTCCGTAATCAGTGCGCCGCCCAACAAATAACCAAATTCGACACCTATCAATGTCACCACAGGGATTAAAGCATTCCGCAGCGCATGACGCAAAATGACGGTTTGCTCCTTGAGTCCTTTACTACGGGCAGTGCGAACATAACTTTCGTTTAAGACTTCTAGCATCGCAGAACGGGTCATCCGCATAATGGAAGCGGCAAAAGAAAATCCCATTGTAATCGCTGGGAAAATTAATTGCTGAAGATTCTTAATGGGGTCATCGAAAAAACCGACATAATTACCCGAATTCGGTAAAATGCCGAAGAAGACAGACAAGACATAGATAATCATCGTACCCAGTAAGAAATTGGGTACAGAAAGTCCAAGCATCGAAAAAACACGCCCGAATAAATCAATCCAAGTATTGCGGCGCAGTGCTGCAATGATTCCAATAGGAATACCGATTACCAGCGCGATAATGACCGACAATATTGCCAATTCTAACGTGACAGGGAAGCGCTCAAAGATGAGGGGCAGTACCTCGCGCCCTTGTCGGATTGAAAAGCCAAAATTGCCTTGTAAAGCATTGCCTAACCAAGTGAAATATTGCTCCACAGGGGGACGGTCAAGCCCATAATAACGTTCTAATGCCGCCCGTTGCTCTTGCGAAAGCATTCCGGCTTCTGTCCCAAGTTGTGCCGTAATTTGGTCACCGGGGACTAAGCGGATTGCTCCAAAAACCATAACACTAATACCCAATAAGGTAATCAGCGAGGCGAACAAACGGCGGATTAAGTATTGTCTCATCGGTTTTGCACCTACACGGTGGGTTAAAGAGAACAGAAGGGTTTCCCCTCCTGTCCTGTAATGATATCTAGCGTTCTACGCTGATACTTGACATATAGTAGAGAGAATCATTCGCTGCGGGTTCCCATCCACTCACATTCGATTGGTGGGCTGTATAACTGAAACCAGCATAGAGCCATATCCAAGGATTGGTTTCGGTCAGATGAACTTGCAACTCACGGAAAATCTCGAAGCGTGTCTCGAAATCTGTTTCAACTTGTCCGCGCTGCATTAAATCATCTAGCGTGTCATCAATGTAGCCAGCCGTATCTTGGAAACGTGCATCATATTGCCAATAACGGGAATACATCGTGTAGGGGTCAATCCGTCCACCGTTAAGCGCCACTGCTCCAGCAAAATCTGCATTGAGCCAACGGTCAACATAAGTCGAAATATCTAGTGGCACGATTTCAACCGTGATATTAATCGCCTCAAGTTGGGAGGCAACCACTTGTGCAATCGACGTTGCAACGGGAGGTTCAGAATTCGCAACCATGACTTCAAGCGTAAAACCATCTTCCAGCCCGGCTTCTGCCATCAATTCATTGGCGCGGTCTATGTCTTGCTCATAGCAGAAAAGTTCATCAGTCGGCAGCGCATAACTCGCCATCGTCAATGGACCCGTGACACGACCTTCACCTAAAGCTGCCGAATCAACAATCTCTTGGCGATTCAGCGCACAAGAAATGGCTTGGCGAACTTCTAGCTTATCGAGGGGTTCTACTGCCGCCCGCAATTGTAGCACGTTGTAAGATAGGGTTGGTGTCCGATGCAAAACAACATCTGAATCATCAACCAAGAGCGTTGCCACAAGTGGGTCATTCAGCAAAGCAAAATCGACTGTTCCAGCACGCAAAGCAGCTAAAATGGAGGCTTCATCGGGAATAATCCGAATTTCGATACCATCAACAAAGGGACCATCACCCCACCAATCGGTATTGGCACTGAGCATCGTATTTTCATCAGGTGTCCAGCTTTCCAACTTGAAAGGACCTGTACCGACTGTCACTAATGAAGGGTCTTCACTAGCAATCACATCTGCCGATAAAACCACAGCGTTGGTGCTTGCCATTGCCGAAAGTAGCGGAACATCAGGCGTATTCAGGTTGAAAACAACCGTCAAATCATCGGGCGCTTCCATCGAATCAATACTGAGGTAATTGGTACGGGCAGCCGATGCTGTTTCTTCATCAAGAATACGGGTGAAACTAGCAATCACATCTTCCGCCGTGAAATCAGAGCCATCATGGAACTTCACCCCTTCACGCAGCGTAAAGGTGAGAGTCATGCCATCATCCGAAAATTCCCATCCGGTTGCCAAGGCAGGTTGTAAATTCAAATCAGAGTCTGTCACAACAAGTGGTTCGTAAATCAACTCAAGCAAACGCAGCGACGCAAACGTCGTTTGTGTATGGGGGTCTAAGCCTGTGGCATCTACAGCCCGTGCAACAACGAGTATGTTCCCATCCTGAGCCAATATCGACGTACTCATGATGAGCAGCAATAGGAATAAAACGAGTTTGAAAATCTTTTTTTGTAACATTTTGCCGTCCTAGATTAGATATTAGATAAGATGCTTCTAAGAGAAATTCTGGATTTTCGCTCTGCCCTCCTCTCCATCAATCAAGTAAACGTTTATGATAAATCAACTCCGCCACATCAGGCAAGACATACGCTGGAATAGTGCCACAATGCTGATAATCTTGCCGCTCATAGAATTTTTGGGCATCCTTGTTAAAATCCGATACCAATAAAAATAGTTGGTCTGAAAATTGTTTACACGCTTCTTCAACATGCGCTAACAATTGCCTACCAATACCTAAACCTGTTGAGTCTGGATGAACACCGATTTGTTTCAAATAAGCACTTCTTCCAAATGCGCCTTGTGCTAAATACCACGCAAAGCCACTGACCACCGTTTGACCTTCAACTTCAATCACATATAACAAAGCCCGCTCTGAAATTGCTGTTTGAAATTGATTGGTGATAATTTCGGTTGTTAAGCGATAGCGTTGCCACAAAGGGACTTGTACCATCCATGCTGCAATTTCGCCGATATCATCCGCCATCATTAACCGTATCTTTGATTTCGACAACGCCGTTGAAGCTGTCAATCGTTGACCTTAGATGACTGTCATCATAATTACAGTAATTATAAGCATCTGCTACATAAATAGCCATAAATTGGTCTGAAAAAGTTTCGATTGCAACAGCCCTTCATAATTTCGCGTAATTAGCTATGAAGATGATTAATATCCAAAAGAAAGCTATCGTATGACAGTTATGGTTGAAGTTTCTGGGCTAACAAAAACCTACAAACGCTCAGATGGAACAGCAATAGAGGCTGTTAAAGGGGTCAATTTTTCGATTGCCAAAGGTGAAATTTTTAGTTTATTAGGACCCAATGGCGCAGGGAAAACAACGACTATTTCCATGATTAGTGGTCTGGTTGCGCCAACGGCTGGAGATGCGACGATTGGTGGTCATTCTATCAAACAAGCACCGATTGAAGCAAAACGTCTCATGGGCTATATTCCACAAGAAATCGCGCTCTATGAACGCTTAAGTGCGCGTCAAAATCTACAATTTTTCGGACAAATGTATAGCCTAAGCGGAAAAGAACTCGGCAAGCGGATTGATGACGTGCTAGAATTTGTTGATTTGGCTGACAGGCAAAAAGACCCCATCAATACTTTTTCTGGTGGGATGAAACGGCGTGTCAACATCGCTGTGGGCTTGTTGCATCGTCCGCAATTGGTTTATATGGATGAACCCACTGTCGGCATTGACCCTCAAAATCGTCGCCGCATCCTCGATATGGTCTTTGAGTTGCGCGACAAGTACGAGATGACAGTCCTCTATACGACACATCTCATGGAAGAAGCGCAAGAACTCAGTGACCGAGTCGGCATTATTGACCACGGCGAAATTATTGCTATGGGGACACAAGGCGAGTTAACACAACAAGTCGGCGAAGAAGACCGTTTGTTATTTGCCATCAATCAACCCACACTTGATGAAACCTTATTGCGAAAAATTGAAAATGAAGTCGAAACTGTGACTCGTGCTTTTTGTGATGAAGCGACAGGCGATAAATCCTCTGCCAATGTCACTGTTTTTGCCAAGCGAGGGCGACGGGCGATGCCACAAATTATCCGTGTGCTGAATGATGCCGATATTGATATTGGCTCAGTCGAAGTCCATGAACCAGATTTAGAAGCGGTTTTCTTGCACTTAACCGGACGCGCCTTGAGGGATAACTGATGCGACAATTACTAGCGATTGCATGGAAAGATACTTATCTGCGTTTCAGTGACCGAACACAACTGATTATCATGTTGGCGACTCCCCTGTTGCTCTCGACGATTATTGGTATGGCTTTTGGTGGTAGCAGTGGTGGACAAATCACATTCAGCGATATTCCGCTTGCGATTGTCAATCTGGATACGGGCAATGACGTGACAAATCTCGGCGATTCGTTTACAGCGATTTTTTTGCCGGATGATTCAGTGCCGACAGCGACCAATACCGCACAGTGTAATGCCGCCAATTCTTCCGGTGGACAAACGCTTGATGACTTATTCACAACAACACGCATAACAGATGTCGAAGTCGCACGCGCTGGAGTTGAAGATGGCACGTATGTTGCCGCAATCATTATTCCAGCAGATTTTACTAGCAAGATGTCACCCAACATCACGCCAGAAAGTGCAACGATTGAAGGCGCACAAATCGAAGTGTATGCGAATGATGGTTCACCCATTTCTGCTAGTATCGTTCGCAGTGTTGCAACCAGCATCGTTGACCAATTCACAATCGGTAATGTGACTGTCGCTGTGACTATCGGTGAGCTTATCAATAATGCACAATCAGGTAATTTGCAAGTCATTCCGGCACTCCAGAATGGCGATGCACTAGATTTTACTTGTGCATTTGTGGCAACAGATGGCAATATCACGGTCAATCAGCAACCCTTAGATGCCAGCCAAGAACAGAGCAATTTCGTACAAATTCTCATCTTCATTGGTTCGGCACAAGCAGCTTATTTTGCCCTCTTCACTGCACAATTCGGCATCTTGAGTTTATTTGATGAAAAAGAAACTGGCACACTACAACGCATGATGGTTACACCGACTTCACGCACCACCATCATTCTCGGAAAAATGGTCGGTGTCTTGCTCAGTGTCATCTTACAACTCGTCTTGCTGCTAGGGTCATTCACATTAATCGCCTCCTTGGTTGACGGTCAAGCGATGTTTATTTGGGGCAATAATCTTTTGTTATTGGTGATACTTGTCTTGCTGACTGTCTTATCCATTAGCGGTGTCTCAATAATTCTTGTCGGACTCGCTAATTCGCCGGAACAAGTCCGAGTTATTGGACCCTTGGTTAACATCGGATTAGGTGCAATGGCAGGTGCATTCGGTTTCCAATTACCAGAAATCATCTCACAATTTTCGCCCCTCTACTGGTCAGTCAATGGTTTCCAATCACTTGCTGGCGGCGATAACGATATCGGGCTGAATCTTGTCATACTCTTACTATTGGGATTAGCAACTGCAATGATTGGGCTATGGATGGTCAATCGCAAGGTTGAGGTCTAAGAAGCCCCTGTCGGGGTTTCATCCTGCCGCGCACAAAATGACGCGGTGAGGATAAGATTTATTGGTTGAACAACGATATCCTAGTCAAATAAGGAACTATCATGCGAAAAACACTATTCATTGCACTCAATGACTTGCGCGTTTACTTTTCCGAACGGGGTAATCTGGTTGGACTGGTTGTGTTGCCGATTACTTTAACGGTCATGCTAGGATTCATCAGTGGCGGCGATAACAGTCCCTCGCGGATTCGTATCGACTTAATCGACCTTGACCAAAGCGACACATCGGCACAATTCATCAGCAATCTGCGTCAAGTCAATGAAACACTGATACTCTGTCCATCGGATAGTGACAGTGACAACTGTGATTTAGGCGATAATGACACACTCAGCGTCGAGCAAAGTATCGAACGAGTACAAAATGTAGACACTCGCGCCTTAATCGTCATACCACAAGGCTACAGTGACAATCTGCAAACAGCACAAGCGATTGCCATTGATTACTATGCACGCACTGATGGTTCAGGTGGGTTTAATGACCCTGTGCTGGCATCGCTGCAAACCGTGATACAACGAACGAATGCCGCAATCCACGCCAGCAATGTCGGTACAGATGCGATTGCCAATCTTATCGTCAATGACGAACCAATATCTATTTTTAGTGATGAAGCGGAACAAGTCACCTTTGCCGAAGCATTACGCATAGAAGCCGAAACTATGCTATCGCAACAATCGGATAGCGTGAATTTCGTGCTGACTTCCGGCGACTCAGAAGCTGGCAACCTCGGCACAGGCTTTGGTCAGGCAGTACCGGGGCAAGGCGCAACTTTCGTCATGTTCACAGTTCTCGGCGGCATGGCAATTTTGATGCGTGAACGGCGTGAATGGACATTACAACGCCTCATCGTTTTGCCCCTCAGTCGCGCACAAGTTTTGGGCGGCAAGATTCTCGCCTTTGTCGCACTGGGCATGATTCAATTTGCTGTGGTCTTTGCAGTGGGACTCATCACTGGAACAGATTTCGGCAATGCACCACTGGCAATATTGCTTCTCATGTTAGCGTTTGTATTGGCAACAACAGCACTCGCATTTGCGGTTGCGACGCGCCTCAAAAATGAAGAACAAGCTGGCGGACTTGCCCTACTCATCTCATTTACCCTTGCCCCATTAGGCGGCGCTTGGTGGCCTCTGGATATTACACCATCCTTTATGCAGACCATCGGTCATTTCACACCAACAGCGTGGGTAATGGATGGTTTCCAAGATATTATTTTCTTTGGTGGTGGTCTAGTCGATGTACTCCCAGAAATCGGCGTTCTGTTGCTCATAGCGGCTGCCTTCTTCGCCATCGGTATTCGTGGTTTTCAATATGAATAACTGATGTTATGCACATTTAAAATTGATAGCATCCTGCCCCAAAAGCTAAAGCATTTGGCAAACCTTTGTCGCAGGAAGCGCACTAAAAGGCGCTTTAACCTGCTTTTTGCCCCTTTTAGTGGGCATGGCTTTTGGATAGCTGAGTGGTTTTAACCCTCAG
>JAUZRW010000039.1 GCA_030950085.1 Anaerolineae bacterium
GGGTAATTATGGCGATTTTGCGACTTTTTTGGGCGGCGGAATCTACAACGATGGCACGCTCACAATGCAGAACAATAGTATTATCGACGGCACGTCGGCAGTGGTGAGTATCAATGCACGGCACGGTGGCGGATTGTATGCCGACGGTGGAATCGTCACGATTAGCGATAGTCAAATTATCAACAATGTGGCGGATAAAGATGGCGGCGGCATTCGTATTCGCAGTGCTGCGACGCTCAATGCGACAGGTTTGGTACTAGATAACAACGTAGCCAATGACGACGGCGGTGGTCTGGCCAATGAAGGTGTTTTCACGTTTACGAATGGCACAATCCGCAATAATCAAGCCGCAGACAGAGGTGGCGGCGTGGATTCGGCGACATCGGCGAGTAATGCTATCAATTTTAGCTGTATTGTTGGTAATAGTGCCGCCAATACGCAAGCGGTTTACAGTGCTGCATCAAATTTCAATGCGAGGGACAATTGGTGGGGTGCTGCGACGGGTGCAGCGAGTGGCGATGTGAATAATAACGTGACGGTGACTCCGTTTGTAGCGACGAATTGTGCGGATGCGACGGCGATGGGTTCAAGTGCAATGGTAGCCGCAGCGACTTCATCAACGATAATGACTAGGACAATAGAAATGGCATCTTTGCCTTATGAAACTATTTTTGACGAGAGTGGCGGTTGGTCGCGTACAGGTTCGTGGGTGCGAGAGTCTGTTGGTGGGCGTGACAGTGGCGGTTGGGTTGTCGATGCCACGATTCGTAACACGATAAGCATCCTCGAAATGCCAATGCCAGTTGATTTGGGCAACAGTCCAAATGCACGCGTGCGCTACTGGCAACGTGGCGACTTATCTAGCAACGACACACTGGTGCTGGAAATACTCACTGAGCGTGCAACGACATGGGCAATATTAGACCAACAAAGCAATTTCAGCAGTGACTGGACTCTGCGCGAAATTGACTTATCCGCTTATCGTGGACAAATTATCCGTCTACGGTGGCGCTTGATGACAGTGGGAGATGTTCCCGTAGGACAAAACAGCATTGACTACGCCATTGACGACTTACAAGTCAGCAGTCGGCGTAACTAGAGTCTCTTGCTATTAAGCCTTCATTAACATGAGTGAGGGCTTTTTCTACAATTTGAAATCTTGTCTACGAGTATAAATTCTAGCTCGGGTTATCAAGACGAAAACCATGTCCGCGCACAGTCACAATATATGGAATATCAGGGTCTGTTTCGTTCAGGCGGTCACGGAGGCGGCGCACGAGAGCATCAATCGCTTGTTCGCTGACACCTTCGCCCATCGCTTCCGGCCAGACGGTTTCTACCACCTCTTCACGAGAACAAACACGCCCCTGATTGATATACAATAATTCAATCAGCCGATATTGCGGCAAACTCAACGGTGGGTTCATTTCCACACCTTGAATAAAAACACGACGCGCTTCAGTATCCAGTTTCATGCGTCCACCGCCGCCAGAAGAGGGAACAACATTAGGTAGGGTATGGGTTGCTGGAGCCGTAATGCCAGAACCAACAAATTGTAAGCGAATCTTCATGGCTAGGTTGATTTCATCGCCATCATGGATTTGCCGTGACCCTTCTAAGCGGTTGCCATTAACCCATGTACCATTTTTGCTGTTGAGGTCTTCTATCAGATAATCATTGTCTTTGATACGCCGAAAAATGATGTGCTGTCGTGAAATCTGACGTTCGGGTATCACAATATGGGCAGAATCATCTCGTCCGAGAATCATCTCATCCAGTTCGATTGTCCAATTTTGTGTACCGAACTCACCATCTAACAGAACCAGTGCCGGAAGTTCTTTTTGTTCTGACATGGATTAGCGTCCTTTCCGTCATGAATAACACAGAATGATGCAAGCAAGTAATCAATAAAGGTCGTTAATTCGCCGAAACTGTCAAAATGATTGTTTCTGCTTCCGATTGGACAATGCCACCAGCAACCCGCGCCAAACCTTGGTCGGGGAAAATGGTAACACCCGTGATTTGCCCTGATGTGTTGATACGATAATAACTCCTCACTGTAGCACCTGTGGGTACTGTAATCGAATTACGTGGGATTTGCACACGAAAAGCACAACGCTGACGGGGTCCCAGCAGGCGAATGCTATTTTCTGAGAAGGTTGTCGTACCAGCATTTGATGGCGGTGGAATAGGTTGATAGGCAACATTGGCGCTAAAAACCAAACCAATACCGCTACTATCAGGCACGCTACCAATGCCAATACGGGCTTGATTATCAAAGACAAAAGGAACTGTGCCAATAGTGTTATTCTGGATAATGATTTGAATATCCCATGTAGCGTCTGGGTTCTCGGGTATTGAAGGGACAATGACGCGCATTTCAAAGGGGTCGGATGTGCCGCGCCCAATCAGTGACTGATGGCTACCTCTGTTTTCCGCCGTTTGCAGCCGTGTACAAGGAACACCTTCATCAAGAAATGGGAATGACCGTGATAATAATGTTGGCAAAATATCTGGTCCAACAAAGACGAATAACATGAATAATAGAATGATACCAATAGCAGTATTGGAACTATCACCATCTCGATATAAAAAATCTCGCAAGCCTTTGAACACCGACTACTCCTGCATCCATTTTACAATATCATTGACAACAGTATTTGCGTCAATCTCTAGTATATTATGCCACAAGATGCCATTATCATGCCCCCGAAACCAGATTTCTTGACGGCGGATGAAATCATGTGTGCTGTTTTTTGTTAAAATGATAGCCTCATCCAATGATATTTCACCTTGAATATAAGAGACTATCTCACGATAACCGAGCGCAGTCATTGAAGGTAATGATGCTGCATAACCGTTATCTAGTAAAGATTGCACCTCATCAACAAAACCATCGGCAATCATCAGTTCAACCCGTTTATCTGCTTGTTCATATAAAGCCTCACGCTCCATTCGCAATCCAATCGTGCGAATACGATACGGAGGTGCTTGTTTTTGTTGTAAAACACTAATCGGCGTGCCGGTTTCCATATATACTTCTAAGGCACGCACAACACGGCGCACATTATTCGGGTGAATTTTTTCTGCTGCATGTGGGTCAACACGCACCAACTTTTGATGAAATGCCTCATTTCCGATAGTGACAGCTTCGGCTTCTAATACTTCGCGCAACTTGTCATTCGGAGGAACTTCTGGTATTGACCAGCCTTCTTCAACGGCTGTGAGATATTGACCTGTCCCACCCACCAACATCGGTAACTTACTGCGCTGGATAACATCATCAATTGCAGTGTAGGCGAGTCGTTGATATTGTGCCAACGTCAAGTTGTCATTCGGTGTAACAACATCCACTAAATGATGTATGGCTGCTTGTTGTTGTTTTGCTGTCGGTTTGGCTGTGCCAACATCCATATGCCGATAAACTTGCCGACTATCTGCGCCAATAATCTCGCTATTAAGTCGGCTTGCGACTTCAATGGCGAGTCCGGTTTTACCGATGGCAGTTGGTCCCAAAATGATGAGTAGTGGCGGAAATTTACCAGTCAAAGGCATCCTCCACATGCTCAATGATAGGGCTGCCAGAATGGGGAATCGCAACAGCAATGGCATCAATTCGCCATATCATATCGTGCAAATTGTGTTCAGAGAGATAGAGATGCACAGTTTTGATAAATTTCTGCTGTTTTTGCGGTGTAATACCTGTAAATGCACTTTCCGTATTGGCACTACGGCGCGTTTTCACTTCGATAAATGCCCAAATATTGTCTAATCGTGCAACAATATCGACCTCACCATAGCGACAATGCCAATTCCTATCGACAATATCATAGCCTTGTTGCGCTAAAAATTGGGCGGCTAATCTTTCACCATATTCGCCAAGTGATTTTTTCGTTGACATACACTTATGTTATGCTAATCGTCATTTATTTATAGGATAACGCAAAGTTGCAAACCTGTACATTATCTTGTTTAACAAACTATCCTTGGCGAACCTATAGCCTCTATCTCAGATTGCAATTTTGTGTGCGGCGCGATGAAACCGCGAAAGCGGCTTATAGCAATCCATAGCCGCGAAAAGTCCCATTTTTGTAGTGTCCACTGTCCATTGATATGAAACTATGCTATTGTCTTCTGCTAGTTTGGACGTATTTAAGGCAGACTTTGTGGGAAAACGTAAAGTAGCTGGTGAATGGCTGACGCGCTTTAGCCTTATGTTTGTGGGCATTGCTATCGCCGTTGGTATTGTGGTCATTGTTGCGCCTTATGTTATTCGTAAGGGGAATAGTCGCTATGCCAATGTTAATTTGGGTGAAGTGGAATACAGTGTAGGTACAGGAGATTTATTCCTCGTACAAGCAGGTAGTATCGCAGCACCCGACAATCCATATGAGGTACTATCGCGTCATCAACTTGGTTGGGATGACGATGGCTTTCGTATTCCTGAACGCCTAGCAGATACATATTCGATAATCGCATTAGGTGATTCTTACACTGAGGCGACAAATGTTGGACGACCTTGGCCAGATGTTCTCGCACGCGAGTTAAATTCACCTGTGCGGAATCTAGGTTTTCGCGGTTATGGACCACAAGAAGAGGCTATCGTTTTTGAAGAATACGGTTTGGCTGAAAGTCCCGAAGTCGTCGTTATTGGCTTTTTTGGTGGCAATGACATATCCAATGCTGGGTCATTTGAAGGACGTGCAGATAGTTTTAGTTTACCGGCATTGATAGAAGATTTGTCGATACGGTTTGATACATCTGGTAGATTATGGGAATCAGACAATAGCGAGTTTCAGTATCCGGTGATGCTACAACTTAATGAGTCTACACAAGTTCCGATGGCTTTTTTCAACAGTTATACATCATGGCTCAATGTCACAGCCGATGATTTACGCCAATCGAAAAATCTGGAAGAAATTGTTGCCTCATGGCGTGCTATCCAAGCAGTTGCTAACCCAGAAACCTGTATCATTTTGGCATTCTTCCCTAGTAAAGCACAGATTTACCTTCCATTTATCGTGGCGGAGCAACGAAACAATATCGTCGGTGGCATGATTCAACGACGCATTAATGAACCCGGACAAACCATCTTTAGTGATGATATTCATCCGACATGGGATGAGTTGATGAGTCGGCGAGACAACATGCGAATGGTAATTGGCGAGGCTGCCCTAGCGAACGAGCTACACTTTGTTGATGTATCTGCTGCATTTGAAGCGGCGGCTGCAAATGGCGAAGTGTTGTATTACACCTATGATACACACTGGAATCAGGCTGGGCATGACCTCGCAGGGGCAGTTATTGGAGATTTTTTGCAATCTGGCGCGTGTGATTAGACTCGGAATTGATTGAAATACGAAAAAACCGTGTAAAAAAATCGCACCATGCGCTAATATTTGCGAGCTTAACTATTTTGAACACTCTATAGGAGCAAGTTTATGAGCATAACAAGTGCTGGCATCGTCGGCATTATCGCTAGTTTAATTGGACTCGGTTTTGCATGGTATCAACGGACATTTGTGTTATCACAACCCGAAGGTACTGATGAAATGAAACACATTGCAAAAGCCATTCAACGTGGCGCACAAGCGTTCTTAAGTCGTGAATATCGTGCAATCGGTATTTTTGTTGCCATTGTCACCGTCGCATTGTTGATTCTCAGTCAGGTGTCGTCACTACCATGGCAAACTGCATTGGCATTTTTGCTCGGTGCGTTAGCCTCTGGTCTAGCAGGGTATATGGGGATGTATATTGCGGTTCGTGCTAATGTCCGCACCACCCAAGCCGCATCAGAAAGCCTGAACAAAGGGCTGCGTGTTGCTTTCTCAAGCGGTACAGTGATGGGTTCAATCGTGGTTTCACTGGCTTTGCTGGGTGTGAGTGTGCTTTTCATCGTATTCACAAACATGCTGGATGACCCCACAATTGTAGCAAGTGCATTAGCTGGTTTCGGCTTTGGTGGGACATCTATTGCGATTTTTGCGCGTGTTGGTGGCGGTATTTATACTAAGGCGGCTGATGTTGGGGCAGACCTCGTGGGGAAGACCGAAGTCGGTATCCCAGAAGATGACCCCCGTAATCCGGCGACGATTGCTGATAATGTTGGTGATAACGTTGGTGATGTGGCGGGTATGGGTTCTGACCTATTTGAAAGTTACGCCAGTTCGATTATCGCGGCAATTTCACTGGCAACCTTCAGCACTTTATTCCAAGCAGAAGGGACGAGAGTCGCGCATCAAGTTTTCCCGATTTTGGTCGCTGCGGCTGGAATTATCATTGGGATTGGCGCTAGTTTTCTTGTTCGTACTGAAGAAGGGGCGAATCAAGAGCAGTTGCTAGGTAGTCTACGTCTGGGCGTTTATAGTGCTAGTGGTGCTGTCGTTGTGGCTATTATTGGGCTGCAAATATGGCTTGGGCTGTCATCTAGTATCTCGATTGCGACGATTGCGGGTCTCATTGGTGGTGTGGCAATTGGCTATTTCACAGAATACTTCACTGCCGATACGTATAAACCAACCCAACAACTTTCTGCAAGTGCCGAAGGGGGTACAGGGATTGTAATTATTCGTGGGCTGGCATTGGGTATGATGAGTACACTCGCTCCGGTTATCGTCATCGTGATTGTGACATTAGTGGCAATCAATTATGCAGGGCTTTATGGTGTCGCAATCGCGGCTGTCGGTATGCTCTCGACATTGGGTATCACATTGGCGACAGATGCTTATGGACCCGTTGCCGATAACGCCGGCGGGATTGCGGAAATGGCTCACTTGCCGGAAGAGGTGCGTAATCGTACTGATGCCCTCGATAGCCTCGGTAACACGACGGCTGCAACGGGTAAGGGCTTTGCGATTGGTAGTGCTGCAATGACGGCTCTAGCACTGATGGCAGCTTTCATCAACGCCTTGAACCCCAATGTTGATGCGTCTGAGGTGGTGGTCTATATCTTAGATGCGCCCCTGGTTACAGGTTTCTTTATCGGGGCAATGTTGCCTTATATCTTTAGCGCACTAACGATGGTCGCTGTGGGTAATGCGGCACAAGAAATTGTTGAAGAAGTACGCCGCCAGTTCCGTGAACTTGGTATTATGGAAGGCAAGGGCGAACCGGATTACGAACGCTGTGTTGCCATTAGTACCGATAGTGCCATTCGCGAAATGATTTTACCGGGTGCTATTGCGGTTGCAGTTCCCGTCGGGATTGCCTTGATAACATGGCTGGGCGATGGCGGTGTTGTTGAGCAATATATCAATGAAAACACGCTGATTGGTGTGTTGATTGGCTCACTTATTAGTGCCTTTATGTTGGCTGTGATGATGGCAAATGCAGGTGGGGCATGGGATAATGCCAAGAAATATATCGAAGCTGGAAACTATGGTGGGAAAGGCTCAGAAGCACATACAGCATCCGTTGTCGGGGATACAGTCGGCGACCCCTTCAAAGATACATCGGGTCCCTCGCTCAACATCCTAATCAAACTACTGGCAATTGTGTCACTGGTTATTGCACCCTTGTTGGTTGATGTTGTCGATATTCAAGCGATTCCGCGCGACGGCGTTGCCGCAGAGGTTCAAACAATTGATGAACCGGATGCAGAAGTCATTGTTGATGAAGCAACAGAAGAGGCAGCAGCCGACGATACTGCTGAAACAGCCACCGAAGATGCAGAAACCGATGGTGAGGGTGAAACAGCTACCGAAGAATCCGGCGGCTAATATTCATCTGTGTTGACCTAATATGAAATTCATAAACAGCATCAGTCAATTTGTTGATGCTGTTTTTGTTTAACTTTGGACAGAAATTGGATTGCTATTTTATCTTGTTTACTCTAATTTTAGGTTATCATGCAAAGAAGTTGTTGGTATTTACTATAGGAGTTTAATATATGACGGCTTTGACTGAAAATGGTCCACTTGGGCTGTATTATGAAGAATTTGATGTTGGGCAGATGCTCGTTACTCGTGGACGAACTGTGACCGAAGCGGATATCGTGCAATTTGGAACTTTAACGGGTGACTTCAACCCGATGCACATGGATGCCGAATATTGCAAAACATCGTTTATGGGAAAACGTGTTGCTCATGGGATGTTGGGTATTAGCTACGCCATCGGACAGTTGTATCAGCTTGGTGTCTTAGATGGGACGATACTGGCATTCCGAGAGTTGGAAGCGAAGTTTAGCGTACCGATTTTTATCGGCGATACGATAACGATTAAGGCAACTGTCAAAGAGAAGAAAGATGCAGCACGCTTAGGTGGTGGCATGGTGAAGTTTGACCTGCGAATCATCAATCAAGAGGGGAAAACAATCACAAAAGCAGGTATCACGCTGCTCATGGCATCTAAACCGACAGACGAAGCGTAAACCCTTTGCATGTTATTTGCTTTGCGGCGGCAATGTTTTATTAGAACATAGCACAAGAGGATGAATAAGTGAGCGAGACATTTTCTTACGATACCTATCTGAGTCCGTTTACATGGCGCTATGGTAGCGATGACATGAAGCGGATTTGGTCATTGGAATATAAGCGCAAATTATGGCGGCAGATATGGGTTGCATTGGCAGAGGCACAGCGTCAAGTGGGTTTGGTCACAGTAGAGCAGGTCGAAGATTTACGGGCGCATCAAAACGATATCAACATTGCTCGCGCTCATGAATTTGAAAAAGACCTTAAACACGATTTAATGGCAGAAGTCCATACCTATGCCGAACAATGCAAAATCGGCGGCGGAATCATCCATTTAGGCGCTACAAGCATGGATATTGAAGATAATGCGGATGCACTCAGGATTCGGGATGCGCTCAATATTGTCATCAATAAACTTGCTGAACTACTCAATTTACTGTCAGATAAAATCGAAATTGAAGCCGAACACGTCTGTATGGCTTTCACACACTTGCAACCTGCCGAACCGACAACGATTGGTTATCGGCTGGCATTTATTGCTCAAGATTTGCTAGAAGATTACAAAACGATTGTGCGTGTACGCGATAATATACGCGGCAAAGGCATTAAGGGGGCAGTTGGAACATCAGCAAGTTATAGCGAATTGCTACATGACACAGAACTGACTCCGCGTGAACTGGAAACGTTGGTTATGCAAGCGATTGACTTGCCCCCGTTTGAGATTGCCCACCAAACCTATCCACGCCGACAAGATTGGGATGTACTCAATGCACTTGCTGGTTTTGCGATGACGGCCTATAAGTTCGCCTTTGATTTACGCTTATTGCAATCGCCGCCCTTTGGAGAATGGGGAGAACCTTTTGGGACTAAGCAAATCGGCTCGTCTGCCATGCCCTTCAAGCGTAATCCCATTAATGCCGAGAATATGAATAGTCTTGCGCGTTACATCGCTGCTTTGCCGCGTGTCGCATGGGATAATGCGGCCCATAGTCTCTTAGAGCGTACATTAGATGATAGTGGTAATCGTCGGGCTGTACTGCCGGATGCGTTTTTGGCGACAGATGAATTGCTCAAGCGTATGAAACGCCTCTTAGAAGGTTTGCGTGTCGATGAATTTGGAATCCAGCAAAATCTTGAAAAATACGGCATTTTCGCAGCAACAGAACGGGTCTTAATGGAAGCGGGGCGCAATGGGCGCAATCGACAGGAATTGCATGAAATCATCCGTAAACATAGTATGACGGCTTGGGCAGCTATGCGTGAAGGCAAGCCAAATCCTCTAGCTGATTTGATAGCGAATGATGAACGCATTACAGCTTTCGTTGCGAGTGCAAAAATACCCGAATTACTGCGTGCTGATGACCATATTGGTGATGCCCCTGAGCGAGCGCGAAATATGGTGAAAAGTATCCGCGAAATTGTTTGACTTCGCATAGTCATTAAGGCATAGAGCTAATGGATATAGGGCAACGCATCATTATTCTTGTGCTACGGGGTCTGGTGAATCTATTTTGGCAGAAAAACTTGCCCAATTACTAACAGCATAAGCCATAAAGTGAAATCGAACCGATTATAGCCATTTTTTGTGCAATGTGAACTATGCTATGTCATAATCTATGGGTTAGATTTTTCACTCATTATTTTGGAGCGACTTTTTATGGATATTCAAGCTATTTCTGGAAATTTAGCGGAAATTGAAGCCGATGCCCTGTTAGTTTATCTAATTGAAGGCGGTCAACTGGTCAACAACGGTAAGGCAGTTGATGATGCGCTAAAGGGCGCAATCAGCGAAGTTATTGAAGGCGGAGATTTCACTGCCAAATCAGGCGAAACACTTGTGATATATACACGAGGAGCGATTCCTGCAAAACGTGTGATTGTCGTTGGCTTAGGCGAAGAAGACAAAATTACACTAGAGATAGTGCGCCGTACTGCCGCTTCTGGTCTACAAAAAGCGCGTGACCTCAAACTTAAGCATGTGGCTGGTGGCGCTGTCGGGGTTAATAGTGGTCGTTTTGAAACGGCTGAATCAGCACAGGCGATGACTGAAGGTGCATTACTAGGGTTGTACCAATATCACGGACAAAAAAGTAGCGTTACACCAGAAGATGTACCTGAAAAATTCGACTTAGTAACTGTTAATGTTGATGCTGCAAGCACTGGTATTGCAACTGGAAAAGCCTTCGCTGTGGGTACAAGTCTCACACGCAAATTGATTAATCTACCGCCGAATATCCTTACCCCCGCTTATCTCGCAGAGCAAGCAGAAGCGATGTCAAAAGAAGTCGGCTTGTCGATTAAAATCTTAGAAAAAGCACAGATGCAAGCTCTCAAAATGGGCGCATTACTCGGTGTTGCACAAGGTAGCGACTATCCACCACATTTTATCGTTATGGAACATAATGCCGACAAAAAAAATGAACTGGACACGGTAGTACTGGTCGGTAAGGGAGTGACGTTTGATACAGGTGGCTATAGCTTGAAAACATCTGTGGGCATGACGAGCATGAAAGCTGATATGTCCGGTGGTGCAGCAGTGATTGGCGCGATGCGAACGATTGCCGAACTGAACCCTAATGTGCATGTCGTGGGACTCGTTCCGGCAGCAGATAATATGGTCAGTGGCAATGCTTATCGCCCACAAGAGGTATTGACTGCAAGTAATGGCAAAACAATTGAAATTATCAGCACCGATGCCGAAGAACGTTTGCTCTTAGCCGATGCGCTGGTTTATGCCCAACGTTATAATCCGGCGGCTGTGGTCGATATCGCCACACTGACAGGGTCAATGATTATCGCACTCGGTCATACAACAACAGGTTTCTATAGTAATGACGATGCTATATCTGCAAAATTGAGTAATGCCGGAGATACGACCAACGAATTTGTGTGGCGTTTGCCAATGTATGAAGAATATAGCGAAGCACTAAAAAGCGATACAGCCGATACCAAAAATAGTGGTGGTGCTGCCGGACGTGCCGGTGGGGCAGGTGTTGCGGCGCATTTCCTCAGCCATTTTGTAGATTACAATTGGGCGCATATCGACATGGCAGGGATGATTGATAACGATGGCAAAAATCCTTATCAACCGAAGCATAGTGCAAAAGGTTATGGTTCTCGTTTGCTGACAGAATTTGTGCGACAGTGGGTAGAGTAAATTATAGGCTTCCTATTTCGGGCGCAATGCCTTGCGCCCCTACAATTATTTCAATTTTGCTGCGGCGGCTTCATCTACAACCCAGACAATATGCGGATGCTGACTACGTGCGACGGTTTGCGCTGGATACACAGTCGGATTATCTGCACCCTGCATGACTTCGTAGAAAGCATCAGCTTTCCCTGTGCCAGAAATTAAGAACATGATATTGCTGCTCTTGTATATTGTCGGGAATGTCTGTGTGATGCGCCACATATCCCCTTTTGCTGTGACATGATGAGCAACGAACAATTTTTCATCTTCATTGAGGGCATCAGTTTTTGGGAATAACGATGCGGTATGCCCATCTTCGCCCATGCCGAGTAGATTCAAGTCGAATAACTGTTCATCCTCAGCAAAAAACTCACGGATTTCCTGCTCATAGGCTTTTGCTGCTTCGTGAGGGTCATCTTCACCGTGAATACGATGGATGTTCGTTTCGGGGATGTTGAGGGGGTCAAACAAGACTTTTTTCGTATTGTGATAATTATTCTCGGCGTGGTCAATTGGTACACTGCGTTCATCACCCCACCAAATGTGAACTCGCTGCCAATCCAATATATCAGCAAATTTTGTTGCGATGTGTTCATAAACTGGATAGGGTGTCGAACCACCCGAAAGCGCAATGCTAAAAGTATCATTCACTTCTAGTGTAGCTGATGCAATACGAAGAATCCGTTCAGCCGCATAGCGAATCAGGGTTTGTTTATCAGGTTGAATTTTGACGTTATCCCAATTTTCCATTAGACTCCATCATTTTAAGGTATGTACATCTGTATGAAATCGGCAGCGTCCACCCATTCATTATTGACAATGAATTCGATATGGGAATGAGCGCCACTGCTGCGTCCTGTTGTCCCGACTAAGCCCAGCACTTGTCCGGTTGTGACAGCTTGTCCCTGTGTCACATAGCTCACGGACAAATGAGCATAGCCAGAATAAACACCCCGTCCATGGTCAATCAAGATATAATTGCCACGTAATGGAAGCTGCCCTTCAAATACGATACGTCCACCTGCGGCGGCAACCATCGGTCTACCAATGCCTGCTTGAAAATCCCAGCCAGTATGAACCGATAGATAAGTCTCATTAAAGGTACGCACAGCACCAAAAGGCGAGGTCAGCGCGGCGTTAACAGGCGCAATGAATCCCTCGCGCCCCCATAAAACAACTTCGGTGATGGGTGTTGTTGTTTCAAACAAAAACGCCAGTTCATCTTCTTCGATTTGGGGGTCAAGCAGGGCAAGCAATTCATCATCTGGTGGCAATGTCACTTCACTAGAAATGAAGCCACCGTTGGTTATATCAATACCGATACTGAGATTTGCTGTTGTGTTATTACTCAACTCAACAGCAACAATCAGTTCATAAACACGAATGGGTTGGTCGGTACGTGCCGCAATCAAGGCATAGTAACCGTCTCTATCTGGCACAGAGAAAAAATCAACACGCCGATTAAAGACAGTCGCTTGTGCGCGTACAATATCACCACGCAAGCCAATAAGACCGACACGCCCTTGCTTGAGGCTGCCAAAATAGAGGTCTACTTCAAATCCGTTGCCTTCAATAGTGCGATTAGGCGTGGGTGGAGCAGATAGAATGTTTGCGTTGTCTTGTGCAACGACAGCGCCAATTGACAAAAGTGTGAAAATGATGACTGTAGCAAATTGTTTCATAGTGGCATTCTGTGGAAAAGTAGGGGCGCAATGCTTTGCGCCCATTGTAAGTGTCAATGTGTAAGTGCTTAATTCTGTACGAGTTGACGACGTTTTTTATCTTCTTTAATACGTAATGCGGTATTCAAGGTGCGTTTGCGAATCCGTAAATGTTTGGGTGTGACCTCAAGCAATTCGTCATCGCCCAAAAATTCAATATAATCATCAAGACTCATAGCACGGGCTGGGACAAGTCCGGCGGAAACTTCTTTTGGCTTGGCACGGAAGTTATCAAGATGCTTGGCTCTCGTGATGTTTAATGCGACATCTTCATTACGTGAATTTTCGCCAATCACCATGCCTTCATAGACATCGGTTCCCGGTTGAATGAGGAAAATGCCACGCGCTTGTGCGTTAACGATGGCATAAGTCGTTGCTGTTCCCATTTCCATTGCAACAAGACTGCCAAAACGCCGTCCCGGTACTTCACCCCCCACAGGCTCATAGGCATGAAAGACACTGTGCATTTGACCGAGTCCTGATGTGGCACGTAATAGATGACTACGGAAGCCGAGTAAGCCACGAGTCGCAACAATGTATTCCATATAGGTTGTGCCATTTTCACTTCGCATATTGACCATTTGCCCAGACCGTTCACCCATCATCTCGACAATGATGCCAACTTTATCATCTGAAATTTCGATAAACACCTCTTCAACTGGCTCACGCATTTTGCCCGTTTCTTCATCTTTGACAAAGATAACTCTAGCGCGGCTAACCTCAAACTCATAACCTTCACGGCGCATCGTTTCAATCAAGATACCGAGATGCAATTCACCACGCCCACTGACGACAAAGCGGTCAGGCGAGTCACCATCTTCGACTCGTAGTGATACATTGCTGCGAGTTTCGCGGATAAGGCGTTCACGTAATTTGCGTGATGTATTCATGCCGCCTACTGTATCACGTCCGGCGAAAGGAGATGTACTGACACCAAATGTCATACGGACAGTCGGTTCTTCCACTTTGATTCCCGGTAGTGCAGTTTGTACATCGGGATGTGCAATCGTATCGCTGATTTCTACTGGGTCGAAGCCACCAATCGCAATAATATCGCCAGCACTGGCGGATTCAACTTCGGTTTTTTCAAGATTATGAAATTGGAAGAGATAATCCAACTTGCTACTGATACGTTTACCTGTTGATGTAATCCTCACGAGGGGCATACCCTTTGTCATTGTGCCAGAAAGTAAACGCCCGATAGCGATTTGCCCTTTATACTGGTCATACTCCAATGTGGTGACGAGCATTTTTGCAGGAGTATCAGTTTCAACCGTTGGCGGTGGCACTTCTTTTATGATAGTCTCGAATAGTGGTACGAGGTCATCTGCTAGTGAATCGCCTGAGTATCCCGCTTTTGCTTGTAGCCCAATCGCATACACCACCGGAAAATCAGATTGTTCGTCACTTGCGCCGAGTTCAATGAATAAATCGAATGTCTCATTGAGGACATCGCTGATACGAGCATTGGCACGGTCTACTTTGTTAATGACAACTAGAATCCGCAAACCGAGTTCAAGCGCCTTACGGAGAACGAAGCGTGTTTGTGGCATGGGTCCTTCGACTGCATCAACGAGCAGTAAAGCGCCGTCAACCATATTCAATACACGCTCCACTTCACCACCGAAGTCAGCGTGTCCGGGTGTATCAACGATATTGATTTTAGTTTCATTCCAAGTAATCGCGGTATTTTTCGACAAAATAGTAATACCACGTTCGCGTTCTAAGGCATTCGAGTCGAGGACACGGTCTTGTACGGCTGCGCCTTCGCGGAAAACGTTTGTTTGCTTCAACATGCCATCGACCAGTGTCGTTTTACCATGGTCAACGTGTGCGATAATTGCAATATTGCGAATATTGTTACGAGTTTCTGTCACGTTTGTTATTATCCTATTGATTTACAGTGCGAGTGTATTCTAGCAGACGAATGTTAAAAGAAAATATGGAGTGCTAGATTGAGATTTATTTGCCACGCTTTTTGATGTCGATACCTTTTTTGACTGAACTATCACCAAAGCGTTCTTTGAGGTCATCTAGTGTAGATTGTAATTTACGACTTTTTTGTGTCTGCTCAGTTTCCCACAATTCGAGTTGGCGGACTGCTGCATCATTTAGATTGCTGACACCAACACCAATTAAGCGAACAGGTTTGCCTTGTGTCCAATGCGTGTCAAAGAGGGCAATCGCTTTTTTTGCAATCAGTTTCTCATCTTGGGTCGGATGAAGCAGCGTTGTTTGGCGCGATAGCGTCGTAAAATCTGACCAGCGCAACTTGATATTAATCGTTTTGCAATTCATCTGACTTTTCCGTAATTGGCGTGCGACTTCTTCTGCTTGACGACGTAATATCCGCTTGAGTTCACCTTCATCACGGTTGTCGTGGGTAAATGTAATTTCACGGCTGATGGACTTCGTTTCTTGCTCTGGCTCAACAGGGCGATTGTCGATGCCCTGTGCATGTCGCCACATATCATAGCCATTTTTGCCGAAGTGATAGACCATCAAATCACGCTCTTGACGCGCAATATCGCCAATTGTGTTGATGTTCAATTCATGTAGACTAGCAGCCGTTTTGGGTCCAACCCCCCATAATTCCCGGATGGGCAACGGGGCAAGGTAAGCGGCTTCACTTCCGACTGGAACGATTTCTATCGCGCACGGTGGTTCAGGAGATTTTGTGCGTGCTTTACCGATATTGTTCGCAATTTTCGCCACGAGTTTGTTACTGGCAACCCCAATCGAACACGGTAAATCCAATTCATCGCGGACACGTTTTTGAATATCGCGTGCAATCGACTCGCCATTGCCTTTGATTCCGGTGACATCTAAAAATGCCTCATCAATCGACAATTTTTCAACCAGTGGGGTTAGGTTGCCTAACATTGCCATCACACGGCGCGAATACTCGCTATAGGCTTGTCTATGCTGGGGGACAACAAACAAATCTGGGCAGAGTTGTTTGGCGCGTCTCATAGGCATAGCAGAATGAACTCCAACCATGCGTGCCGGATACGAACAAGATGCAACCACGCCACGCTGATTAGCTTCTCCACCGACTGCAAATGCTTTACTGATGAGGTCAGGGTTAGATTTTTCTTCGACAGCACAGAAAAAGGCATCTAAATCGAAGTGAAGAATAATACGCTGCATCATACACCTGTAGAATAGCTTTCATCTATTTTAGCTCAGATGTGCTATGAAGGCAATTCCCACTCTCGAGCATCAAAGAGGCACCGTGAGTCAATTTGGTGCTTAAGTTCATCATAAATTGCTTGTAGCGTGGCGCGTCTCGATTGCAGATTGACACCTGCTTGTAGTAGCGAATAGATGCCGTAACCAAAGCCACCGACATTTACCAATAATCGAAGTATTTTCGCCAGTGGCTTGAAATAACGCCCGATGAAGTTTGCCAGTAAGTTGCCATCAATCAGTGTGCTGAATCCGAGTATGGCATGTCCTGTATGAGTCAATTGCTCGTTTTCAGTCTTTATAAGTGCCAATTTGACCTCTTGTAACAACGATTGCATCACAGCTTCTATATCTGGCTTACTTGGTTGACTTGATTGTTGTTGGGTATCAATCTCTGCTAACAAGCCATAATGGTCAGAATAGGCTTTGTCTGCACTGATAGGCTGATTCATCACTAGCTCAATACTGCGAATACTGGAATTTCGCAGCATCACATAATCAAGGCATTGATTGAAGTCATGCGTATAGGGATTATCAGACGAATAGGTGATAGGGTATTTGTTATGATGGTGATAGTAAGAATCCGATAAATTGCCAAGTTGTAACAAGATACGATAGCCTAGTTGGTCAGGACGGGTATTCAAATCGCCGCACAAAACTGCTGGGTTATTGCCTGAGTTGGTATGAATAAATCGCACAGCTTCATAGAGATTGGTATTCGTGTAAATGGCATCTTCATTGTCATTGTGTGCCTCATACTGGGCATGAGTATGGCAATTATAGACATCTACTAAGCCATCAGGCATCTGAATTCGTACTAATCCAATTCCTTTGCCAGCATAATAATCGCCTTTGCGAAAGAGTTTCCCACTCATACGAAAACGATGAAATGCCGCATCAACAATTGGATATTTTGATAGAGTCAACAATCCGCTACCGATGACACTTGATGTGAAATGGTGTGTGTAAGGATAGTCTGCTTTCAAGTGGTCAATCATTATTTTCGGCGTGCGTGGCAAATACACTTCCTGAAAGCACAAAACATCAGGCGCAACTTCGATAGATTTTTCTGCAATCTGGCGAAAACGTACCGCACGGTGTTTGGCATATGGCACGCCCCAGATATTCAATGTGAGGATACGCATTTAATCCTTCTTCTGATATTTCAATATCACAATTCCAAGTGGCGGAATACTCAGATTCAAGCTGTCATCAAAACCATGTGCGGGAACGTCATTCGAGTGAAGACCGCCCATATTACCCACATTGCCACCGCCATAGATTTCAGCATCGCTATTGAGTAATTCCTCATAAAACCCTGCTTTGGGAACACCAATGCGATGGATACGCGGAACAGGCGTGAAATTTAAGACAGCGACCATAAAATTATCTTTGTCTTTCGCATAACGAATATAACTAAACGTGCTATTGTCCGAATCATTGGCATCAATCCACCGAAAACCTTCTGGATTGTAGTCCACTTCATAGAGTGCCGGCTCAGATATATAGAGGTGATTCAAATCTTTAACCCAGCGATTGAGTGCCTGATGCGTCGGCAACTCCATCAAGTTCCAATCGAGTTCACCTTCCTCACTCCACTCTGACCATTGACCGATTTCTGCACCCATGAAATGTAGTTTTTTGCCGGGATGTGTATATTGATACCCAAAAAGCAGCCGAACTTGAGCGAACTTCTGCCACCAATCACCCGGCATTTTTTCCATCATAGAACCCTTGAGATGGACAACTTCATCATGCGAGAGTGAGAGGACGAAATTTTCAGTATAAGCATAGACCATCGAGAAGGTGAGTTTATGATGTTCCCATTTGCGGTAAACAGGGTCTTTTTTGATGTATGCCAGTGTATCGTGCATCCAGCCCATGTTCCATTTGAAGGTGAAACCTAAGCCGCCTAGATAGGTCGGGCGCGATACCATAGCCCACGCGGTTGATTCTTCGGCGATAGTGATTGCACCGCGACATTGTTCGTGGATGACGATGTTGGTTTCGCGTAAAAACTGAACAGCTTCAAGGTTTTCGTTGCCACCGTACTCATTGGGTATCCACTCGCCGTCTTCACGCGAGAAATTGAGATACACCATTGAAGAGACTGCATCGACGCGCAGACCGTCAATGTGATATTTTTTGAGCCAAAATAGGGCATTGGCAATCAAGAAGTTGCGAACTTCATTGCGCCCATAATTGAAAATATACGTTCCCCAATCAGGATGCTCTCCTTTACGCGCATCTTCGTGCGAGTAGAGGTGTGTCCCATCAAAGTAACTGAGGGCGTGCCCATCTTTAGGGAAATGTGCCGGAACCCAGTCAACAATGACACCAATATCTGCCTCATGGCACTTATCGACAAAGTACATAAAATCTTGTGGCGTTCCAAAGCGGCTGGTAGGGGCATAGTAGCCTGTCACCTGATAGCCCCATGAACCATCAAATGGATGTTCTGCAACGGGCATCAATTCGAGATGTGTATAGCCCATATCTTTGACATACGGCACCAGAGAATCGGCTAATTCCCGATAGGTCAGCCACTCATTGCCAGATTTTCGTCGCCATGACCCCAGATGACATTCATAGATGACAATGGCTTTTTCAAGCGGGTCGTCTTCTGTACGCTTTTCCATCCATTTTGTGTCGTTCCAATCATAATCATTTATATCGACAACAATCGAAGCGGTAGCCGGACGACGTTCTGCATAAAAGCCATAAGGGTCGATTTTTTCCGCCGTATAGCCCTCATGATGAGATTTCAACTCGTATTTATACTTTGTACCAATAGCAACTTGCGGAATGAACAACTCCCAAACACCACTTTCGCCGTTGGGTTGCATGGGATGAACACGCCCATCCCAATTATTAAAATCGCCAATGACACTGACACGCCTCGCATTGGGTGCCCAAACTGCGAATCGTACCCCTTTAACGCCATCAATATCTATTAAATGTGCGCCAAGTTTGTCATAGATTTCCCAATTGCGTCCTTCAGCGTGTAAGTAAAGGTCAAATTCTGTAATCGTCAACGGAAAACTGTAAGGGTCTTGAAATGTATAATCCTTATCTTGGTAGTTGATTTCGAGTAAACTATATTTGCATTTTTCTATATGCCCTTTGAGCGTGACCGTATAGAAACCATGCTCATTGACCCGTTCCATTGCTATTTTCTTGGGTTTTTTGAGGGTTTCATTGACAAGATATAGCTCTTTCGCAGTTGGACGAAAAACCCGTATAGTGATTTGCTTGTCATCTAATTTATGGACACCCAAAACATCATATGGCGCACCATGATTGCCAGTCGATATGGCAGCAATCGCATCGGGATGTAAAGTCTCTGCCATCATCAAGCCCTTCAAAAATATACCATCCAGTTTTGATGATTATAACGATGGCTTGACTAATTTCCCACATCTGGCAATATGACAGAAATATTGATAATCTGATTGCTGAAATTAGTGCCATCATCAAGCAAATGGATTAGAACAAGCTACTGACTTACTCGATAACTTTTCCAAATATTGGGATAATTTAAGTGATGACCATAACGCGCAACAAGACCTGATTGAGTTGATTGTTTCAGGTGTGTGGGTAGAGAACCAAGAGGTTGCTCAAATATCTATTCATGACGGATATTATAAAAAAGTTAAATAGAGAACAAAAAACCCACTAATGTTGTGGGTCATTTGTCATTACCAACAAACGATCGGGAGCGACGGGATTTGAACCCGCGATCTCCACCTTGACAGGGTGGCATGTTAGCCGCTACACCACGCCCCCATTGAATGTTGACTAGATATTATCAGTTGTGTGGGGCGGTGTCAAGGGCGAAATCTTAAATTTGCTTGAGGTAAAGTTTAGTCCCTATTTGTGCCAAAGTGTGATATTATGTTGTCGTTTTGCTTAACGATACTAACTATCGTGTTCAATAATGAACAGCAAGTCTATTTTCTCGCTTATTTCTCGTTTAATTGAGGAGTGTCTTTACAATGCGGTCTATCTTCGACTTTTTGACACGGACAGCGTTGCGCTTTCGTTATGTCACAATTGCAATTGTGTTTGTCGTCATGGCACTTGGGGTTCGTGCGGCGACTCAGTTGCAACAAGAACTACTACCCCCTGTGGAATTCCCACAAACTATCATTCTTGCACAAGTTTCTGGTATGACGAGTGAGCAAGTTTTGACTGTCATGACTGAACGGCTTGAAGAGGCTTTGCTAGAAGTCCCAGATGTGGTGAATGTTGAATCACAGACGACAGGGATATTCGGTGCAGTCATCGTAGCCAGCAACGAATTTGGTCTTGACCAAGGGCGGCTACAGGGTGAAATTCAAGCGGCTTTAGATACAGTTTATTTGCCATCGCGTGAAATTGCCCCAGCAGAGGGTGAAGCGCCGACAGAATTTGCGGCAACACTACTTGGCACTATGTCACCAGATGTCATGATTTATCTCATGGCAAACTATCCAACGTTTTCCTTTCAGCTTGCGCCTGATGTATGGGCTGAATTGCCGGATGAAACAGTGGAAGCAATGCTGGCTTATCTGGCAAGTCAAGTTGCAGCGTCTAATGATGCTAAAAGTGCCTTAGAGCAGTTGGTTGAGCAAGAAGTCTTACCGCAGATTGAAGCGGTTGACTTAGTGGCTAATGTTGTCATTGCGGGTGGGCAGGCTTTGCCGGGTGAAACATCGTCTGCTTTTGCAACTATCGAAACAGATGAAGAAGCCCAAAGTTTGTTGTTTCAATTATCGCCGGATGTGTGGGAAGTTGTTGCAGCACGTATTGACGGTATCAGCGAATTGAACCAAGATGCTGTTGAGACTCTAAGCAATATTGAGGTAAGAGTACCAGAAATCACGCCTGTGTTGCCTGAAAGTTGGCAATTTGACCACTTTCATAATGCAAGTGACCTAGAAGAAATGGCTTCGCTTACCCGCCCAATCGTTGTCGTTTTCAATGATTTTGTCACGACAGGAACGATTAAAGGGGCGTTGGGTCAAACAGACGATTTAACACCGGATGTCATTGAGCAAATGTTGGCGATTGACCCGACATTGGCGCAATACTTCGAGGCGGAACATCTTGTTGCCATGTCACAAGATGTATTTGATTCCTTACCAGAAGATTTGAATCTGGATGGCTTTACTCGTGATGATTTGGCTGCTGCGGCACTGGCACGTAGCCTAACAGGTTCATCGGTTACGCCTGACCCTGTTGATTTGCCCGCGCCATGGATGATTTCACCACCGCAGATTATCACATTTAGCCTTGCAGACCTTCCTCTGGCGACATTCAGCGTATTTAGTACAGCCGCACCAGATGAGACTGTTGATAGCTCAGATGAAAACACAACATCAGAAACAAGTAATGTAGCTGATGAATCGGCATCTGACATTGTAGAAACGCCAGAGGTGGTTGATTATCCCGAAGGACCTGAATTACCGCGCTTGTATGCTCTGCTAGGAGAACAATTTGGGGTTGAATTGGATACGGCTGATGACTTGTTAGAAATCCGTTTATCGCCTGAAATTGCACAAGTATTGGGTGGTGATGATATTGTATTTATCGCTAACTTGCTTCCACAAGCGGCACAATTAGCCGAGCAATTTCTTGGGACTGGTGATGAGGGTACTGATGCTCCTGAGTCGCCCTTTGGTGACATTGCTGCATTTGACCCAGCTTCTTTCGCACGATTTATGCCTGCTTTGGCACAATGTAACATTGATGTGAGTGGTTTGATTGGCGGCGGTGGTGAAGATGGCTTTGATATTGCGCCGATTACGAATGGTCTCATTAATTGTCTGGATAGCGAAGTCATCGCGTATTTGCTAGAAAATGACCCCTCAATTGCAATACGACTGAGTCCGGCTGTTTTGGATTTGATGTCAGCAGACGCGCTTGCTGTTGATGGCATTTCTCCATTGCTGAGTAATGTATGGTCGGCTTTATCAGACCGCCCAGAATTCCAAACCATGGCGCTGCGGAGTGCTGATGATGTTCTCGCTTTAGGAGATGGTAGCGCCGCACAAGTGCTGGACACAATCAATAGGGAGGTTCCGTCGCGCTTTGAAGGGTACGAAGTACGGCTCTTCGATAGCTTATCACCGACAATCTTAGCCTATTTTGCGGCTAATGAAGATGATTTCTATGCGAACCTTGATAGCGATGTGCTGCTGAAATTAGCCCCGACAACACTAGCAGCTATACCAGATGATGTTCTGGAAACTTTGCCAGAAGATGTTCGTGAACAAGCACTCGCTATAGTGAGTGGTGAGCAAGCATCAGCGATACAGGCTCTTGCAGACTTGTATACTAGCGAAGAAATACCTGAGCGCCCTGATGCGCCGATACTTAATGATGAGTGGGATGAAATCGCGCAGTTCATGAGTGTTCAACTGAACAATGCTTATGATATGTTCCGCTTCCCCGAAGCAATGGGTACGCCATCAGAATTTATCAACGGGCTGTTTGACTCGCCCGGCGGCACGAACTTCGCGCCCGATTTGCTGGGTTATATGCCGCTGGATGCTTTCAACTATATTGCTGATGAAGACCCGAACTTCGTAAATGAACTTGAACCGCGTGCGCTTATTCTTCTTTCGGAAGAGATTTACCAACAATTGCCGCAGGCTATCCGTGACAAAGCGGAATCGGGCGAAGTGTTTATCCCAACAACACAAGTCACTCGCTCGAACGGTGCGCCAAGTTTGTTGATTACAATCTTCAAGGAAGCTGATGCCAATACGGTTACGGTTTTCCACGATGTTGATGATGTTATCCGCGCTATCAGTGATGCGAATCCGAACATTGATGTAGAAGTTGCTTTTGAGCAATCAAGTTTCATCGAAGAATCTATCAGTAGTGTATTCCAATCCGGCATGTTGGGTGCTGTATTCGCTGTGGTGAATATTCTCATCTTCCTGAGTGGCGATATGTGGGGACGGCAAGGACGTTCGATAACAGGTATGGCAGTGATTGTCATTTCAGTGTTATTCCTAGTCATGCTATATTTCCTAAATGGCTCTTCGACAGAGCGAATTTTCAGTGAAGACCTGATTCTGGTGACAGTTCTCGGCATTTTCGGGCTGATTGCAGGCTTCGGTATTCTTGTTTGGCCGGGGCGCTTGCCTTTTCCATCATGGAGACCGACACTCGTGATTGCTGTTAGCATTCCGTTGTCGATACTCTCAGCTTTGGCGCTGATGCACTGGCTTCCTCCGGCTATGAATGCCGTGCTTGGTCAATATTCGGATAATGGATTTGTCGCATTTATCTTAAAGCTCGCGCCGGAAAGCCTCACGCTCAACATCATGACACTTTCCGGTTTGACGGTTGCTGTTGGGCGTTTGGTGGATGATTCAATCGTGGTGCTAGAAAATATCTTCCGCGAGTTGCAATCTGGCAAAGACAAACGAGAAGCTGTTCTCTACGCAACCCGTGATGTGTCTGTAGCAATTTTCAGTGCGACAAGTATTGCCGTGATTGTCTTCTTGCCATTGGGTCTCACTGGGGGCTTGATTTCAGAATTTTTCCTCCCATTTGGTCTAGCTGTTACCTATACGCTCCTCTCTTCATTCCTGACAGCAATTACAGTTGTCCCCGTTTTGGCGTATATGTTCATTTCAAGTGAGCATGTCCCCTCAGATGAAGAAACATGGATGCAGCGTATCTATGTGCCTGTTTTGGAATGGGTTATCGGAACGGTTGGTCGTCGTGTCATTGTTTTGCTATTCGCAATTGCTTTGTTTTTTGCGAGTATCTGGTTATTGGGGCAACGTCCGGCGGCATTTTTGCCACAATTTGGCGAGGCACAATTGGTTATTTCTGTCTCGATGCCACAAGGTACAAGTTTAATTGAAACGAATGATAGAGTACTAGAGGTTGAATCGGCTATTCGGGAAGTCATTCCTGCTGAGGATTTGAATACTATTCGGACAATTGTTGGTGGCGGCGGTTTGGACTTTGAAGCGCTGTTAGGTGGTGGCGGAGTTTCCGAAAATCAAGCTGATGTTACGGTGACTATCAATTCATCTGAGCGACTAGATGAGTATACAAACACGATGCGCGAAGAAGCTAATGTTATCTTTGGCGAAGAGAACGTCACTGTAGGGGCGGTCTCATTTGGAGATGGTGGCTTTGGTGGTTTTGAGTTAGTGCTTTCGGGTGCTGACCAAGATGTACTGGAGGATTTAAATGATGACATCATCGCCGCGCTTGAAAACTTCCCTGAATTATCGAATGTTTCAAGTAATTTAGCCGATGATGATGAGACGGGTCCCGCGACCCTTATTCGCGTCAATGGAACATCCGCCTTAACTTTTGTGGGTGAATTGCAGACTGATGACACTATCAACTTCTTAAATCAGGCAATCGAAACTGTTCGCTCACAGGTCGATTTGCCAGAGGGGGTTGTAATTGGTCAAGGTTTTGACAGCGAATTGCAGACAGAAGGCTTCCAAAGCACGCTGATTGCTATTCCGATAGCGGGTATCTTTGTTGTTATCATCCTCATTCTTGTATTCCGTTCACCGATATACTGGCTGGTTGTAATGCTGAGTGTCTTGGTTGCACCCATTGGCGCGGCAATAGCCCTCACGATTACTGACCGCGTATTTGGCATTTCATCAATTATTGGTTTGTTGATGCTGCTTGGTTTGGTGGTCACGAATGCGATTGTGTTAATTGACCGTGTGGGTTCTAATCGGACTGAACGAGGTATGAATCTTCACGATGCTGTTGTTGAAGCCGGTAGTCGTCGTATCCGTCCGATTCTGATGACAGCCCTAACGACGATTATCGGACTGATTCCGCTTTCGCTTGGTTTGGCAGAGGGGGCAATCATCGCCGCAGAGTTGGGAACGGTTGTGATTGGTGGTGTGATTAGTAGTACACTACTGACACTGATTGTCGTACCAGCCGCGTACTATCTGGCAACGCCTATCCATAGTTTATTGACACGCCCATTTGGTGGTGGGCGTTCAAATGAAACACAATCATCACCTGAAAAAGAGAAGTAAACAGCTTTAGCTGTATTGTATGGAGTTGAAAAAGGCGTACTCTCTGATGAGTGCGCCTTTTTTATGTCTAACGCAAGGGAATATGATTTTCTGTTGTGACTTTGAGGCGTGAATCTATGAGTTGTTCTGCGATAACTTTGAAACCTTCTATTGCACGGTCAAGATGTTGGCGAGTATGCGTCGCTGTATAACTGGTACGAAGTAAACTCCTGTTGGGTGGGGCTGCTGGGGGAATAACTGGATTTGTGTAAACGCCTTGCTCAATAAGGGCGTGCCACGTAAACACGGTCTGGTACTTTTCGCCAATGATAATGGGAATGATAGGTGTCTGGCTGTTGCCTGTATTGAAACCTAATGCTTTGAATTGTGTCCGCATATATTCGGCATTATGCCATAGTTTTTCGACATGCTCAGGTTCAGTTTCTATGATATCAAGAGCCGCAAGGACTGTTGTGGTATTGTGAGCTGGCAGGGCTGCTGAAAAGATAACAGAGCGAGCATGATGTTGGATATAGTGGATAACATCAGCACTTCCCGCAATAAATCCGCCAATTGAGGCAAAACTTTTACTAAATGTTCCCATGATAAGGTCAACATCATCCGCAAGCCCAAAATGTGCTGATGTACCATGCCCGTTGCCCATCACCCCGATGCCATGGGCATCATCGACGAAAACACGAGCATTGTATTGTTTGCAGACGGTGACGATTTCCGGTAGCAGTGCGATATCGCCCATCATACTGTAAACACCATCCACAATGACCAGCTTACTCGCATTGTCAGGTAGTTTACTGAGAACACGCTCTAAGTCATTGATATCATTATGCTTAAATCGTTTGAGTTCTCCACGAGACATCAACACGCCGTCTACAAGGCTGGCATGGGCATCTTTATCGAGGATGGCATAATCGCCTTTGTCAACTAAGGCTGAGATAGTCCCTAAGTTGGTTTGATAGCCAGTTGAAAAAACCAATACAGCTTCTTGACCGACATATTTTGCTAGGCGACGTTCTAGTTCGAGGTGCAATTCAAGTGTTCCATTGAGAAAGCGTGACCCTGTGACACTGGTGCCGTATTGTTGTAGTGCATCTGCGGCGGCTTGCCGAACTCGTGCATCGGTGGTGAGACCCAGATAGTTATTCGAGCCGAGCATAACGACTTCTCGACCTTCAAAGATAGCAGTCACACCTTCTGAATTACTTAAAGCACGGAAATAGGGGTAAATGCCCATTTCCATAGCTTCTTTTGCTATGGTGAATGATTTAATTTTGTCGAAAATATCTGCCACAAGCACTCTCTCTCTAAAACCCACTATTTTCACAATGTATGCTGAAAATGACAAGGCTGGGTTTTGGTGATAGGTGTTTATCGCTAAAGGTGCGATTCTTATGCGTTGTGTTATGGTGTAACAGTTATTGAAAACTTTCTCAACGCAGGACTACAAATTGAATAGCTAATTGTGAAAATATTTACTTGCGTGTTTATCGCTATATACGCTACAATATGGTCTTATGTTGCATAATGAGTTCAGAGAGTGGATTTTCTATGTCTGGTTTAACATTAAAACGTTTGCTGGTAATTATCATTTCTCAAGTTTTAGGTGTTTTAGCTGGCTGGTTTATTATTACTGTTGGTTTCAACAACCTACGGTTTATTACGCCGATTGAAACACCACAGGGACGGTCAATTGGAGAATATGGCATCCAGTATTTTTTATGGACAGCCGTACCATTAGGTTTTATCTTCATGATTTGGCTAGATAAATTCTATGATACCCATATCCTGCCTGATTAATGGATTATCCCCCATGATTTGATTGAAGAAGCCTGCATAACTTGTGGGCTTTTTTCATCTCTCGTAGTTGAGCAGGTATTGAAGCCCTGATACGCCTGTTTCATTGGTGATACGCATTCGTGACAAAAGCAGGCGATTATCAGTGGTGTGATAAGCGCCTATCTCGGTTGTTACAGCGCGTAGAATACGGGTTGTGCTTAGGACATTGAGTGCATTGTCATCATACCTGCCTATCGGATAAGCCAAAATGCGTGGTTCAACCCCTGTATAGTATGCAATACTTTCGGCACTTCCCAAAATTTCGTAAATAAGAAAATCATAGTTACGCTCACGCAAGTCAGCGTGGGTTTTTGTATGCGATTCGATACTCATGCCGGCATTTGCCATCTCTGTAATTTGTTCCCATGACATATATCTGGGACGATTATTATCTGCAAATTCACTGACAACGAAAAAAGTTCCAGTAAAACCATATTCTTGGAGTATTGGAAAAACGGTTGCGTAGTGGTCAATGTAGCCATCGTCAAAGGTTAAAACAACAGGATTAGAGGGTAGCGGTGTGCCGTTTTCTAATGCAAGGTCGATTTCGTATAGTGAGATAGTGTTATAGCCCTGTGATTGAAGATATTGGATATGAGCGCGAAATCTTTGCGGCGAAACGGTCAGTCTGGTGCGAATATCATCTGCATTTGGGGGTAATTCACTGACGTAATGGTACATCAGAATCGGAACATGTATGCGGCGCAATGTGCCATCGCCTGTTGTGTCAGGGAGTTGTTGGTGATTATGCGCTGTTGGGGTATTTATAAAGATAGTGAGTATGATGTGTAAGAGGATAATTTTAGTCAGATTATTTTTGTTCATATAATTATTATGGGGTTCTATCTCGATATGTCAAGATGTTTCGCATAGTCATTAGATGAACAACATTAGATAGTTCTCATTTTCACAATATGATAGATTTTGACAGATACATCATGCTAAATTCAGATCCATGAAAACAAAAACATCACGAATCACAGGATTCTACAAAAACACCTTAGACCAACGTATACACACCATTTCACAATGGGCAAATCTATCTAATACCGAGACTAACGTTCTTAGAAACATCCTCAGTTTATCTACTGAAGATGCTAGTCACATGGTTGAAAATGCAATTGGAACTTTCAGCTTACCTCTCGGTATCGGTACAAATTTTCTCATCAATAACACAGATTACCTCATACCAATGGCTATCGAAGAGCCTTCCGTTATAGCCGCAGTCAGCAATGCAGCTAGATTATTTCGTGAAGGAGGTGGATTCACCACTCACAGCGACGAACCTATTATGATAGGACAAATCCAACTTCTTGATATCAACGATCCAGAGCAAGCTGTTCAAATCATCTGTGAACATAAGCATCAACTTATTGAGGAAGCCAATAGAGTCAGTGGCAGCATCGTCGCTAGAGGTGGTGGTGCTATAGATATTGAAACACGAATTTTCACCGACACGCCTATTGGAAGCATGGTTATCATCCATCTACTCTATGATACTCGTGAAGCTATGGGAGCAAATGCTATCAATACAGCCGTAGAACACCTTGCTCCCTTTATTGAAGAAATCACAGGTGGACGAGTCAATTTACGAATCCTAAGTAATTTGACCGACAAGCGTAAAGCCTACGCAGAGGGAATGATACCAGCCCAGATCCTTGCTCGTAATAATGTTTCTGGTAAGCAAGTCGTTCGTTCCATTGTAGAAGCTGGTATTTTCGCAGAGATTGACCCCTATCGTGCCACCACTCACAACAAAGGCATCATGAACGGCATAGATGCAGTTCTCATCGCTACAGGCAATGATTGGAGAGCCGTTGAAGCAGGTGTCCATGCCTATGCTGCGCGTAGTGGCACTTATAGCAGTTTAAGCAAATGGTGGCAAGATGATGATGGCAATCTACGCGGCTCGATTGAACTTCCACTTGCAGTAGGCACTGTTGGAGGCGCAACACGAGTTCATCCGACTGCAAAAGTTGTCATGAAAATACTAGGTAATCCATCCTCACGCGAACTCGCCGAGATTATTGCTACTGTTGGTCTCGCACAAAATCTTGGCGCACTACGCGCACTCGCAACAGAAGGTATTCAGCACGGACACATGCGAATGCACGCTCGGCAACTCGCTGTTGCCGCAGGTGCAAGTAACGAACAAGTAAGCCAAGTTGCCCACCTATTAGTTGAAGAAAATAAGATTCGCCTACAACGGGCAAAAGAAATCGTTGCAGAATTACAGGATAAAAATCAATGACTACGAACTCATGGCTCATGCAACCTGACACATCTGTCGGGATAGTCGGATATGGCGCATACATTCCGCGTTATCGTTTAGCAGGACATGATATTGCTAGAGTCTGGACAAATGGACTCGGTACGTCACCTATTAAGGAAAAAGCAGTCGCTGGACTTGATGAAGATGTCATTACAATGTCAATTGAAGCGGCGCGAAATGCACTAAAACGCGCACAGATTAACCCACAACATCTACGGGCTGTTTGGGTCGGTAGCGAGAGCCATCCTTATGCTGTCAAACCCACTAGCACCATTGTCGCAGAAAGCATCGGTGCTGCCCCGAATATTCAAGCGGCTGATTGGGAATTTGCTTGCAAAGCTGGTACAGAGGCAATTCAAGCCTCAATTGGCTTAGTCGGAAGTGGCATGGGACAGTACGCGCTCAGTATTGGAATGGACACGGCACAGAGTCGTCCGAGCGATGCTTTGGAATATACAGCAGCTTCTGGTGGAGCAGCATTCATACTAGGTTCTGCGGATGAGGCGGTTGCTATTTATCAGGGAAGCTACAGTTTTGTGACCGACACTCCCGATTTTTGGCGACGTGCTGAACAAACATATCCTAGTCACGGCGACAGATTCACAGGCGAGCCTGCATATTTCAATCACACCTTATCGGCAGCAACACAGTTAATGGAAATGATGGCTACGAAAGCGAGTGATTATACTCATGCTGTATTTCATCAGCCGAATGTCAAATTCCCAAGCCGTGCAGCGAAAATGTTAGGCTTTTCTCAAGAACAAATCGCAACAGGCTTACTCGCTAACAATATCGGAAACGTATATTCCGGTTCATGTATGTTAGGTTTGACGGCAATATTGGATATCGCAAAGGCAGGAGACCGTATTCTGATGATTAGTTATGGTAGTGGGGCAGGTTCCGATGCCTTCGATTTGCTAGTAACAGACAACATCGAATCGAAACGGCATTTAGCACCAACAACACAAGATTACATTCAGCGTCGGACAAAAATTGATTATGCCACCTATACTCGCTATCGTGGAAAACTGAAAGCATGAGGTAAATGATAATGACACAAACAGCAATTGTTGGTATTGGCATGACTCCTGTAAGTGAGCATTGGGGTTTAAGCTTACGAGAATTAGCCGCCGAAGCCGCACAAAAGGCGCTTGAAGATGCTGGCTTAAATACAGTTGATGCAATTTATGTGGCAAATGCCTATGGCAGCACATTCAATGGGCAAACACATTTGGGAGCATTGATAGCAGACTATATCGGGCTAGATGGCATTGAGGCATATACTGTTGAAGCCGGAGATGCTTCGGGCGGAGCTGCTCTACGAACGGCACATATGGCTGTTTTATCTGGTCTTGTGAATACAGCACTGGTTATCGGTGTAGAAAAAGCAACTGATATTGTAGGTGCTAGTCGTACAAAGGCACGAACGATAAGCCTTGATGCGGATTATGAGGTTATTCACGGCGCTACCTTGCCTTCAATGGCTGCCTTGCTTATGCGTCGATATATGTATGAATATGGTTTAGAGCTTTCTGACTTTGAGGGGTTTAGTATTAATGCCCATGCCAATGGCAAACGAAATCAATATGCGATGTATCGCAATACGATTCGTGATGGAGCATTTGCACACGCGCCGATGGTTGCTGCGCCCGTCAATCTATTCGATAGTGCGCCAGATGGCGATGGTGCGGCGACGATTGTTATTACTCGTCAAGATGTTGCCCAAGATTTAGTGCCGCAACCCATTACGATTGCTGCGAGTAGTGTCACAACTGATGCTTTTATGATTCAAGAACGTAAAGATATGTTGCATTTGACAGCCGTGCAATCTTCGGTACAGACAGCATTACAACAGGCGCATCTGTCGCACCAAGAAATTGATTTGTTTGAACTTCACGATGGATTCACTATTTTAGCAGCATTATCCCTTGAAGCTGCTGGTTTTGCTAAACGCGGTGATGGTTGGAAGTTGGCAACAAACACGGGAATTGGTCTTGAAGGTGTTATTCCAATTAGTACTTTCGGCGGACTCAAGAGTCGAGGTAATCCCGCAGGAGCAACGGGTGTTTATCAGGCTGTAGAAGCTACTTTGCAATTACGCGGTGATGCAGGTGAAAATCAAGTTAATAATGCAAAAATTGCCATGATTCAAAATATGGGCGGTCTTAGTAGTACAGTCGCGACACATATCTTGTGTATCGGATAGCCTCTGATAGCCGAAAGCAGTCCCTTGATAGGTTTTGATAGTGTGCCGCATCTATAATTCGGGTGAACTTGTGCAAAAAAGCACAATCTATGAGAAAACGATGAGACAAGTTTAAGGAACACAAACTCATGCAAGTACCTCGTTTTTGGAGAATGAAAACACAACGCTATCGTCTAATAGGCGTGCGTTATAACGATGGTAAGCCTCAAATTGTGAATCGACCAATGATGACGAAACCAGACACTAATGCCGAAAAATTGGCTGAAACAAAGAACAAAGCCGAACAACCAGCAGCATAAGGGGTAATAAAACATGGCACAAGTACGGACGAACCATATTTCAGAAAGCTATGAATTTGCTGGTACAGGCGAGGTTTATAGCTACACTGTTGTTCAAGACCCACCACTAGGTTATGAAGATAATGCTCCCTATATTTTGGCATTGGTCAAGTTAGACGAAGGGGCAATTATCACAGCGCAGCTAACAGATGTCGATGATAATATTACAATCGGTGACCGTGTAGAAATGGTGACTCGCAAGCTAACAAGCGAGGGTCAACAGGGTATGATTATCTATGGTTATAAATTTCGTCCTATGTTGCTATCGTAATGCTACTAAAATTTAACATGAAAAAACCACCCATGCACAGGTGGTTTTTATTTTGCGTTCAGACCTAACTTATAGCGTATTAGGCTTTTGATGCTTCATGTTTGCTTTCGTATGCCAGTGAAATTTCTGTATCACGGTCAAAAATGTGCATATTATCGAGATTCAGTGCCAAAGTAAGGCGACCACCAATACGAGCTTTTGTTCGTGGGTCAGTACGAGCAATGAAGTTCTTACCACCTTCTTCAAGATAGATAATCATTTCATTACCCATCTGCTCAATTACTTCAACATTCGCCTCAATCTGCGCTGGTATAATGCCGGGTGGTTGATAATCCATGTCGTGCATATCTTCAGGGCGAACACCAAAAATTACTTCGCGCCCGATATGGCTACGGAAGGGTGCTGCTTTTGATGGTGGCACATCCAGTTTGAATACGCCTGTGTCAATCGTTAGCGCGTCATTTTCACCTTCTTCAAGCCGTGCATCATAGAAGTTCATAGAAGGACTGCCGATAAATCCACCCACAAAAACGTTATAGGGGTTGTGGTAGAGGTCAAACGGTGAATCTACTTGTTGTAGACGACCTGCATTGAGTACACAGATGCGAGTACCCATTGTCATCGCTTCTACTTGGTCATGTGTGACGTAAATGAAGGTTGTTTCTAAGCGTTGATGCAATTTGCTGATAAATGAACGGGCTTCTACACGGAGTTTAGCATCTAAGTTAGAGAGTGGTTCATCCATCAAGAATACGGCTGGTTCACGCACAATGGCACGACCCACAGCGACACGTTGGCGTTGACCACCCGATAGTTGGCGTGGGCGACGGTCTAGCAAATGTTCAATACCGAGACTTTTAGCTGCCTCATTGACACGTTCTTCAATAATTTGTTTGGGTGTCTTACGTAGGCGCAAACCAAACGCCATATTGTCGAAAACTGTCATATGTGGGTATAACGCATAGCTCTGGAACACCATTGCAATATCGCGGTCTTTCGGTGCAACATTGTTGACAACGCGGTCACCAATCATGATACGTCCATCGGAAATTTCTTCCAGACCGGCAAGCATCCGCAATGTCGTCGATTTACCACAACCAGAAGGACCTACGAAAACCATAAATTCTTTATCTGCAACTTCGAGATTGAGGTCAGAAATGACCGTCACATCTCCGAAAGTCTTTACAATATTTTCAAAAGTTACACTTGCCACAGAAACCCTCCGTCAAACGATAGTTTTATATATTTGCAAGTTATTTGGTTATTTTGCACAAAGTTTTTGCAATGTGTAAAATCTCAATATGCAAATAGATTATAATGACTATTTTGGAAATTGCAAAAATTCGTTTTACTTCCAATCATTCACAGGAGATTGCATGGTATCCGATAATGTAAATGCAGAAATTGTCGCTATTGGTACAGAAATTCTACTAGGAGAGATTACAGATACAAATTCAGTGTATATCGCAAGAAAATTCCGAGATGTGGGTATCAATCTCTATTATATGACTAGCGTGGGCGATAATGAACAACGCATTGCCAATGCTCTTACTCTGGCACTGAGTCGGGCTGATGTTGTGATTACTTGTGGCGGCTTAGGTCCAACGGTTGATGATATCACCCGTCAGGCAGTGGCTCTAGCGACTGACAGAAAATTAGAGTTTCATCAAAATTTACTCGATGAAATTGCCGCTCGATTTGAACAATTTAATGCGAAAATGACAGATAATAATCGCAGGCAAGCATTTCTTCCGGCAGGCGCAATGACGATAAATAATCCTGTTGGAACAGCCCCATCGTTTATTGTTGAAGTTGAGAAAAAAGCGATAATCAGTTTACCCGGTGTTCCTCGTGAAATGAAATTCTTGCTGAATGAACGTATCATTCCCTATCTGCAAGAAAAATACCAACTAGGCATTATCAAAGCGCGTACTCTAAAGACAGCTGGCATCGGGGAAAGTACCTTAGATGATATGCTCGGTCATGACTTGCTCAATCAGTCTAACCCCACAATTGGGCTGGCAGCTCATCACGGTGTTATTGATGTTCGCATTACAGCAAAAGCCAGTACAGAAGTCGAAGCAGATGAATTATTAGCCAAGACAGCACAGGATGTCATGGAAAAAGCAGGTCAATTCATTTTTGGTGAAGGCGATGTCCGATTAGAGGAGGTTTTGGTTAATCTATTAGCCAAAAACAATGCCCATCTCGCAATTCTTGAGGCAGGTATTGATGATGCAATATCAGGTCATATCAAATCAGTTGCCAATGGTCATGATGTCTTAGTGCAATCCCAGCAATATACTCATCCAGACGATTTCAGAAATTCTGACAATGCACGGCTCTCTATGCGTGAATTAGCCACAGAACGGGCAACAGCATTAATCGCAGATACAAATGTTGATGCGAGTATTGTCATACTCAGCTTGCCAGATATCGAAGAAAATGCGGATAGCGACTATGCGACGACAGTTGCAATTGCAGTAGGCGACACTATCAAATCTCGTGTCTATGGCTTCGGTGGCAAGAGTGACCTTGCGCGAGGGTGGGTGGCACAATGGTCAATGTCTTATGTTTGGCAGCAACTAAAGCAACACTTCAGCGATAACAGTGACAAAGAAAAAATACAATGATTGCACAGCAACTACTCGATACAGGTATTCTTCAATTCGGCATTTTTGTGTCGAATGGCAAACGATATCCTTATCGTTTACGTCTGGAGATGATTCCAGCGTATCCGCCACTATTTGCAAGCATTATTGATGCGGTTATCCATAATCTACCCAATAAGCCCTTTGACCGACTCATAGGGTATACAGATTGTGTGGCTATAGCGAGTGCAGTCGCACAAAAAGAGGGTGTTTCACTGGTTTATAATCGTAGTGGAAGCGGACAACCTGTTGATGATTTAGTCGGCGCATACGACATCGGACATCCGGCTTGCTTATTGCTTAATAGCATCACTACGGATGTACCCAAATTTATTAGCGGCTGTCAACAGGTCGGGTTAAATATTCACACAATCCTTGCTCTGATGACCTCGCAGCAAAGCATAGGTGATATTCCCATTTTATCTGTGTTTTCACTGGAAAATATCATCGGCGAACTACACGAAACAGGTCAAATACCCACTCACCAGATGCAAGCGACGCTCAGTCACATTGCATCTGAAAAACAAATAGGTTTCTAGTCATCATCTAGGCTAAGGAGTGCCATAAATGCTTCTTGTGGTACTTCCACTGACCCAATCATTTTCATACGCTTCTTGCCTTTTTTCTGCTTTTCGAGCAGCTTCTTCTTACGGGTCACATCGCCACCATAGCATTTTGCTAGAACATCTTTCCGCATCGCTTTAACATTCGCACGCGAGATAATCTTTTTACCCACTGCCGCTTGTACAGGTACAACAAACATCTGTCGTGGGATGAGTTCCTTTAACTTAGAAACGAGTCTTTGCCCCTTATGATACGCATCATCTCTGTGAACAATCAGAGCTAAAGCATCCACTGGTTCATTATTCACTAACACATCCAGTTTGACTAAATCTTCTGTGCGATATTCATCAAATTGATAATCGAGACTGGCATAACCCTGTGTCACACTCTTGAGGCGGTCATAAAAGTCGATAATCAGCTCAGCCAATGGGATTGTATAGTGCAAAATCACCCGGCTGGCATCAATAAACTCCTGATTTAGCACCTCACCACGCTTCCCAATCGCAAGTTCCATAATAGGACCAATATAATCTTGAGGCGTATAGATTTGGATTTTCATCCAAGGCTCACGAATTTCGGCAATTGTATTCTCATCGGGCAACCGTGCCGGACTGTCAATATGAATGACGCTTCCATCGCGCTTAACAACCTCATACTCGACACTCGGCGCAGTTGCTAAAATGTCAAGGTCATACTCGCGCTCTAATCGTTCTTGAATAATCTCCATATGGAACAAGCCAAGAAAACCAACACGAAAGCCAAAATTTAGTGCTTGTGATGTTTCCGGTGTGAATTGTAAGGACGCATCATTGAGTTGCAATTTTTCTAGTGCATCCCGTAAATCACTATAAGCATCATTCTCTGTTGGATAGATACCTGCGAAAACCATGGGCTTGATTTGTTTATAGCCGGGTAGAGCCTCTTGTGCGCCACCATTTGCTAGTGTAATGGTATCCCCAACACGACATTCTTGAATTGTTTTCAGTCCCGTAGCGATATATCCTACTTCACCTGTAGAAAGTCCATCAATGGGACTCATATTTGGCGAAAATACCCCAATCTCGATAGCCTCAAATTTAACGTTAGTCGCTATCAAACGAAGAGACTCTCTTTTCTTTACAGAACCATCCATCACTCGGACATAGGCGACAACCCCTTTATATGGGTCATAATGTGAATCAAAAATGAGGGCGCGTAGTGGGGCATCGGTATCACCCGATGGGGGTGGTACATGCTCAACAACAGCTTCCATGACATCACGTACACCGATACCGCTTTTCGCCGAAATTCGCAGCATGTCATTTGCTGATACTGCGCCGAGTAAATCTTCTAAATCTTGTGCTATATCATCAGGACGTGCTGATGGAAGGTCGATTTTGTTGACAACAGGGATAATTTCTAAATCCTGCTCAAGCGCAAGATAAACATTAGTCAGTGTTTGCGCTTCTGCCCCTTGACTCGCATCAACTACCAGTGTTGCCCCTTCACAGGCTTGTAAAGCACGGCTCACTTCATAGGTAAAATCGACATGACCGGGTGTGTCAATCAAATTGATGATATAGTCTTCGCCATCATCAGCCTTGTAGTGCATTCGCACAGCCGATGCCTTAATCGTGACACCCCGTTCGCGCTCTAAATCCATACTGTCGAGGAGTTGCTCTTTTTTATCACGATCAGCAACAGTGCTAGTCAAATCTAACAAGCGGTCTGCTAAAGTGCTTTTGCCGTGGTCAACGTGCGCGATAATACAAAAATTCCGAATATGACTCTGATTCATAGGTGTAAACATTTCGCCTTTGATTGTCTCTTAAGGTCATTATATCGGATTGCAGTCTATGAATAATAGGGGAATAGCTATTCGGAGACGAGAATTGTCTCAATGCTCGTGATAAAATCAATCGGGTTTTGCGTTGGCTTACCATGCTGCAACCAGATGAGAAATTCTGTGTTGCCTTCTTTTGCGCCCTTGATAGGTGACATCGTTAAGCCCATCACCGAGAAATTGAGTGATAAGGTAAATTCAGCGATATCTTGAATGACCCGTGCATGAATTTTACTATCTTTGACCACGCCGCCTTTGCTAACATCACTTTTCCCAGCCTCAAATTGCGGTTTGATAAGGGCAACAATATCCGCTTGTGGGCATAACCACTTTTGTATTGCAGGAAGTAATAATTTCAATGAGATGAACGAGGCATCTACGACAACAAGATTGACGGGTTCGTTGAGTATCTCAAGATAACGAGCATTAGTACGTTCTATAACAATGACGCGCTCATCCACACGAATTTTGTGTGCTAATTGACCATAGCCAACATCAATCGCATAGACTCGTGCCACGCCATTTTGCAGTAGGCAGTCCGTAAAACCACCTGTACTAGCCCCGACATCAGCAGAAATACAATTAGTAACATCTAAGCTAAAATCAGATAATGCTCCAGCCAATTTCTCGCCACCACGACTCACATAAGGCGGACGTTGTTTCACAGTGATAACAACATCCGAGCCTAATTTTGTACCAGATTTATCAACAACCACACCATTAACCATGACTTCACCTGCCATAATGAGTCCCTGTGCTTTGGAGCGTGTTGCAGCTAGTCCACGCTCATGAACGAGTGTATCCAAACGTTGTTTTTTCTGCCTCATCTCAATCCTTCGTCATGGGAATAAGCATCTCAATCGGATTGCCACCGACTTCTTCAAATCTCTCTTGTGTAATAGCAAAGCCATCTTGCGTAATTGGCAAGTAGCCTTCTACCAGCACATAAACAGAGTAGGGTGCTTCAAATTGCAAGGGGCGGTCAATCTCAAAATCGCCATTCTGGTCTGTCACCGCTAGAGCATAAATTTGGTCTTGCTGCCATGTGAAATCTGCAATCGAGTAATCTTCGCTAATGAGGACAAATGTAACGCCTTCGATACCTTCTTGTGTATCCCCATCAATCACCTGTCCCCGTAGTTGAATGCCCCCTACAGCCGCTAAATTATCAATACTGAGTTGCCCAATACCCACAGAAACTTGAGCCGTTTCTAGCAAAATGCCATTAATGAGCAAATTCATGGTATATGTCGCATCTGGTAAACCATCAGATGCTGTCAATCGAATTGTAAAATCATTACCGCTATCCGGCGCGTTCCACGCAAGCGTTTCTTCATAGAATAATGTGCCGTCAACTAACCATTGAATTGTCCATAATGTACCACCAGAGATACGTTGCCAATTAAATTGTGCAAAAATGGTATTAGCACCATCTGGGAAACTAATTGCGGGCGTGCCAGTGGGTTGTGCGAAGGGGCTATCAGTCCGTCGGAATTCAATATTGCTAAAGACATCGGGTAATGCGCCAGCAGGTGCGCCTGCCACAACAAAGTCTCCTGTTGTTTTCAATCTGGCATCACCATCCTCAACAATGTACAAATCGACACGGTAGTTACCGGGACGCAGTCCACCATCAGGACGGATACTCACATCATCTCGTGAACCGCTAATCCCATCATCTGATGACCAGCTATCATAGACCGGATTGTTCAATGGAATACCGTTATAATACCAAACGGATGTCCACTGCGTTCCGAGTGTCATATTTTGATAAATAAAGCGTGCAGAAGCAATATTTCCAGTCGGTAAAATATAAGATTCTCCCTGTAAATTATTATTGTCATCTAGCAAGCCAAAAACAACATTGGAGAAGGTCGGTTGTTCTTGTGGAGAACCACCAACCGTAATAAAACGACTCGCGGCAGCGAATCCATTCACGAAAAGCCGAAATTCATATGAACCATTTGCCCATGGAATACCGCTACTCCCGATATACCATAAGCCATTATTGTTACCACTCCACCGTACTGGTGGCAAACTAAAGGTTGGACTCGGAATACCATCAATCGTGACTCGTAGCTCATAAACTGTATTAGACGTAAAGTTTCTATAATCGAAAAACAGATACAAGCTGTTTGTTCCTGTTGGCGCACTGCCGATGACACGATTAGGTAGTCCATTTGTAACGGCTGTAGCAAAAAACAGTCTATCGACAGTGGGTGTTTCACTAATGGTTGTACTTGTATCCAGCGAACTTAAAATATTAACATCTAATCCAAGCGAGGCACTCCGAACGAGAGGCAATGCAAAAGTCGCTGGACGTAAAACACTAATCGCATCGCCAATCGGGATGCAAGCATCATTGGCATTAATAAAGCCATCACCATTGGTATCTTCTAGCAGGCGGCAATTTTCTCCGACTTGCTGTACTAGAGGTGCAGATGTTGGTACGCCTATCAGTTGACCTTCTTGATTATAAGCGCCACCGCCGGACATTGTGCCGCGAAAAGCCTCAACACCTACGGTTTTAATCCACGCTTGCTCACCTCCATCGGGTTCTGCAATAAAGCCGGTAATTGTTCCACGAATGGATTGAACGGCATCATTACCCACATCAGGGTAGCCGACAACCGTGATTGTTTCGTCAAGGCTTATACTTTCTGTTCTAGCAATCTCAACAAACGGTAAAATAGGGAGTTCATCAGCCTCGATTAAGCGCCCATCTAATTCACGGGTAATTCTGAGAAGGGCGAGGTCATAGCTTTCATCAACCTGTGCAATTTCTGCGCGATACTTTGGCACGGGTGGGTCATTAGGGTTGAGTGTCATAGCAATAATGAGTTCTTCACCGAGACAAGTTGCACTAGGTACTACATTGTGGGCATTCGTTAAAATTAAACCGTCATAGCGCACAATCGTTCCTGAGCCAATGCAGCGTGTACTCAAATTAGAGCCTTCCGCTTGGATGATAAAAACTGTGGCTTGCTGAATCAGTTCTAGGTCAATATTTTGTGCCGTACTAGAAATATTCGTGCGTATCAGAACTAAGCACATGAGCATCCCGACTAAAAGATTCCGAAAACGTGTCATTAGAATTGCAACCTTCTCAAAAATTCCTCAAAGCGCGGTAACTCGTGTTGATAAGTATCGGCATCAGCACGAAACGTAATGATAATGGCTTGACCACCACTAATGGTTAGTATATCCAACCCTTGTACAACCGTCGGAACACCTTGCAAGAACGGACTCACATCTGAACTGACGTAGCTATACGATACTGCCTGTGCAGAGACATCATTCGGCAACAAATACGCTTGCTGCGATAAAACCTGATAAGCGGTAAATGTCTGCAATCGGTTCAATGTCAAACGGTCTGCGACATTGCGCTCTTCGGCATCTGACCCTACAGGTTGCACACTGACTTGGAATGTTGTCTTGAAGCCTGAACGAGACATATCACGCACTCGAAAAACATAATCACTGGAAGAATCAAGAAGCCAGTTTTGTGGATAAAAAGCCGTGATACCCGCCTGTGGACTCTCGAATAATACGGCAGCCGTCGCTAGTTGATTACGAAGATTAAGCCCGACAAGCAATAGTAATACAGAAAGCAGTATCGCAAAAACATTCGCCCATCGCTGACGTAAGGTTAAATCTTGCGATTCGCCGATAATCTCCAATACTTCCATCGCTTAAATATCCTGCCCTGCGAGTTTGTCTTGCTCGCGTCGCTCGGAAACATTAAACAGGAAAAGTAAGGTTACAATTGGCACGATATAAAGAATGAGTGCAAAAATGACTCCGAAAATGGTTTTTTCTGCGCTGATTGTTAAACCTAATGTCGCTTTCATAAAAGTGGGTCGCATAGCAATCGCAATACCATTCACAATAGCCGCTAAAAGTACTGTTATTGGCAGTAAAAATGACAAGGCATTTGAAAACTGACTTTCGGCTAGACCGTAGGCAACAATGACACTACCCACAATATTGAGGGTCGTTGTCGCAAAAACACGTAACATGATGGCATCAGGTGTCGCCATCGGATTTTGAAATAGATAATTCAAGCTAATCACCATAGCATAAGCCACGCCCGATGCAGCTCCATAGGCAATTGCATCTGTCCGTACTCGATAATATTCCGGCCAAACAATATAGCGAATGACAAGGTATTTCAAAAATTCTTGGAGAATAGCAACGGTTGTCGTATAGCCCATAATACGATTGAGTGTTGAGGCAAGTGGTAGCCAATCGTTGGGTTGCAAAACATTATCCAATAGGGGAATACCGATAGCATTAGCGACAAGTGCTGTCACCACAAATGTTGTTAATAAGCGCCGACGGGGTTCAACAACTAATCGTTCTGGCACACGCGAGAATACAAGCCACAAGAGGGTAGGTAACAAGACAATCAGCAAGTTGAACGGCAATAAAAGTCGTTGTGGAACAGTGATTCCTAGTAAGTTAAATAGTACGAAAAACACTAGCAATAAAATGGTCAAAATACCCGTTTCAATAAAAACACTACGCCATGCGCGGCGATAGGGATAAATCTCCTCTTCTTCTTTTGGCGGGGTGATGAGTTGGGGGCTTCTAATTGTTGTCACGTCTATTCCCTACCCGACAAACTCTGCTACAATGTCGCGCCGTACTTGAGTACAAATCGTAACTGATGGCTAGTGTCCTGCAAAGGTTGAATATGCAATACATCAGGCAAATAGCGACACTGCTGATTGTTGTACTGTTGACCAGTGCCTGTAGCATTCTTGATTCGTCAGCGCCACAATCAAACAATCGTATTGTGTATGGTCTGACTGAAAGTGTGACGGGAATTGACCCCCATCTCCATACATCCCAAGAACTCAGTATTATCTTGCGGCAGATTTATGAAACGCTGGTTTATAGACACCCCGAAACTCGTGAATTTGTGCCGGGCTTGGCGCAATCGTGGGAGATATCAGCAGATGGTCTTTCGTACACGTTCTATTTGCGTGAAGATGTTGTTTTTCATGATGGAACAGCTTTTACGTCACAATCGGTTGCTGATAATTTACAACGTATCTTGAACCCAGAAATAGGGTCACAATATACTCGGCAATTACTCGGCCCGATTGTCAGTTACCAAGTGTTAGATGCGTACTCTATCAAAATCAATTTAAGCCGTCCATTTGAACCCTTTCTTGATTCATTGAGTCAGGTCTATCTCAGTATTGCAAGTCCGACAGCTTTTAATCGCTATGCAGATACGCCTTTACGTTATCAATTTCATCAAGTTGGTACAGGTGCATTTGAATTGGTTGAATATGTCCCCGAAGATAGGATAGTGATTCGACGTAATCCTAATTACACATGGTATCCTAGCTTTTATAATCCACCGCCTGTAAATGCAGTTCAGGAAATTGAATTTCGTTTTTTCCGAGATGCTGAAGCGCGGCTGGCAGCACTTGAACAAGGAAACGTGCAAATTATGGGTGGTTTGTCGCCGATAGATGCCCGTAGCTTAAGCAATAATTTAGATATCGTCGTGCTACCGACACCCATTCCGGGACAACCCTTACAGTTTTACTACAATACAGATTTCTCGCCGACTGACAATCTTGCGGTACGGCAAGCATTAAATTATGCCGCGAATCGCACATCTATTGCAGAAACGATATATGGAGGATTTTCGCCTGTTGCGTGGGGCCCACTGTCTGCGAATAGCCTTTACTATAATCGGGGTGTACGGAATGTGTATGCGTACAATCTTCAACAAGCACAATCTTTACTGGCTCAGGCTGGATATATTGACGAAAACGGCGATGGCACTCTGGAAAAAGACGGGGAAATTTTATCTATCACGGTGCTTCATTCGCCAGATGATTTACTACCAAATGTTGCACAATTTTTGAAAGCGCAATGGGAAACAATCGGTATTCATGTTGAGCTGCGCCCTGTTCCCGGACAAAGCGCCGTATTAGAAGCTGCGGCAGAAGGCGACTATAACCTCATTGCCTTAGATACTTTTGGTCTTGACCCCTATATCCTCAATCAACATTTCATTAGTGCTGTGCCGCAAAATTGGTCGGGCTTCAATTCACCAGAACTTGACAATCTACTGCTTGAAGCCGAGCGAATTCGTGACCCAGATGAAAGACGGTTATCTTATGGTCGTGTACAAGCCATTATATTAGAACAATCTCTCATTTTGCCTGTCAGCGATAGAGTCGTTCTCAACGCTTTCACAGCAAATATTCAAGGTTTACGGTATGACCTATATGGTTCGCCAATATTGCATGATGTCAGTATCAATCGCTAGTTGACTTTGATAGTCGTGCCTTTTACTGGAACGCCCGTTAAAGCATCACGAATAATACCTCGCCGCGTGCCATTGATAATCTGAATCACAGGGTATGGTTCTCGTGATGCGAGTTTCAGCATATCTTGTACTTTGCTTAACATGCCACCTGTCACATCTACGCCGCCGGAAGCGCCCAATGCAGATTGATAATCTTGGAAATTAGCAGGCGTAATAGTCTCAATTATATTTTGTCGATTGTCATATACGCCATCAACTTCACCCAATAAGATGATACGGTTGATAGGTAATTGCGATGCAAAATACGTAAAGATTGTTTCGGTTGATACGATTGTTCCGCCGCGTACAGTATCGAAGGCGACATCACCATAGATAAGCGGAATGAGGTTATTCTCCAAAGCCCGTTCGACACTTCTTAGGCTCATTTGCTTGATAACACCATCTTCTGCAAGAATTGATGCAGAAGGTTGTATTCGTAGTGCTGGAATAGTTACCTTGTGTAGTTCTTTTGCGACTAAATAATTCAGTTCTGCCGCGATAGTCGCTACTTTCGCAAAACCCACCCATTCGTCTGCCGACTGTACTCCCGTCATGGTGTTATATCGCGCTGCCTCAAAATGCCCAAACGAACCACTCCCATGCCCAATAATCAGTTTGAGTGTGGGTTGACTAGCTAGTGCAGCACTGATTTCAGCCGCTACCTGTGCCATGACAGTTTGCCGAAAAGTTGCCTGTTGATTTTTATCAGTAATCAGTGAGCCGCCAATTTTGAGCAAGGTTATCATAAGTCACTCTTCGCAATGGTTGTTTCATAGACTTGTACTGCGCCTGCACCTAAAAGCGCCTGTTTTACTTGTGCTTTTGTGTCATCAGTCACCAAAGCAATCATATTACCACCCCGACCACCGCCGGATAACTTTGCGCCGAGGGCACTCGCATCTTTCGCAGCTACGACTAAGGCATCTAATTCAGGCGATGATACCGTCAATTGTTGCAGTAGAGCATGATTATCAAACATCAATTGCCCTAACCTCTGTATATCGCCATTCTGCATGGCTTGGCGTGCTGATTGTGCAATCCACCCAATTTTTTCGATGACGGGTTTGATATGCTCCGGCTTAAACTCAAATAATTTGCGAACATCGCCAACTGCAATTTTTGTTAGCGACGCTTTTCCTGTATTACCAATTAGCAGTATTAGTGGCTTTTCATTTGCAATATGCTGAATAGGCTGTTCTCGCACGAAGTAAATCGCTTCTTCATAGACAATCACTGTATTATCAATGCCGCTAGGTGTGCCATGATAGATTTTTTCGATTTCATAGACTAGCTTGTTGATTTCTTGGTTGGATAGATTATTCTGTGTTAGACCACATATTGCCCGAATAATAACAGTGCTAATTGCAGCGCCACTACCCAGTCCACTCGCAATTGGAATATTGGATTGTACTATGATTTTCGCTTGGAGTGCCTTCAAATTGAGTTTTTTCAGCGTGAGGCGTGCTGTTTCTGCGAGGGGGTCATCGCCATCAAAATATATAATTTTATTATCTAAATCACGCGCAATGATGCTTAACTTATCACGACTAAACTCAGCATGGGCTTCGGCTCTTAGACTACTGATGGGAACAGCTATTGCAGCTTGTCCGTATACGACAGCATGTTCACCAAACAGAATGATTTTTGCAGGTGCGCTAACCTGAATCATCACGTATTAACTGCCGACTGGTAACAAGTATAGTAAAATAATAAACGATAAGCCCCATCCTACCATGGCTAGTTGTAATGGACGGTCACGGAGCAAGACTTCATCGGGGGCGCTGCCTTCACCTTTAACGTGCATCAGGTATAAATAGCGATATAAGCCATATAACACAAATGGGACAGTCAGTAAGGCGAGTTTAGTCCCACGAAAACTACCAATATCCGCCTCAATAGTATAGAGCAAATAAGCAATAAAGGTCGATGTCGTCACGAGGCGCATCATATCGTCAATTAGAGCCAGATTGTACTCTTTGAAAATAGGGCGTGTTTGCAACGCCTGTTCGCCGAGTGTCATAAGTTCTTGTCGCCGCTTGCCAACTGCCAAAAATAGGGCAAGTAGTCCTGAACACGCATAGAGCCATGGCGAGAAATTCGCTACATCAATCACAACAACCCCTGCTAATACCCTGAGTAAAAAGCCTGATGTAACTGTCAGAACATCAATAATAACGACATTTTTTAACCAGAATGAATACGCAATCTGGATGATAAGGTAGATTGCTAAAACCAGACTCAGTTCTTTATCGAAGAACCATGCAGCAATTAGGGTTGCTGTGGGAAGGATAACGGCAGCAACCTGTGCGAGTGTCTTTGGTAATTGACCTGCGGGTAGGGGGCGATTCTTCTTCTTCGGATGTTGGCGGTCTTTTTCGATATCCACCAAATCATTGATGATATACACCGTTCCCGACATAAGAATGAGCAAAACACAGGCGAAAATCACTCGTACAAGGGAATCTGAGTTCGTCAGTTGGCGGTCAAATATGATTGCCGGAAATACAAATAGAACATTTTTTATCCATTGTTTAGGGCGCATAGTACGGAGAAGCCCGATAAGTGCTTGCACACAAACTCCATTTTGCTCGTGAGACAATTCTTAAAGGGCGTATTATAACGCAGTGAATACAGACAATCATCCCCTATATTCTCACAATTTTCTCGCTACAATGACTACATTTAACTCGTTTTAAGGAGCAAATATGAGACAAGCGACAGCCCGCGCCCACTCCAACATTGCATTCATCAAATATTGGGGTAATCAAGATGATGACCTGCGCCTCCCCGTTAATCCTTCTATTAGCATGAACCTTGATAACTTATATACTGATACGACAGTTTTATGGGATGATACCCTCGCATCAGATAGCTTGACCATTAATGGCGAATCGGCATCAGGTAAAGCATTAGAACGAGTTTCTAAGCACCTTGACAAGTTACGTAAACAATTGCAGATAAGCAGTCCAGCGCAAGTCCAATCTAAGAACAATTTCCCAATGGGTGCAGGTATCGCATCCTCAGCCTCCGCATTTGCAGCATTAACCCTCGCTGCCGTCACTGCTGCCGAAGTTGAACTATCGGAACGCGAACTATCAGCACTGGCACGCTTAGGTTCGGGGTCAGCATCGCGCTCTATCCCAGCCGGCTTTGTCGAATGGCATACTGGCAAGACACATGGCGAATCATTTGCGGAAACCGTCGTGCAAGCTAATTATTGGGATTTGATTGATGTTATTGCCATTGTCAGTGATGAACATAAACACACCACATCGCAAGCTGGGCATCCGACAGCAAAAACCAGTGATTTGCAAAATGCGCGAGTGGCAGGAGCAGCTCAGAGGCTTCAAATCTGTAAACAAGCCATTATAGACAGAGATTTTTCGACATTTACCGAAGTAGTCGAGTCGGATAGTAATCTGATGCACGCGGTTATGATGACCAGCCAACCGCCACTTTTTTATTGGAAGCCAACCACACTAACTATTATGGAATCCATCCGAGATTGGCGTAGCGAAGGTCTAGCAGTCTGTTATACACTGGATGCGGGACCGAATGTCCATTGTATTTGCATTAGTAATGATGCTGATACTGTAAGAAATAGGTTGCAAACACTATCAGGTGTTATAGATGTTCGTGTGGCAAACGCCGGTGGTGCTGCCCATATTTTGCCTTAACGTTGGGTAAGCGCAGAATAGCGTCCTTGCCTCAAAATCAATTAAGCCCTTATAATAGACATAACACTATCTGACGACGTAACTGTGAAGGTGCATCTTCATGCTGGAATTGTTATTGAACAACAACTTTCTATCATCTATCTTGGCGTTCGCGCTCATTTTGATACCGGCTATTATCATTCATGAGTTAGGACACTTCTTTGCCGCAAAAATAATCGGTGTCAATGTCCTCGAATTTGGCGTTGGTTTCCCACCTCGTATGATGCGGCTGTTTATGTGGGGCGAAACAGAATTTACGCTGAACTGGTTGCCTATCGGTGGTTTCGTGCGTCCATTAGGGGAAGACATGATAGGTCCTGTCGGAGATGATAGTGATGTTCCTGTGCATGAGGATGACGACGAAACCTACGCAGAAGAAAAGCCAAAGAAAAGTGCTTATATCAGCGAACGCGATGAGTTGATGGTGCGTGGTGTGCCAGAAGAGAAGTTACTGTCTGTTAATCAAGCGAAACCTTGGCCTCGTATATTCTTTATGGCAGCCGGTGCCTTAGCTAACTTCGTTTCCGCGATTTTCTTGTTCATCATCGCAGCATTACTCGGCATTCCGATAGAAGTTGGTGCAAGGGTACAAATCGTTGATATTCCGCAAGGCTCTGTCTTTGACCGTGCCGAAGTTGAAGAAGATGATGCTATTGAACTCATCAATGGAGAATACTTCCGCACATCTGAAGAATTTTTTGCAACATGGCAATCGCTCCAAGGTGAAGATGTCACCCTCACAATGCGCCATGCGGATAGCGAAGAGGGTGAACCCGGCGAACAGTATGACATTACCGTTCAGCCAGAAGCTAATAGTGTACGCCCATATGTATTGGTTGTTGCGGTGGTTGAAGACGCTCCTGCACACCTCGCAGGTATTTTGCCCGGTGATTTAATTAGCGCCATTAACGGCGAATCATTGACCATGCCGAGCGGTGTGGCGCAAGTCATAGCGGCGACACAAGAATATGCGGGTACAAACATGATGTTAACCATTATCCGCGAGGGACAAACGCTAGACTTGGTTCTTGTTCCGCGTGTCACGCCAACAAAAGAACAAGGGCGGATTGGGATTGCCATTCAAGAAATATTTGAAACCAATGATAATGTGCGCTTCACAAACGCGAATCCCCAGATGGAATTGATTCCGCAACCCTTTGATACAGCCGTACAATATGGTTTTGCGCGTGTATGGGGAACCATGAAAATGATGGTTTCTATCCCAGCACAGATTATCGACGGTACGATTTCGCCAGAAGAAGCCCGTCCTGTAAGCATCGTCGGCATTAGCCAAATTGGTGGACAATTCTTGCAACGCAGTATCCGTGAAGGCTCGCCATCGCTCATATTGGAATTCCTCGCTCTGATTAGCATTTTCTTAGGTGCGACTAATTTACTACCCTTCCCACCACTTGATGGTGGACGCATCGTATTCGTGCTTATCGAGATAGTACGTGGAAAACCCGTGCCAATTCACATCGAGAATGCCGTTTATCGCATTGGTATTGTACTTTTGCTGGGGCTTGGTGTTGTGATAATCATTTATGACCTTCTCAATCCAATATCATTAGGATAAGTTTGGAGTATTTTCTCTGCATGACTGAAAACTTTGACCTTGAAACAAATGAAACAGTAGAACAAATGCCAACGCTTGATGATGCGTTGGCAGAAATGACTTCTGATGGTGATAATTTACCTAGCCCCGATGTTCTTTATGGACTTTCGGGGCTGTCATCGTCGGAAATGGCGAGACTCAAACCTGTTTGGGATGCACTAGACCCCACATATTGCCGTATCTTGATGCAAATGTTGGTGGATGCGAGCGAATCGAACTTTGAGTTGAATTATGCTGCCATTGCTTACGCTAATTTGAATGCCAAACAAGCAGAAGTACGGCAAGCGGCTATCGAGTTATTGTGGGAAGATGAGAGTGAATCATTGCTCAATCGGCTGATTGAGATTGTGCAGCAGGACGCGCATGTATTGGTACGGGCAGAAGCCGCAAAGTCACTCGGACGTTTTATTCTGCTAGGTGAACTTGGCAATTTATCAGAAGATAAAACAAACCATGCACAAGATGTCTTGCTAAATATTCTCCAGCAAGATAGTGTCGCCGTTGAAATTCGCTGCCAAGCACTTGAATCCGTCGCCAACTGCACGCGCAAAGAGCTTATTGCCCTTATCAACGAGGCGTATAAGAGCCATGATGATGACTTACGCGCTAGTGCTATTGTTGCAATGGGACGCACTTGTGATGCACGATGGGAAGATAACATTCTGGATGAACTTGAAGAGGGCGATAATCAGCTCGAAAGTGTACGCGCAGCCGGAGAGCTTCAACTTGATGAAGCAGTTGCCCATATCGTGAGACTTATTCCAGATGCCAATCGTGAATTGCTAGAAGCTATCATTTGGGCATTGGGTGAAATAGGTGGCAAAGAAGCCAACAGAACGCTTGAAATTCTCTCAGAAAAAGCTGAGTCAGATAGTGATGATACATTATTAGACCTCATTGATGATGCTATCGGCAATGCCAGCCTAGCAATTGGTGATTTCGCCATGCACAATTTCAGTGGAATAGCTGATATCGACTAACAGCAATCTTATATCATAGGATTGAAAACACCTGCCGATTGCGACAGGTGTTTTTTCTTCCTTTAGCCCATATCAAACCAATTTATCATCTTGAGCGCAAGATTGGTGTCAGTCACTTTAATCTTGCCCATCATAAACGCTTGCATCGGATTCATACTACCTGTAACGATACTATGGAAATCGTCAGCAACCGCTTTAACGGTCAAATCTGCCTCGGCTGCACCTGTTCCATGTGATGCTGTACCATTATTGACTGTGACCCAATACACACCGCCATTATCGCCACTGAGTTCAAATTGAATCGTGGTGTTGGCATCTGCGGCTTTATCTGCTTGGAGATTTCCTACCATTGCGGGGAAAATCTCGTTAATTTCTTCCTGTGTTGCCATTCTATATAGACTCCCTTTGTCTAATCATGTCTTCATAAAGCTGAAATCTTTCTAATGTATTATACTAAATAAAAATGCACCTTCCACACCGTTAATCTTTGGAGAATCTCATGTTTAAGTCCCTAAGAGCCGTTCTGTTGTTGAGTCTCTTGAGCGCTCTTGCTATTTCCGTTGTAGCAATCGGTGAAGATACTTCGTCTATTCCGGGACAAATTGCCTTAGTTGGCGCAGACTACAATATCTTTAGCTATGATTTTGCAACTTCTGAGTTGACAGCCTTGTCACAAGATGCCAGCTTGAATCGCCATTATCAATGGCCTACATGGTCAACAGATGGGCGGATTGCTTATTTTTGCTGCGACTTACGCGCCACTCAAGATACAGATGCACAAGTCTATATTTCTGCTGATAGCATATCACAGGGCGAATTAGTGTACGAACAATCGCTTGCTTCCGTGATTTATGCCTATTGGTCTCCTGCGAATTGCGCTAGTGCTGATAGCACAAATTGCCGTGATTTAGCCTTATTAATGAATGATATAGGACAGGGTGGGCTTTCGGTTGAAATGCTGCATAATGGGTCTGATATAACTACAAGCCAATCCATTGCTTCGGGGTCGCCATTCTATTATCACTGGAATTCTCAAGGCACACAACTCATATTTCATCGCAATGGCACGCGCCTTGATATTTATGATATTGCCCAAAATGATGTCAGTTTTGCCTTTGATGTGCCATCATCTGGTTTATTCCAAGCAGCCGCATGGTCGCCAGTCGATAATCGAGTTTTGTTTGGGATGAGTAATGATGTACGAGGGCAAAGCGACCTTGTGATTTCAGACGGTGATGCGATACGAACACTTGTCGCGAATGTTGAGGGCTTCGTATCTTTCTTGTGGTCTCCTGATGGTAACAACATTGCTTATCGAACATTGAATAGTGCTGGTGAATTCGGCGCTGTAGTCGTCGTCGATTCGCGTACAGGTGATGAGGTTAGCCGTAGCACAGCCGATGGTCTTATAGCATTCTTTTGGTCGCCAAACAGTACAAAAATCGCCTATTTAACGATAACGGAACAAACGAGGAGTCGCATCCTTCTCGGCTGGTCAGTGCTTGATATTGCACTCGGTTCAGATGTCCAGTATAGTTCCTTCGCACCAACTTACGAAATGGGTTATTTGATACAATATTTTGACCAATTTTCACCGAGTCATCGGCTTTGGTCGCCAGATAGCCGCTATTTGGTGTATAGTGAAGTTGTTGAAGTGGATGGTGGTATTTCACCACAAGTTAGTGTCATTGATGTTAATCAACCCACAAGTAATCCCATCAAAATCTCTGATGGAGTCTTTGGGGTGTGGAGTTATGAATAAGCCCCTTTCGGGGTTTCACCACGCCTCACACAAAATTGCAAAGTGAGACCGATGTTAAAGGGTTATCAGAGATACTTTATTAAACAAGAAACTATGCAAAGACATTGGATAACTTTTCCAATATTTGTAATACTAACCTTGCTCACGCTCATAGGTTGTGTGCGTGAGCAATCTCGTATTATTGTGATAACCGCAACTTTTCTACCACCCACTAATCCAGTTGCCAATCCGCAAATACCGATAGTTATCGAACCGACACCACAGATAACTATTCCACCTGTGCCAATTGTAACTATCGTCCTTTCGCCTATACCACAGCAAATAGCCAGCAATCCAACGCCGAATGCCCCTCGTCCACCTGTTGATGTGCCATCACAGCATACTGTACAAGCAGGAGATACCTTGTCGGCTATCGCAAGCCGCTATAATGTCAGTTTAGATTCCATTCTGCAAGCGAACGAACTCGCCAATCCCAATATTTTGACTGTTGGACAGGTCATTGACTTACCAAATGCTCCGTCTGTCTATACACCCAATTTCAAAGTTATCCCAGATAGCCGCCTGATACGTGCGCCGGGCAGCCGAAATTTTGACATTGCACAATTTATCGCACAACAACCCGGCTATATTCGTGCTGCAACTGACTCTGTCAATACCAATTTAGATAACGGTGCTGGGTTGGAACAACAGCTTAATGCAGCGCAAATCGTTGAACGGGTGGCGCTAGAATACAGCGTAGACCCACGATTGCTCTTGATGCTGCTAGAATTTCGTGCTGGCTGGCTGAGCAACCGGCAACCGCGTGAAGATTTATTGACACATCCCTTGATTAGCGAAGAACAATCTGCGAGTATTGACCGTTCCGGCTTATATCGCCAATTGTCGTGGGCAGCCAATGAACTTAATCGAGGGTATTATGGCTGGAAATATCGTGGCAATGTCTCGCTTCAATTTGGAGATGGTTTGCGTGCTTTATACAATCCAGAACTAAATCCCGGTACAATCGCCGTCCAATATTTTCTGAGCCTTACCGAAACAGCTTATACACAGTGGCAATCTGAAGTTGATTTTGGGGGTTTCTATACAACTTATTTTCGCTACTTTGGCGACCCATTTCAGGGTGCGGTTGAGCCGCTTATTCCAGCATCTATTCAGCAACCAGAATTATCTCTGCCTTTTGAGTCAGATGTTGAGTGGCGTTTGACGGGTGGACCACATGGCGGCTGGAATACAGGGAGCGCATGGGCTTCAATTGATTTTGCCCCATCCGGCGAGCGTCCAGAAGGTGTTTTCTGCTACATTGCCGAAGAATGGATTACGGCTGTTGCGTCGGGTGTTATTGCCCGTAGGGGTGGCGGCATTGTTATATTGGATTTAGATGGCGATGGTGATGAATCGACTGGCTGGACGATTAATTATTTGCATCTGTCCGACACTGAGGCATTGACGCTAGGTAGTCGTGTCAATACAGGCGACAGACTAGGGCGACCTTCTTGTGCTGGTGGCTTCTCGAATGCGGCACACTTACACCTGAGTCGTCGTTTCAATGGCGAATGGATGCCGGCTGATTGTCAGGCGTGCTTACCTAGCTTGACTATCCCACCTTTTACCATGAGTGGCTGGCAAGTTATCGGTATAGCAGGACAGGAATATCAGGGTTTCATGCAAAATGGCAGCGACCAAATTCAGGCGGAACAAGGTCGAGAAACAACAATCAACCGTATTTCAGGATAATGCGAATGACAAATAGGTATTCTCGGATTGCTGTGTTGGCAATATATATACTGCTTGGCGTTGTTTTCCTATCATGGCAGCCCCCGTCTCGAATACAGGCACAAGTTCGCATTAGTGATACCCCTGTACGAGTTGTGATACCAGATGCTACTGAATCCGCAGCCCCTGTTAATGTGTTGACTGCAACGCCTACATTTACGGCTACATCACCGCCACCGTCCGTATTTTTAGAAGCTGCCGCCGCATTAGGTGACATCATCGTATTAGATTTTCCAGAAACAGGGACATATCTTGGTTCGCTGGAAATAGGGCAACAATATCCCATCACAGGACAATATTTCTCGTGGATTCAATTTGAATATCCGCCAAGTCCGAATGGTTTGGCTTGGGTATATAATCAAACTGTACGTGTTGTTGGCGATGTTTCCGAAATTCGCATCATCAGTAATCCAAACGCTGCTAATGCCAGCCCAGAGGAAAATCAAACTGCAACATCCCAAGCCGAATTGCTTACGCCAAGTATTGCAGAAACAGCCAGTGCCGAAGCACGTATACTAATTGTGCCGACATTAAATGCGACAACCAGTGGCAGTCAAGGCAATTTCCCACCGACATTTACGCCGCCGCCAGATGTGGTATTGCGTATGCCAACACAAATACCAAACGACGTTGCCACTCCTTCCCCAACACCATCATTGGTTGATAGTGCTGTTTCTCTTGTATCAAATCGGCGCATAGCACCGATTGTACCTATTGTATTACTGGCTGGATTTGGACTGTTGGGGTTAATGATTAGTCTAATACGGCGCAAATAAAGTCAAATTGCAAATAAAAAAGCCTACACTTTGGTAGGCTCTGTTTTTACGGAAAGTGTGATTAGTAGCTACTGCACGAACCGCAACCCTCTTCAGCCGCCCCTTCATCATTAGCTGTTTTGAAGGAACTTCCACAGCCACAAGAAGATACCGCATTCGGATTTTCAATACGGAAACCGCCACCCATGAGACTATCAACAAAATCAATTGTCGCACCTGAAAGATAGACGAGGCTTGTCGGGTCTACAAACAAACGTACACCATCAACTGAGACAACGGTATCATAATCTTGCTCAGTTTCTTCAAATGACATGCCATACTGCATACCGGAACAACCGCCACCAGTCACGAAAACGCGCAGGGCATGGTTGGGGATATTACGCTCTTGCAGTAAATTCTTGATGATAGCTACCGCAGAAGGGGTAACTGTCATGACTGCTTCTTGGACATCTACTTTGTTTTGTTCTGCTAACGCCATCGGTACAACTCCTGAAAGTAACCTTATATCAATTATTTGAACTATAACATAGCCTGATTGTAGCGTCAATTAAATAGACGATTATCAGCATAATTCAATTGTTATGTGGGATAAAATACGAGCAGGTCTCGCCTCCGCTTGACACATGCGAAATCATACGAGGCACAACGCCTAATATTTTGGCGATAAGGCGCATATCCATTTTGCACAGCATATCATTTTCTTGGGCAATATCATGATATGGGCAATTGCTGGCATGTAAAATATAGCCGCCATCTTGCACTTCCCACCGTGATTGATAACCATGTTCATTCATATAGGTTATGACGGCATTCAGGCGCTCAGGCATCGTACCCTGTCCAATTTGAGCTTCATCCACCATTGAATCAACCATGCCTTCAATGATGACATTCACTTCACTATCGGATAATTTCTGATTGATTTGCTTAATTAAGTTTGAGGCTAGATGCTGATAATTATTGGGAAGATGCGACAAACCCTGCATTGTCAGTGCATAAATGTATTGTGGGCGACCCGGCGTTGTGCGAAGTTTAATTTGTGACGAGTCGATTAGCATATCATCTTGTAACTTAGCCAGATGATGCCGGACAGTCACAGCCGTTATTGAGCCACGCCGCAATGTTAAGTCGCTGACGATATCATCAACCGTCGCTTCACCACGTTCTTTGAGGATTTCGAGTATTTGTTTGCGAGTTTCTTGCATACTCACCCCATAATTTTTCAGACAACTATCTTGTAAAGTCTATATTGTTGCTCGTGTATTGTCAAACCTCGTTGTTTAAGATAGGATTTCGCTATTCACTCACATCAATTATAGAAGGTCAATTATTTTGCCAGATAAAGTCGCTTTCCAAGGAATCAATGGAGCAAATTCAGAAATTGCTATTTTTCAGCATTACAACGGGCAAAAAGTCAAAACTGAACCACTCTCCGAACTCAACGAACTTTTTGAGGCGCTCCGTACCCAAAAAGTGACCTATGCACTCGTACCTGTTGAAAATTCATCGGCAGGAGCAGTCATGGGCGCATATGAATTACTGATGGATTATGATTTTCGTATTCAGGCAGAGGTCATCTTGCATGTTCATCACGCATTGATGGTTGTGCCGGGTACAAAGTTTGAAGATATACAAGGTGTACAATCGCATCCACAGGCTTTAGCACAATGCGAACGTTATCTACAACAAAATAGCTGGAAACCCATCCGTTGGTACGATACAGCCGGAGCAGCAAAAGATTTAGCAGCAAATAAACCTGCGAATACTGCGGCGCTTGCGACAACAAAAGCTGCTGAACTCTACGGATTGGAAGTTCTCGCAGAACAGGTGGAAGATATTCCGTTTAACTATACTCGCTTCTTACTACTTGGAATAGACGACCCCAATCCGGGTGAATATAACAAAACCTCTGTCGTTTTTGCGACTCGTAATCGACCATCAGCGTTGTATGATTGTTTAGGTGAATTTGCGTCTCGCGGTCTCAACCTAACTAAAATTGAATCGCGCCCCCGTCGTAATCGACCTTGGGAACCAATATTTTTTGTAGACTTCGAAGGGCATTGGCAGGAACCAAATTGCCAAGATGCACTCACACGCTTGCTACAAAGAGCCTCATTCGTTAAGATGCTGGGGTCATATCCGGCTGTAAAAACTGATACTGTAGGGATTTAGGAACATGCAAAAACTCAACGTTGCAATTTTAGGAGCTACAGGTGCAGTTGGGCAGCGTTTCATCCAACTGCTAGATAATCATCCTTGGTTTGCTATAGCGGAATTAGTGGGTAAGAGTAGTGCTGGCAAACGCTATGGGGATGTCGTCAACTGGATACTAGATGATAATCCACCGACAGACATTCTTGATATTGTTGTTAAGCCATTGGATAGTGAACTTGAATCGCTTGTCGTTTTCTCTGCATTACCAAAAGAAGCCGCAGTAGACCGCGAACCGCAACTCGCTGCTGCTGGACATATAGTTTGTACAAATGCCTCTGCCCACCGTATGGCAGATGATGTGCCATTACTGTTACCAGAAGTCAATCCAGAGCATATCGCACTCATTGATGTACAACGCAAAAATCGTGGTTGGGCAACAGGCGCACTCATCGCTAATTCCAATTGTACAACTATGCCGATTGTTATGGCACTTGCACCGCTACGGCAGTTCAACATTACCAAGATGCTGATGGTCAGCGAACAAGCTATCAGTGGTGCTGGCTATCCCGGCGTTGCATCACTTGATATTATGGATAACATTGTTCCCTATGTTTCCGGCGATGAAAATAAAATGGAAACGGAAACATTGAAAATGCTCGGTACGTTACAGGGTGACAGAATTGACTACTATGAATCAGTTACCAGTGCGACAGCAACCCGTGTTCCTGTCATTGATGGACACTTGATTAATTTGTCAATTGAACTAGCAGAAAAACCCAGCATGGAAGCTATTTTGCAAGCATGGGAATCTTACGATACACTGCCTGAAATCGCTGTTTTACCCAGTGCGCCACAACGTCCCGTACAATATTTACCACAAATTAACAGACCACAACCGCGTCGTGACCGTATGGCGGGTAAAGGCATGATGACTTCAATAGGTCGCCTACGTGAATGCCCAATTTTGGGGTATAAATTTGCAGCAATGGCACATAACACTATTCGGGGTGCTGCCGGATGTAGTATTCTCAATGCTGAATTCCTTGCAGTACGTGGCTATCTAGGTACTTTCAGACCGCAGGTCGCTGTATCAATCACTTCTTAACAGATAGTAAATATATGTTTGACGTAGCCTCAAGAACTATTTTGGGTTATTTCTAGTATGGAATAACCTATTTCCGCAATATGGAGAATAACATGAGAGTTTTTATTGCTGGCATTGATGGTTATTTAGGCTGGGCATTAGCTCAATATATGACACAACAGGGACACACTGTTGCTGGCGCAGATGCTTTAATGCGTCGTCAATGGGTCGCCGAGATGGATAGCTATAGTGCGATTCCAATTGCTAATCATGAAGAGCGTATGGCTGCTTTTGAGGCTGAATTTGGCACAAATCTTGACTTTCGTGTCGGCGATTTAACAGATTATGATTTTGTCAAAACTTGCTTAGAAGATTTTCAACCGGATGCGATTGTTCATCTCGCGCAAATGCCATCTGCCCCCTATTCTATGCTCGATAACAAACATGCTGTTTGGACACAAGTTAATAATATCACAACGAATCTCAATATTTTGTACGCCATCAAAGATGTTGTGCCAAACGCCCATCTCGTCAAATTAGGAACAATGGGTGAATATGGTCAACCGAATGTGGATATCCCCGAAGGTTTTTTTGATGTAGAATTCAATGGTCGCCAAGATACGTTGTGGTTTCCGCGTGCTGCTGGAAGTTGGTATCATCAGAGTAAAGTCCATGATTCACACAATACTTACTTTACTACGAAAATCTGGAATTTACGGGCGACGGATATCATGCAAGGTGTGGTTTTTGGAACAACTTATCCTGAGATGAACGAAAACCCACACTTACGAACGCGCCTCGATTTTGACCAGTCGTTTGGTACAGCTATTAATCGTTTTTGCGCTCAAGCTGTGGTTGGGCACCCCTTGACTTTATATGGTGCCGGCACAATGAAACGCGCATTTTTGCCTTTGCGAGATTCAATGCGCTGCTTAACTCTTGCTGTTGAAAACCCAGCCACAGCAGGTGAATTCAGAGTGTTTAACCAATTTGCAGAATCTTACAGCATTGTTGAACTCGCTTATATAGTTCAATCAGTTGGGCAGGAAATTGGACTTGATGTTCAGGTCAAGCACTATGATAATCCGCGTGTCGAGAAAGAAGAACATTACTACAATCCGATTCGAGAAAATCTCGATAGAATCGGCTATGTGCCGACTACAGATGTAAAATCAGAAATCAAAGTAATGTTAAAAGACTTGATTCAGTTCAAAGAGCGTATTGAAGCTAAGAAACAGCTTCTCGTGCCGGATATTCGTTGGGATGGTTCGCATCAACGCTCCAAAGAGTTAAATCTGCCAGAAACAGTGCAATAAGGTCAGCTTAAAGTGACATGCAGCGCGAGGCAGGATTGTTTCGCGTTTTTTTATTTGGATTATCTGAGGGATAATGTCATGATAGAAACAAAATCCATACAGTTCTTAGAGTTAGACAAACTCAATGAGGGTCAATTAGCCAAAATCTTCAAACGTGCTGAACAAGACATCAGTGACTTATTGCCACTTGCACAAAGCATCTCTGATGATGTGCGTGGTAATGGTGATGCTGCACTTGTGAAATATGCGCGTAAATTCGACGCTGAGGGTTTTGAGGCTTCTATGCTCAAAGCCACGCCAGAAGATTTTGACCGCGCTCGTAAAAATGTTGAATCCGATGTAGTGGAAGCTATCAAAGAAGCACATGACAACATACTACGCTTCCATGAAGAACAAATGCCGGAAAAAATGTGGTTCACAGAAGTTAAGCCCGGCATCATGGCAGGTGAAAAAATATCACCCGTGACCAGTGTTGGTTTGTATGTGCCGCGTGGAAAAGGTGCATTTCCGTCTGTGATGTTGATGTTGGCTACTCCAGCAAAAGTGGCTGATGTATCGCGTATTGTCGTTGTCACGCCACCAACTCCCGAAGGTAAAGCCGATGATGCTTCGTTGGTCGCAGCAGAAATCGCAGGGGTTGATGATGTTTATGTTGTCGGCGGTATTCAGGCTATTTCTGCGCTTGCCTACGGGACAGAAACAATTCCTAAAGTCGATAAAATCATTGGACCCGGCAGTAGTTATGTGACAGCCGCAAAACGTATTCTATATGGCACGGTTGATGTCGGGCTCCCGGCGGGACCCAGTGAGGCGATTATTTTGTGTGATGAACATGCCAATCCCAAACTCGCGGCACTTGATTTATTGGTAGAAGCTGAACATGGTTCAGAATCAGCCGCAATCTTAGTCACACACAGCCGTGAAGTAGCCGAAAAAGCACTAGAAGTTTTGCCAGAATACATTTCACAACTCCCACAATGGCGACAAGATTTTGTGAAAAATGTATTGTCGAATTATGGCGGGATTCTACTCACCAACAGCCTTGAAGAATCAATTGATTTTGTAAATCGTTATGCGCCAGAGCATCTTGAGGTACTCGTGAAAGAACCCTTTGTCGCGCTTAATAAAATCAACAATGCAGGTGAAATACTATTAGGTGAAATGACACCCATTCCGACTGCGAATTATGCACTTGGCTTAAATGCGATTTTACCAACAGGCGGTTTTGCACGCAGTTTCTCATCTGTCAGCGTGTGGGACTTTCTCAAACGCAGTGGTGTCGGTTATCTCTCGCGTGAAGGCTATCAACGTTTGCAAGGTCATGTTGCAACATTGGCAGATTATGAAGGTTTTCCAGCTCACGCCCAAGCTATTCGTATGCGTAACAAGATTCTTGGCTTATGAGTGACGTATTACAGCAAATCCGAGATATGCAATATCGTGATAAGAGTGGCGCAGAACGGCTGCTCTTATCTTTCATCCGTGAGAACTTCCCACTAGATGTACAAACGTTAGAACTCACACCACTTGCCGTATCACTCAATTCGTTCAATGGGTTTATGACCCTTGCTGATGGCAGTCGCCGTTTTTTCAAGACACACACAGAAACGGATACTGTTATCACTGAATACTACAATGCCGGAATGTTGTCTAAAGCTGGATATAAGGTCATTCAGCCCATTTTCAAATCGACTGAGCCGGGAAAACAACTGCTTGTCTATGACGTCATTGACGATGAGTCAGTCTTTGACCTCGCGTGGCGTATTGAAGAAAGTGCTGATGCGTCTGATTTACTTTCGCCATTGACTGCTGCACAGAATAGGGCGGACGATGAATTATTGGCACTTTATCAAGCCACAATTGAAAATCAAAGTGCTGAAAATGCAGCAAAATCACCTGTGCATCAACTATTTTATCATCGGCTTGTAGGAGGGCGTTTAGACCGCTTCTATGGCGACAACATGCAAATTACTCTGCCAGATGGTCGGCATGATATGGCAACAGTGAGACGTGTCAAATGGGTGATTAATGGTCAAGAATACGCCGATTCACTGGATACTGTTATTGATAGAGCAAAGCAGATACTTGTCCCTAGTCAAGCTAATATGTCGATTATCGGTCATGGTGATGCACATAACGGCAATGTTTTCTATCGCAAGAATGACAATCCGCCTTCACTGCTTTATTTTGACCCTGCGTTTGCTGGACAACATCACCCCCTGCTTGATTTGACGAAGCCGCTATTCCACAATGTCTTTGCGATGTGGATGTACTTCCCACAAGAAAAACTGCAATCCAGCACAATTTCGCTCAGAAAGCAGGGGGATACATGGCATATCGACTATGAATATGCCTTACCACCTGTTCGGCAAATGTTTTTGGAAAGTAAAGTGCAGCGCGTTCTCATTCCGATTTTGAAGCAACTTAAGACTAATGGGCAATTGCGTCAAGGTTGGCGTACTTATTTGAAAGCAGCTTTATTCTGTTGCCCCTTCTTAACAATGAATTTGGCAGATGGTGACAAATTCCCACCAGAAATCAGCTTATTAGGTTTAGCGATGAGTATAGAAATGGGTGCAGACAGTAGCGGTCAACGGAGTATGATTGACCGCACCTTAGATGAAGTTGAAAGCGTATTAGGCTAAGTCCAGTTTTTCCAGCAAACGGGTATATGTGGGGGATTGGTCAAGGAAAACATAGTGTACAGGTGTCGCAATCGCATGTCTGCCACCAATAGACCGCATATGCTCAACTGCTTCTAGTAACTTTTTGTTTCCCACAATAATATTGACAGTATGCCATATCTTGCCTGAATCATCGCCATTTGTACTGTAGATAGGCGCGATAGTCGGACCCAATAAACCTCGCGTAATTGGGTTGCTGGCTATTTTACGAGCGACCTCCTCTGGCGCTTCACCCTGAACATCAATTGTAAGCTGATAATATTGCTGTCCATTTTGTGCGGCATCAATATATTCAAGCATGATACGAGTCGTATCTAACAATTCGGGATGATTCAGCAAAGCCTCTCGATTGCCGATTAAGCAGGCTTGCGAATCCGTGACTGTGCCGCCTTCAATCATTTTGAGGTGGTTTTCGCGCAATGTTGTTCCGGTTTGGGTTAAATCAACCACCATATCCGCATAGCCAATTGTTGGTGCGGCTTCAATCGCGCCATCTGCTTTGACCATTGAGAAATGGTGAATACTGTGCTGATGCAAGAATTCACGAGTCGAATGTGTAAAAGTAGTCGCAATGCGAATATTACGCCCTTTTCGCTCACGGAAATCTAAGGCAATCTCGGCTAAATCTGCCATATTTTGGACATCAACCCATGCTTCCGGCACTGCTACAACCAAACTACAATGACCGTATCCTAACTTATCATGAATAATAACTAGATTCTCGTGTGGATTCTCATGAACGACATCGTAACCTGTGATACCAAGATGTGCTGTGCCATCTACCACTTTGTAGACAACATCTTTCACACGTTGGAACAAAACACCGAGCGATGGAATAGCAGGCATTGTACCGACATATTGACGCTCGTTGGGCTTTGACACTTTGAGACCACATTGTTTTAGGAATGATTGTGTTGGTTGGCTAATTGCGCCCTTACTAGGCATGGCAATTGTAAAACGTTGTGTCATGATAATGCGGCTTTCAAGTCTTTCAGAAGATTGTCTTTTTCAGTAAAAGCATATGATAGGTCATTCAAACTTGCCCTACCATTTTCGATTGTGAGCATTATGCCATCTTTTGCTAAACTAATGACAACTGCAATCTGATTATCACGCAGAAAACGCGCCCATTTGATAACATCAGAGCCATCCTCGCCATTAATGACAACAAAATTTCGCATTTTTGCAGCAACTGGTAGTAGAGGCAGCATTGTGTCCACGTAATATGCAAAACCAATCGCCGGAATATTTTTCTCGCTACCTAGAATACGGGTTAATTCGTCATAGCGTCCGCCCCCGACAATATAATTATCTTCACCGACTTCTACACCGAAAACGAGACCGGTATAGTATTCCCAATTTTTGGTGAGGTCAGCTTGGATGACAATTTGGTCGCGCTCAATGCCATAAGATTCAAGCAACACTACCGTTTGCTGCCAATCGGACAGAATTGCGTGACCATCGGCATCATCGCCAATCCATTTTTCAATCTGCGAAAATGCCTCATCAATGGGCGCACGTAGATTGACCCATTCTGCGAAAAAATCTAAGGCAGCTTCAATTTGATGCTGCTCAAGCGCCCGTTCTCGCTTGTTGAGTAATCGTTCTGCTATATCTTCGCGTGTCCGACCACCCATTGTTGTTCCATAACGAGTGGAGTCCAGAAGGGCATTCAGTATGTGTTGTGTTTGGCTGCTATCTTGTTGATGGGTGTCACTATTATCGTGGTTGACTGGTTTGGGCGAAACAATTGCTTTCATATTCCGCAGAGCGATTTCTTTGCCCCGAAGATTGTTTTTTAGGATGTCGCGCTGTGATAGCAACATTCGATAGGTCTTGCTGTCTAAACCATAGCGTGATAATAAGTGCAATTGTAAACCAACATGCCCAATAACCAGTTTCCAATTAGTCATCCCTAGCTTAGAAACACCCCCTACTGCCATGGCGATTGTTTCTACATCAGATGCAACACCATTTACGCCGATAAACTCGGCACCGATACTGTATTTCTGATATTCCAATGAGTAATTGCTTGGCTCATCTTCAAAAATTGCGCCGCTAAATTGCCAGCGCACTATATCTGTTTGTTTGCTGCTTACATAGAGGCTTGCCGCCGCAGCCGTGAATTCAGGACGTAATGCGAGTTGTCTGCCAAAACGCTCAAATGTGAAAAGGCGGTCAATGATAGTATCACCGGCACGAGTGAGAAAAATATCTGATGGCTCAATGAATGGCAGTTCGATAGTGTCATAACCATACAATGCCATATGGTCATGCAATTTTTTTTCGATTGTGCGAATCTTTGCTGACTGTTGCTGTAGTGTACTGAGGCTCATTTGTGCTTCCGAGAGTGTTCAATATCAGCTAATTGGCGACCATGATAACGTTCTTTTTGACGTAAGCAACAGTAGAATCAGAAAATGCCCTATATGAGGCATTTTCCGTGGTTACCTACTTGTCAGTATTGAGAGTAATTCTAGCTGTATTCGCCACTGCTATAGACATGAACAGATAAATCTGGGCTATCTTCTACACTGAAATCACGCACATCAGACGACCACTCGTAAATCCAGTTTGCGTCAGTAATCGACATATTGACACAACCATGACTTTGGCGATAACCAAATTTGTCGTGCCAGAATGTGCCGTGTAGCGCAATATCGCCGTCGAAAAACATTGTCCATGGCACTTCTTCAAGATAATAGAAATCTGGTCGATTATATGCGCCACTCATTGTTGTGCGTTCGCGGCGTAGATAGACATTGAATGTGCCTTCATTGGTTGACCATTCCGGCAAACCAGACGCAATCAATGTTGCGAACACAGGTATGTCGTCTTCATAGGCAATAAGTACCTGTTCGTATAAATCAACACTGATCCATTTATCAGTATTCACATCTGCTGGACGTTCAATCGGCACAATTTTAGCAACATTAAATTGGTGTATCCACTGATTTTCGCCAACCTGATACCAATCATACCCCTCAACTTGCACTGTTGCGTAGATACTGACACGGGTATAACGATACAAAAACGGGTTATTGTCTGATTGTTCGCCGCCGGGTGTTTCTGAAGGATTCAAATGCCGCAATGTCCATGCCATTGTGTACGGTAAACCCTCTTCTGGTAAACGGACACCTGCGTAACGCGAGATAGCAACATCTTCGCTTAAGTTGCTCGTCGGCACCCAACGGTCAGGCGCAATCTGTGTCCAATCGCCCTGTGTCATTGCCCCTGAAAGCGTGACATAGTTGTAACCTTCGCCCATATCATTAACCAAGTTGCCACCCGCATCGTACATGGCTAAATTGCCTTCTACACGCCGATAAGCGCGGTCATAGATTAAATTCGGGTCTACAACCAGTGGTCGAATATTTGGTTCCGGATATTGGGCTATCACTTCCGGTGTTACCCCGATAGCCACTTCATCTTGTGCTATTGTCGGGACAACCATCAACATGATTAATAGTACCACTGTGAGATAACGCTTCATTTGCGATTCCTTTATAGACTCAACCCCATATGCGTGCATCTATCAGTATGCCGCAAGTTAAATTAGGACACCACTATGCTTACCCTACGAAAAACCAACGATAGACTGACGATGGGATGGTTGCCGAATATTAAGCATGGCTTTATACTCATAGGCGTATGAATACTTCGTAGTTAACTATTAAACCATCCCTGTATGGGTGGACTTATCACTGGGAAGGGGATCTATGAAATCTCAAAAACGACTTCCAATCATCATGACAATATTAATACTCTTGAGTTTGATGATTGGTAGCATGACATCAGCTAGTGAATTGGAGCAACGGGCAACATTTGAAGCACCATTGCTTGTAGTGAACACCAGTTTCTTGAATGTGCGTACTGGTCCGGGTGTGCAGTATTCGACACTCGTCACAGTTGTTGGTGGTTCAGAACTGCCTGTTTTAGGTGTTGCAGGAGACCAAGTATGGTATCAGGTAGCAACCGATGTTGGACCGGGTTGGGTTAATGTGAACTTCACATTGGCACGCGGCGATTTCTCTAATGTGCCATTTGTTGAAGTTGGTGACCTTGGCGCATCCAATGCCGATTTAGGGCAAGGTGGCGGTGCGACTGTGCCGGGAGTATCTACTGGGTCTGTTCAAACGACACGTTCTTTCGATATTGAGCGTGTTAGTAATCGGATTGCAGTAACAGGTGTCACGAGTATAGGGCGTAATATTCATCAAGACCCTAGTTATAGCTCACTCATTCTAAGCCGCCATGCACCGAACGACCCCAATCTAATTTACCCACTAATAGATGCTTTAACAAACTCGGAAGCGACATGGTATAAATTCAACATTCCGAGTATTGGAGTTGGTTGGGTTGATGCAGTAGGTTTCCGCCCCCTAGAATGTGGTCTTGACCAAGTAGGTGTTGTACTAGCGGCTGTGCCGATTAATTTTGATGGCATCGCTAATCGTGAGCCATTCTTACTGACACCCGGTACAGAAGTCTATATCATTGGACGTGATGCAAATTTTGCTATTGTTCAGTTATTAGATGGTACAGCCGGCTTTGTACAAGCAGATGTAATTGATAATCGCTCAGATGATGTTGTATCGGCTTGTGACCAAGTTCCCGGACTAGAAACAGCCACAGGAACACCTGTTATCTCACAGAATTTCGGACAAGGTGGCGGCGCAGTTGACTCCAATAATGGTGTGCGCTTTACCGTGCCGCAACTTTCGGGGAATCATGTTGTTGTCAATACAGGCAATCTCAATATCCGTAGTGGTCCGGCAGCCGGTTTCTCAGTTGTTGCGACTGTTGCTGGAGGTACAGAGTTGATTGTACTTGGAAGAGCGACTGATAACGTCTGGTATCTTATTCAAGGTGACTTCGGACAAGGTTGGATTAACAGTGAATTTACGCTTTTCCGTGGCACTTACAGCACTGTTCCTGTCATCCGTGAGCCTGTGATTATCGACAATTCTGGCGTGGCTGTAAATATCGGACAAGGTGGCGGTGTCGCTGCTACAACAAGTGGCATTACAACAGCAGGCACAGCGCAAACACAAACTTCGTTTGATACTACACGCATTGGTAATCGTATTTTAATTACAGGTGTTCTCAGTATCGGGCGCAATATGCACGAGCAACCGAGTTATGACTCACTCATTCTGAGCCGTAGCGTACCGAATGACCCCAATACAGTTTATCCATTGATAGATGCCTTAGTCGATTCGCAGGGAACTACATGGTATAGAATCAATATTCCGAACATTGGTGTTGGTTGGGTTGACGGGGTTGTTTTCCGTCCATTAGAATGTGGACTTGACCAAGTAGGTGTTGTCCTATCAGGTGTACCAATAAATTTTGATGGTATTGCTAATCGTGAACCATTCTTGCTGACACCCGGTACAGAAGTCTATATCATCGGGCGTGAAGGTGATTTCGCCATTGTCCAACTGCTAGATGGCACAGCAGGCTTTGTACAAGCCAGCGCCATTGACAATCGCTCTGATGATGTTGTATCTGCCTGTGACCAAATTCCCGGCGTTCAGACAGCGACAGGCACGCCCATTATTACCCGTAATACGAATACACCGGTTGATTTTGGTACGGGTACAGCTGCCGATGGTTCAAGTGTTCTCGCAGGATTACCGCCTGTCACGGGTAATCGTGTTGTTATCAATACAGGTAATTTGAATATTCGTAGTGGACCTGCGGCTGGCTTTGGTGTCGTTGCGACTGTTGCAGGTGGTACAGAACTCGCTGTTGTCGGGCGTGCGCCGGATGGTGTCTGGTATCTAGTTGAAGGTACATTTGGACGTGGATGGCTCAATAATGAATTTGTGCTGTTCCGTGGTGACTTTGGAACACTACCCGTTATTGACTTTAGTGGCAATTAGCCCTCTGTTGATAGTAGTAACGTTCGCTATAATAGCACTCCAATATCGGAGTGCTATTTTTTTTGAGGTAACACATGACAGCTATAACAGCATTTGCGCGTCGCTTGATGCGTATCAATGAAAAAGTAACACAGACAAATACCCCTAGAGCGATATTTGGGTCAAGCGGCGATTTGCCACAATCAATTATTGCAAGACCACCGTATCGAATTGGCTTATGGCCTTGTGTCAGCAGCGAGAATCCAGAATTCGCAATGGGCTTATGGGTCATTTTGGCACACTTGCTTGAGCGTTGGCGCGATATACAGGTGTATCGACTGTTTGTGATGTTAACAGGCGAGCCAGATGATTTTGATTGGTCGATAGAACAATCACAGTTTAAGGTTGATGATTGGGCTGTTGAAGCGTTAGATGAAAATATTGCGATATGGGGCAGTCTGAAAAAAATAGATGAAAAATGGGAATTAAAAATTTTCATTGAGAATGATTTGCTAACAGGTGAGGAGGATGAGCCAGTAGAGCTGGTCTTTACAAACGATAGACTCGCTGATTTTATGGGGCAAGTAATCACCATATCGGAGAAAATAGCTAAAACTGTTGAAGCTGAACGAATCGATGAAACTGAACCTGTATTCAGTACAGATAAATTACCCGATGAATCTTTGTTGAAACCACTGCTATTAAAACTGCTTCATTGGGATGTGCAATTACTCACGAGTTTATGGGGTGTCGAGTTAGAAGATGAGGATATTGAAGATGATTTTGAGGAATTGTTAGAAGCAGGGAAACCTATTCAACATGGTGTAGCGGCTTGGGCAATATCCAAAGCAGTCGCTCATACTATGTTGCCGGGGTATACCATTGTCGGCGATTTACTGGTAAGAAGGGTAGATGAAGTGCTGAAAACTTTCCCAGACAGTCCGCTACCAGCGCCACTGTTGGCTATGGCTATCCATCGCATGGGAAATGTGCAAGAAGCCTACAAATTGCTTGAAGATGATGTTAAGGCACATCCAAATTCTGTTGCTAGTCGGTTGAAACTTGCGGAATTATATGCCGTAGGTGGGCGCTTAGATGAATCTCTAGAACGTTTTCAGGCGGCTATTGAAGAAGGGGTAACAAGTGGTCACTTGTATCGTTCTTATGGCAATGTATTACTCGCTGCCGACCAGTACGGTACAGATATTGAATATTTTGTCTTGATTGATATTGAAGATTTTGATGAAGACGAAGCCATTTGGGAAGCAATTGAGGCTTACAACAACGCATTAAAGGTGAATCCCACTGATGCGCGTGTACTCTATACTAAGTTGTTACAGATGCTCTATGTAGAGGCTGATGATGACCTTATCTGGGCAGATTTCAAGCAGTTACTTATGCTAGATAACACAGGTGAGTACATCCGTGATGTGATTGAAAGTATGTATGAGATTGAAGATATCCAACCGGGGATCGATGCGATTATTTCCATGGCGAAAGAGAAGGGTGAGCGATTTGACCTCTTCATCAATTTAGCATCATTGTATATTGTTGATGAGAATAGTACAGATGCCAAAGCCTATCTCGAAAAAGCAAAATCTATGACAGATTCAAACGATAAACTGGCAGATATTGAGCATTTGTTATTATCAACACATTATCCTGAATTTGACTACAAGTTTGGCGAACTAGAAGCAATTGTCAGTGCTGGCAACAACTTAAGTACCGAAGATGTTGATTTCTTAGAAGAGGTCTCTGAAAAAGCACCCCATTTAATCAAAGCCCATTTAATGCTCGCCCGTGCTTATCACGCATGGGGTGATAAAGATGACGCATTGGAAGTGCTGCTTGATACACAAGAGAAATTGCCTGATAATCCGGCTGTAATTGATATGCTGGCAAAAATTCTCTGGGAATCCGATGAACGGAAATTAGCATTTGAGTATTTGAATAAGGGCTTAACCGCTAATCCGTTTAATGTGCCATTGCTTGTACGAACGGGACGATACCTTTTTGATGATGAACAATTGACAATAGCACGGGCTTATTTAGGGCGTGCCGAAGAAATTGCCCCTCAAGACCCAATTTTGCAGGATGTTCGTAGTTACATTGCGCGTAAAGTGGCAGAAAACCCCGAATTGGCGCGTAAAATGGCGAAAGATACCGATGAATAACAAAGATTAATCATCCAATCTTGCTAGTAGAATTGGCTCAACCTGACCAGCTGTTAGGTTCGTCAATTCTACTTCAAATGATTCTACATCTTCCTCAAGGAACGTCACAATAAGGGAAACATCTCCTGCAAATATCTCATCATCTATAGCTGCATCAAAATTTGATATTAAGTGTTTAACAGGTTCATAATGTGTGTAGGCGACATCCATGCCCAGTTGAACTTTTGCGGCTTTTATTTCCGTTTCGAGACTAGCAAGTGCTGTTTTTGCTGATTCGGTGTAAGCTCGAACCAATCCACCTGTGCCGAGTTTTGTCCCACCGAAATAACGTGTCGTGACAAGTACAATATCGCCAATATCACTCCCCCGTAAAATGGAAAGAGTCGGTGGACCGGCTGTGCCGGAAGGTTCACCATCATCGCTCATGCCTTCTGTAACGCTGTTTCCATATCCTGCTCGAAAAGCATAAACATGATGCGAAGCATTGGGCATCTCAGAACGAATAGCTTGGACAAATTTTCGCGCCAATTCTGGTGTATCAGCACGATTTACAGTAGTGATAAAACGAGAGTTTATCACTACAATTTCGCTTTGATGTTGTCCAATAGGGCGTTTGTACTTATCGCTCATGGTCGCAGAATGACTTTTTGAATATAAGAATAGAATACAGGCGGTTGTATGTGCAAAGATTGACGTTGATGGTCAACAAGTAGCAAGCGTTTTTGAACGAGGAGGGCAACTGCGCGTTCTGCCTCAGCATTACTATCTTCTACTTTTTGCCGTGCTACAAACTTCAAAACTTGCTGTTCAATATCTGTTAGGCTTTTCCAGATTGTTTCACATTCCGCTTGAACAGGGCGACGTGATGCCAACTTATCAACCAAAAATTGGCTGTCAATGTCATTCGGGGCAACATTGCCCAACCACTCTAAAGAACGAAAGCCAGCGCGTAAAATACCAGCATAACGACCACTTGCACGCAGCAAGAATTCTATAGCATGATTTGAGATATTCTGCTGTGGATTTCGCTGAACAAGACGGTCAACCATCGCTTGGGCATCGACAGAATTGTATGGTCCCACATAGTAGACATTATCTGTAAACAATTCAGTGAATGGCTCAACTAGCAATTCAGGCAAGCCCATCTTTTCGACCATTACAGGTATTGGTTCACGCGAGAATGCCAAAAATGACAATCGACTTTTGTGATTATCCCTTAAACCACGTAATGTCTGGAAGAATTTTGGCGGCATTTGACGGAACAATTCTTCAAATTCATCAAACATAAATACTAATTGAATACCGCGCCGTAGGAAAAATTCTAATCCTAGCTCAAAGTATCGTAATCCCATATAAGCATAGAGTGGATTTGTACCATCTTGTAATGCTTGATACACATCAATGAAAGAACTGACTTCGCTACCCAATACATCAAATGGATAAAAACTGAGGTATAATCGGTGCATCATTAATTCATAGCCAGCCCAGCATCGTATTTGTTCAGTTTCACCACTGTCTATAGGACCAAGCAAATTTGGATCAATCATGATGGGCTTGAAGTTCTTCGCACGGTCTCCCATGAAATGAACCTGAACATCCTCATCAGCTAAATGTTGTAATAAATTTGATTTACCTACGCTGCCAACCCCCACAAGTGAGCAAGATTCTGATGCTTGCCAGCGCTGCATCACATAATTAACTTCTTCTTTACGAAAATGAAGTGGATTTTTTCTCATATGTCCAGACCTTCTAGCCCCACATTCTTTAATAGCCTAAATGATAACAATTTTTAGTATAGTTCAAGTGTTTCAAATATGGAAATTGAAAATATTTGAGATTTTTGCGGCACTAGCGAAGCAAAGTCTTCAAGCATTATTACTTGCGATAAGTTCGTTTTAGTGATTTGATATTCATTTCATGATTTTGTAGCACAAAATTGTATTCGCCTGTTAATTTCAATCTAGGCTATCGTCTAGGCTATCCACCATCGCATCATTATCAATATCTTGTAAATGTTCAATATAAATGAGGGTGATTCGTGGGTCTTTGTGTTGCAAGTGTTTTTGCACATCTCTCAAATCGCCGTTATTAGCCAATACTTTCAATGCGCTAGTATGGCGTAATGAATGTGCCGTAATGTGATGCAAATTTGCTTCTTTCGCTCGCTTGACAATCATATTTGTGATAGCCGTTCTCGAAAATTTACCCGTCTCATTTTTGCGGCTAGGGGCAAAAAGATAGTCAGTTTCTGAAACTAATCCTCTATCCTCAAGATATGCCTTTATCGCCGCAAATGTGTTGTTGCCGATTTTTTTAAGCTGGCTTGTCCCACCTTTATTTTTGTAGCGTAGGTAGTAAAAACCATTACGTTGAACAATATCCTTGATTCTGGCATCAGCGATTGCTGAAACCCGAACTCCTGTAGAGATAAGCAAACGAATAACGGCGTAATCTCGTAAACCATTTTTACCCTTCAAATTAATTGATTTGAGCAATTTCGCATCCTGATTTGTTGCAGGGTTCAGCATTGTTGTTTTGCCATATGGCTCAACCTTCATTCTCTTAATGCCGTTCATTGGGTTACTTGCTAAATGCCCATTCTCGACACAATAGTTAAAAAAAGACGAAATGGCTGAGAGATTATTATTGATAGTGGCGTTACTGTACTCTTTTTCAATGAGATAATCCCGATAATTGATGCAATCTTGTTTGCTCATGTCTGTGATATCTTTCCCGTAGACAGATGCCGCAAAATTGCGAATGGTTCTGTCATAGGCTAATTGCGTTTTTTTGCTTGTGAGATTAGTAATCCATTCCATGTACAAATCTCTAGCAATTACTTTTGTATCTAATTGTTTTTCGCTCATTCTTCTACAATTCCGTATCTGGACAGGTATAAAACCCACTAAGTGACTAAATACCATATTATGTCACTTAATGAATTGTGTCAAATAAATGGACGGGAAAAAGAGAAATACCAAAAAAACAATTTGGTTTCATTATCCGGAAATGATGGGAATAGAAAAAGCGCGTATCAAATTCATAAAATGCGCTAATTGAACAAATGCTTCAAAGTGAAAAAGTGTGTTTTTCTTTTTTTCATATGCCCTACCCCAAACAAAACGCTCCCGACAGTGTGTGTCAGAAGCGTTCTGCCGAATCTTTAATTTGAACGTCGAGAATTTTCTGAGTTATTGTGCCTCATAATCCTCGTGAGAAAGTCTTATTCACCACCCGGAGTCAAAGTTACTTCGACACGTTCCCAATCTTCACCTGTTAAATCCACATCAGCATCACGTTCTTGTAAAATTGCTAACGCTTGTTCAACCAGGTCTGTGCGGAAGGCATCCATTGAAGGTTCTTCAGTGATGACAGCACCATCTATTGCAACTACAACAGTCTGATTCCATGAATCTTCGTTCATCACGCCAATACCGTCAGGTGAAGGCCAAATCAAGCCGTTGATTTCATTGAGTTGCCATGTCTGATGACTTTCGCCCAAAGTTGAGCCGTTATCAAGAACAACTTCTACACAATCATCGGGATTATCGCGGCAGAACAACCAGCCACGAATCGCACCCACGAGGAAGCTGACAGCAATTTCTTCATTGCCCTCTTCTGCCAGCCATTCTGCATTGGCAAAAACATGGTCTTGCAACATTGCTGTGCCGACATTGTTCCAGTCAATCACATTCAAATCTTCTGGTTGATACAATTCGCCTGTATCAGGATTAACTTGCTCCAGCACTTGTGCATATTCGTTATAAATCATGGCTTGCGCTGCATCAACTTCGCCATTCAACAACAAGGACATATCAAATGGCTGTTGCACAACAGTGACGGCATCAGTATCTTCGGGGTCAACGCCAGCCAAACGCATCGCTGCGAATAGCTCATGCTCATTACCAAAGCCCCACGTTCCAATCGTCATACCTTCAAAATCTTCAACCGATTCAATGCCCGTGTCCACAAAAGAAACTTGTAGTGTGCCACTGCGTTGGAAAATCTGTGCGATGTTGACAAGATTCACACCCTGCTCATTGGATTGTAGCACTTTAGGAACCCATGCAATGCCAAATTCTGCGCCGCCGGATGCGACAACTTGCTGCGGCACAATTTCAACCGCCCCTTCAAGAATGGTGACATCAAGCCCTTCTTCCTCCCAGAAACCTTGGTCAAGAGCCGCGAAATAACCAGCAAATTGTGATTGTGCGACCCATTGCAACTGAAGACTCACCGGAGTCAAGTCTTGTGCCATCACACCACTGAGGCTACCCAAAAGCAGCACTAGCACGATGAATAAACCGAACCGTTTTGTACTCATAAAACAGCTTCCTTCCTATTTGAAATATATATAAATTTGAATACTTCAGGGACACTATTAAACATCCCATCTGTTCACAAAACTAAGTATAACCATAGTGACAGCTTATGCCGAATAATTACAGCAGTTATTTTTACAGTCGCACTGAAAGTTTGTGTCAATCTAATCGCTACTCTGCTCTGCTTGATGCCACGGCATAAATATCCGTTCAGCAATCAGTACCGTAACATAAAACGATATGCCGATTAAGGAAGCCATCACAATCGCCGTCCATGCGCGTGCGAAATCAAAGCCTGATGCCTCCTGTGTGATAAATACACCTAGCGTTGCTCTTGGTCCACCAAAAAACTCGGCAACAACAGCGCCAATCAAACTCAGTGGGCTTGCAACTCGTAATGCGCTGAAAATATAAGGCAAGGCATTCGGGATACGTAAAGAGCGTAAAATCTTAAACGGACTCGCTGCGTAAGAGTGCATCAATTCTAATTCGTGTTCATCAACCAATGTGAGTCCGCGTACCGTATTAATCATGGTTGGGAAAAATACAATAATAGAAACGATTGCCATCTTTGATACTGGATTGGTGATACCAAACCAATTATTCATAATCGGCGCGAATGCAATAATCGGCACAGAATTTGCTGCAATCGCAAACGGCATCGTCGCTTCTGTGATGACTGTCCAGCGTGCAGTAATGAGAGCTACAAGAATCCCTGCACTACAACCGATAACCAAACCGCCCAATGCTTCGCGGAATGTTGCCCCTGTTGCCTCAAATAGTAGTGAGCGCGATTCAGAGTCGAGCAGCAGATTAATTTCTGTCATAAACCTGGAGCCAATTAAACTGGGTTTCGGTAGTAGAAATTGCTGAATATCAAATACTGTTACCAGTGATTCCCAAGCTAGTAATACCCCTACGGCAACCATAATTGTTGGCAGATAATAACGGACTGCCTTCATAAATTGTTCTGGAAAAGTAGCTTCTGAGATTGATTTAGACTTTTCCATCATTCAACCTCATGTGCATCGCGCAACAATTCACGGACTTCTGTTACTGTTTGAAAGTATTGCGGCAGTTCACGGGTATCATTATCACGAGGGTATGGCAAGGTGTTGTTTACAATGTTTGTAATGCGTCCCGGACGTGGTGACATGACAACAATCCGGCTGCTGAGGAAAACTGCTTCCGAAATGCTGTGTGTGACAAATACCACCGTGACATTTGCAGTACGCCAAATTCGCAAAAGTTCCATATTCATGCGCTCACGGGTGAATTCGTCCAGCGCCCCAAACGGTTCATCCATCAACAGTAATGAAGGTTCAAAAGCTAGGGCGCGTGCAATTGATACACGTTGCTGCATCCCACCGGATAGTTGCCAAGGATAATGTTTGCCAAACCCCTCCAACTCGACCATTTCTAGCATCTCCCTAGCCCGTTGTTGACGCACAGTATTTGGGTATCCCATTATTTCGAGAGGTAATTCGACATTCTTTTGAACAGACCGCCATTGATACAATGTCGCAGCCTGAAAAACCATACCATAATCACGGTCAAGGCGCGATTGATGCGGTGTTTTACCGTTGATATGTAATGTACCACTTGTGGGTGTAATTAAATCAGCAATGAGACGCAGCAATGTAGATTTCCCACACCCTGAGGGTCCAATCAATGAGATAAACTCTCCGGGTTGTGCTGTTAGATTGACATCCTCTAATGCCACAACCTCATTCTCAGTTTTGGGATTGAAGATTTTGTACACATTCTCTGCAAAAATAGCATGTTGTTCGTCATTTTTTACTTCTGCCATAAATAACCTATTCTACAAATTCCGAATATAACGTCCAAGAATAAAACGTTCGGCGATGCTTACAGCCACAAAGAAGAATACGCCTACCGAAGCTGCCATAATAATAGATGCCCACAATTTGGGAGTAGAAATCAAACTGTAATCAGAGCTAAAATCAAGGATAGCACGTCCTAAACCATCACCAATACCAGATGGGAGTTCGCCGATAATCGCCCCGACCACACTTGCCGTTGCCGATACTTTCAATGCTGTGAAGATATAAGGCAATGCTGCCGGAACTCGCAGTTTCCATAAAATTGCCCAATGGTTTGCTGCATAAGAACGCATTAAATCGACTTCAATTTGTGATGGTGATTGCAATCCGCGTAATGTATTAATTGTGACGGGGAAAAATGTCAGATAGGCGGCAATAACCGATACCGAAGTTTGACTCGCTCCGAGCCAGATAACCACCATCGGCGCAATAGCTAAGATAGGCACTGTTTGTGACGCGACCACATAAGGCAATAATGACCGTTCCATTATGGCGGAATGTGCAAACACTACACCCAGCATGAAACCAAACAGTGCGCCGAAAACAAAGCCTAGAGCCGCTTCGCCCCATGTATAGAAACCGGCATCTGCCAGAATACGCAGCAACAACTGAGACCCATTGCGACGGGCTGGCTGTAGAAAGGCTTCCGCTATGGTTTGTAGGTGTGGCAAATTGATATTATTCAAGATTTTCAAGTCAACAACAACCAGATTGCGAGGTTGAGACAAGTAATTCGTATCGGCGAATTCACCCTCGACTGTAGCAAGCCGCACAGTAAGAAATTCAGGTATAGTAGACCATCGTTCACCATCTTCTACGCGGACGGCAATACTCAATCGACTTGGAAATTCTGGCGCGACGGACATCAATCCAATTCGGTCTGTGCGGTCTAAATTGTCGAGATAGCGTAAATTCGGATAAGGCATCGTCTCAGGGTCAACATCGGGGTCAACTTGCGCCACCATCACATCAGACAAATCTCGCCTATCGAGGATAATAGCATCAACATCACCATTTTCGAGTGCAAGCAATCCATCATCTAGTATCGGGTATGTCGAGTATTCCCATGACTCTTGTGAGAGTAGAATCTTGTAATTGACTGAGGCAGCAAAAGCCTTACTCGTTTCCCATACGATGAAAAGTGTACTTAACACCACAAAAAAACCTAGAACACGAGTCACTTTGCCCGGCGCGAAAAGCAAGACAACAAGCATCAGCGTAATTGCAAGCAACAAGACTGTAACAACATTACTGTTGTCAATCACTGGCACAATAAAAAGAAGGACATCTAGCCCTAGCAAAACAGCTAACAGAGAATGGCGTGTCACACTAGATTGCATGAAGAGTGTAACAATGCCGATGATTGCTAGTATGCCAATTGTGCCTGTCCACAAAACGAGACCATTTTGCATGGTATCCAGTATAATTTCCGGCTCAAGAAATTCAGCATCTAGTGATTGCGCCCAATTTTCAGCAAATTGCCCAAGAATAGATTCAATTTCATCTTCTTCAGTCTGGTCACTCATCCAAAGCCCAAGTTCACCAACTGTCGAATCGAGCAACAATTCATCTTCTGCCGTCAATTGGGCAAATATTGTTGCCATCCAAAAAACCATAGCAATAACGACAAGCATCAATACAGCAATACCTACTGTTTGTGGTGTTAGGCGACTTATCTTAGGTGGTTCTTCTATAACATTTGTCATGTAGCGAATTCAAATCTATTGGTGTGTATGAATCATGATTTATAGGGGTTACTTCACCCCTATACGGATAACAACTATCCTAAGAAGATACTTCTAGCAATGCTTTAGCCAACATATCGAATGCCATATTCATATCATCATCTGACACATTGAGATGGGGTGATATACGAATGACGTTGTTATACAAGCCCCCCTTGCCCAACAATAACCCTTGTTCTTTAGCCGTATCCATTAGTGCAACCGCCATTTTATAGTCGGGTGTTTTTGTATTTGGTTCGATAATTTCCATCGCTTGCATCAAACCCATGCCGCGCACCTCCCCAATGAATGGAAACTCTGCCTGAAATTCTTCTAGTTTTTCGCGCAGTTTCGCACCCTGTACCGACGCATTGTCTTTGAGGTTGTTTTCTTCAATATATTCAATCGTTGCAAGTGCCGTAGCCATTGTCACTGGATTTCCACCAAATGTGGAGAATGTCGCACCTTTTACGGCATCTGCAATTTCTGGTGTCGCAATTGTGCAGCCAATCGGCGCACCATTTCCCATACCCTTAGCGAAGGTCATAATATCCGGTTCAACACCAAACTGCTCAATCCCAAACCACTTGCCGCCTGTACGTCCCCATCCGGTTTGAACTTCATCGGCGATGAAAACACCACCTGCTGCTTTCACAATCGGCATAATGCGTTCAAAGTAATCTTGCGGTGGCACAATAAAACCACCCACTCCTTGAATTGGTTCTGCCATGAATGCGCCGATTTGACCGTTGGTTTGGGTGGCAATCGTTTCTTCAAGGTCTTGGACACATAAATCGACAAGTTGTTCGGGGGTTAGTCCGACTGGCGCACGATATGTATAGGGATTGCGAACATGCTTGATATAGGGGTCAACAACACCACCTAAACGCCAAGAACCATGTGCTGTGAGGCTCATCGCCATCATTGAACGCCCCGAATAAGCATGGCGCAAGGTGATAATAATCGGATTGCCAGTATACATACGGGCAGCCATGACAGCCGTTTCATTTGCTTCTGTGCCACTGCTCGTAAAATAGACTTTTTGTAAGCGACCCGGTGTAAGTTCTGCAACTTTTTCCGCTAGGCGAACCATGTTTTCATTGATGTAAATCGTCGTGGTATGTTGTACTTTTTGTAGTTGCTCAAGTGTGCGTTGTGTGATTTCATCATTGCAATGTCCCACAGAAACAGTGAGTACACCACCAAAAAAATCCAGATAGCGATTGCCATCTATATCCCAAATGTATTGGTCTTTGGCATGGTCTACTACTATTGGATTATTAGCATGGTATGGTGCAGCAGCCGGAAACATAACATTCTGATAGCGTTCAAGAATACTATCTGTAGACATTCTCTTCTCCAAAATGGCGTTTAAGTCGCCAAAAATCTCTAAAATAGTTAATATGGCATCAATAGTACCTGTCTTCACGAAATCTCACAACGGGATTATTTCCCAAATTTCAGCAAAATAGAAGCAAAACCCTCGCAGCACTGTGTAAATCATGCTATTGTTTGGAGACACACATCATATGATGAATAGGAGATATTTTCTATGACACGGAAACTTAAAAACTATATAGGTGGTGAATGGGTTGAAGCATCTGCCGAAGCCGTCATTCCTGTCGAGAATCCAGCCACATGCGAAATCATGGCAGATTGCCCCGATTCAACGGCTGATGATGTCAATCAAGCTGTTGAAGCCGCAGTCGCAGGCTTTGAAGAATGGCGACGGACACCGGTTCTCAGTCGCGCTCAGTATATGCACCATTTCAAAAATCTTGTGGAAGACAATTTTGAGAAAATCTCACAAGTGATGGTGATGGAAAGTGGCAAAACAATAGATGAGGCGCGAGGTGAAGTGCGTCGGGCTATCGAAAGTATTGATTATGCCATGAGCGTACCTGTTTTGATGCGGAGCGATGGGCTTGAAGACATTAGCTCTGGTATTGACGAAACGACCATTCGCCAACCCGCAGGTGTATTTGTAGCGATAACCCCGTTCAATTTTCCATTTATGGTGCCTTTATGGTTTCTACCAACAGCCATCACCTGTGGCAATACGTTCATCCTAAAGCCATCCCCACAAACGCCCCTCAGTACAGAATTGTTATTTGAGATGCTTGATGAAATTGATTTGCCGGAGGGTGTTGTCAACCTCGTCAATGGCGGTATTGCATCATCAGAAGCTCTCATGAAACACCCTGATGTGACAGGCGTTTCATTTGTTGGGTCAAGCCATGTAGCGAAAATTATCTATGAAACGTGTACGGCACAAGGTAAACGTGTTCAAGCACAAGGCGGCGCAAAGAATTATATCGCTGTGATGCCGGATGCGGACATGGAGTCCAGTGTGAAGAATATTCTCGGCGCGGCATATGGTTGTGCTGGTCAACGTTGCCTTGCGGCGGCTGTTGCTGTCGGTGTCGGTGAGGCTTACGGTAAACTCAAGGACGAGTTGGTCAAACAAGCTAAAACGCTACAAGTTGGCTATGGTCTGGAAGAAACAACGCAAATGGGTACAGTTATCAGTGGCGCTGCTAAAGAACGCATCGAAAAGATGATCCAACAAGGGGTTGATGATGGTGCATCAATCGTACTTGATGGACGCGGCAAAGTGGTTGATGGTTATGAAAATGGTTCATTTGTCGGACCCACAATCCTCGCCGATGTCAAGACAGACATGGTGGTTGCACGCGAAGAAATCTTTGGACCCGTTCTTTCACTCATGAAAGCGGATAGCTTTGAAGAAGCCGTAGGCATTATCAATAATAGTCATTATGGGAACGCCGCCAGCATTTTTACGAGCAGTGGAAAATATGCCCGCGAATTTAAGTACAACGTAAATGCAGGGAATGTCGGTGTCAATATTGGTGTGGCAGCACCATCGGCTTCCTTCCCCTTCGGCGGACAAAAAGACTCGTTCTTCGGAGATTTACATGGGCAAGGCATGGATTCGATTGAGTTTTATACTGAACGTAAAATTGTAATCGAACGGTGGATTTAGAATAACATGGCTTCTCTCAATACATTTGGTGCGATTCTGACCTATGCTATCGAACTTGAAATGCAGATTCGTGATTATTACCAAACAATCAACAATTCAGAGCGTGCCAATGCTGCTGATAAACGACGCGGTAAGTTGGAACGTGTACGGCGCGAAAATGTGCTAGAAATTACGCTTGAACCCATTGAAGGTCTGGATGAATCGAATTACAGGCTGAATTTCGATGACACATCCGAAGCAGGTCAAAATGTGATCGAGACCATAGCCGCTCGTTTTTATGAAGACGTTGCGCCAAGCATTAATGTTCGTCAGGCGCAGCGTGCTTTAGAACGCTGTGGTAAAGAACACGCGAAAATCGTAATAAGTTAATCAACAACTGTGGGTGTGATGATGAATTGCGCCCATTATTGGCTGTTGGCGTATCAAGCCAAAAACCCAAGATGTAGCTATACTTTGTAGTCTATAAAAATACAAAAGGAGTTAATTTTTATGAGTGACCGACGGATTGTTCGTGCTGCTTTGGTTCAGGCGACATGGACAGGCGATAAAGAGTCGATGATTGAAAAACATATCGACTATGCTCGCAAAGCTGCCGCAGATGGCGCACAAATCATGTGCTTCCAAGAATTGTTTTATGGACCCTATTTTTGCCAAGTGCAAGACCCTCAATTCTTCGCTTATACCGAAGAAATTCCTGATGGTCCCACCACAAAACGAATGCAAGACCTCGCTAAAGAACTGAATATGGTACTGGTTGTGCCACTGTATGAACGTGATGGTGTCGGTGTATATTACAACACGGCGGCTGTCATTGATGCTGACGGGACATATCTTGGCAAGTATCGCAAAACACATATTCCACATTTGCCCGGCTTCTGGGAGAAATTCTACTTCCGCCCCGGCAATCTCGGTTATCCCGTATTTGATACGGCTGTTGGAAAAGTTGGTGTCTATATCTGCCATGACCGCCATTTCCCCGAAGGCGCACGCGCACTAGGACTTAACGGTGCGGAGATGGTTTTCATGCCGTCGGCAACATCACGCGGCTTAAGCCAGCATTTGTGGCGTATTGAGCAAACATCACACGCCATCTTCAATACATATTATGTTGGTACGATTAACCGCATTGGCATCGAAGATTTAGGCGATGACGATTTCTATGGCGAAAGTTACTTCTGCACGCCGAAAGGTGAATTTATTGGCGACCTTGGCAGCGCACATGATGAAGAACTCATTATACGTGACCTTGACCTTGATGTTATCCAAGAGGTACGCGATACGTGGCATTTCTACTTTAACCGTCGCCCTGACCAGTATGGCGCATTGGTGGAAGACACAGTATCCGTCAAGTTGGATTCGTAGCCCGATAAACAAACGGTGAGATAAAATTAACAACAACATAGGCGCAACACAATATCGCGCCTATTATTTATTCACTTCATCTGGAGATTTTTATGGAATTTGCAATCACATTTAAGGGTGATATTTCGCCAGAGCGCACAGTTGCGCTGACGAAACAAGCTGAAGTTGCTGGTTTCAAATACGCTTGGTTTTTTGATTCGCATGTATTGTGGCGTGAATGTTATGTGACAATGGCGCTGTGTATGGCGAATACCACTACAATGAAATATGGACCCCTTGTAACCAACCCCGGCGTGCGCGAGTGGTCGGTAGCAGCGAGTCTGTATGCCAGTTTGAGTGTTCAGAGTGGTAATCGTTTTGAAGTGGGTCTAGGGCGTGGTGACAGTTCACGGCGCGTTCTCGGTAAAAAGCCGATGACGATAGCCAATATGGTGGAATTCACTCACGCTATTAAGGGTATGGTGCGTGGCGATAATGTTCAATATCATGGAACAGAGGCGCAATTACCGTGGGCAAACGGCTATGATATGCCTGTTTGGATTGCTGCCTATGGACCCAAAGCATTGAAAGCTGCCGGAGCAGCCGGTGATGGCTTGGTTATTCAGTTAGCAGATATCGGACTGGTAAAATATTTCAGCAATCAAGCGATTGAAGGCGGAAAAGCTGCCGGACGGGATATGTCCAACTATAAAATCATGTCAGCCGCGCCTGTATGGGTTGGCGATATGGACAAAGCCCGTGAACAAACACGCTGGTTTCCGGCAATGGTCGGCAATCATGTCGCAGATATTGTCGAAAAATACGGTATGAATGACCCTGATATTCCACAACACCTCACGGCGTATATCAAAGGGCGCAAGGGTTATGATTATCATGAACACGCTGATAAAGATGCCGACCACCTTGATTTCATCACTGATGAGACGGTTGACGCATTTAGCATTCTGGGTCCAGTAGAAGCGCATGTCGAAAAATTAAAGGAATTGGAAGCGGCAGGTGTCGCACAGTTCAATATTTATTTGATGTGTGGCGAAGAAGAACGTATGGTTGCTGAATACGCAGAACACGTCATCCCACATTTTCAATAAACATGATTAATTTTTAGGGGTGCAATCTTTGTACTCCTATATCTCATTTTAGGAGTGATAAAATATGGGTTTGTTATTCAAAAATGGCACGATTATAACCGCAAGCGATACAATTGAAGCGGATTTGCTAGTTGAAGGTGAGATTATCACGCTGATTGGCAATAATCTCGACACTGATGGACATGAAGTTGTTGATTGTTCTGGTATGTACTTGATGCCCGGTGGTATTGATGTTCATACTCATCTTGAACTATTCGATTTCGGTAACACAACCAGTAATGATGATTTCGATACAGGTCACAAAGCCGCCGCATTTGGTGGCACAACGTCACATATCGACTTCGTGATTCAGCCAATTGGCGGCACATTACATGATGGTCTTGATGCGTGGCGCAAAAAATCACAACATCTGGCACAAATTGATTATAGTTTTCACATGGCTGTCACTGATTTGAACGATGATATCATGAAAGAAATCCCCACACTGATTGATGAAGGTATTACCAGCCTCAAGGTATTTATGGCATATAAAAATGTCTTTATGGTGGATGATGCAACGCTCTACAATACGATGCGAGTTGCAGCAGAACATGGCATGATTGTCATGGTACATGCTGAAAATGGCGATGTTGAAGCGGCATTGACTCCGGCATTGTTGGCAGAAGGTAAGACTACCCCCTATCATCACGGGGTATCGCGTCCACCAGAAATCGAAGGTGAGGCGACTAATCGGGCTGTTGTGATGTCGGGTTTAACAGGCTGTCCCTTGTATGTTGTGCATATGACCTGTGAAGAATCGATTGATGCTTTACGGCGCGGACGGGCTGCCGGCTATCCTGTTATGGGTGAATCTTGTACACAATACTTCTTCCTGACACATGATGACGATTTAGGCGCAGATGGTTTCGAGGGTGCGAAGTACGTGTGTTCACCTCCGATTCGCTCGAAACATGATCATAACGTTTTGTGGCAAGCAGTACGGGATGGCACGCTACAAGCAGTTAGTACAGACCATTGCAACTACTGGTTTGAAGGGGGTATTGGACCCTGGGAAGAGTGGCAAGCAGAACACAAAAATACTGCGTGGAACACCTATGAAAAACAGGATCCATCGTATCGTCGTCCCGGTAAGGAACGGGGTAAAGGTGATTTCTCAAAAATCCCGAATGGAATGCCCGGTCTTGAAGAGCGTATGATGGTTATGTGGGAACACGGTGTCAACAAAGGACGTATTTCTGCAAACCGTTTTGTTGAACTCCATTGCACTAATCCCGCCAAGATTTTCGGCATGTATCCGAAAAAAGGCACATTGTCTGTCGGTTCAGATGCCGATATTGTGGTGTTTGACCCCAATAAAGAGCATGTTCTCAGTGTCGAGACAACCCACATGCGGACAGATTATATCGTATACGAAGGTTGGGAAATTACAGGGAAACCTGTGAAGGTCTATCAACGAGGAAATTTACTGGTAGATGGCGAAGAATGGCACGGTAAAAATGGCAATGGTCAATTTGTTGCCCGTAAGCCTAATGCCCCGGTTCTCTAAAAAATACGTGTGGGAGGAACATTACCTCCCACACGTTCTGTATAAAAATATATTTGTTAGACCAGATAGATTATCCTCTATCACACAAATTTGCAGAAAACATGATGAAACCCCGCAAGGGGCTATCGCATTTTACTACCACCATCAATAGATAACGTTTGACCTGTAATCCATCCGGCGTTATCTGACGCGAAAAATAACACACCATCGGCAATATCAGCAGGCGAACCTAAGCGACGCAATGGGATTGACTCAAGTAGTGCCTTTTGCCCATCTTCACCATATGATTGCCATTGCTTCTCTGTTGTGGGGTTGCTGCGTACAAAGCCGGGCGCAATGTTATTTACAGTGATATTCCATTTACCGAGTTCATGAGCGAGCTGACGTGTGAGACCAATTTGGGCAGCTTTTGCTGAGGCATAGGCTTGAATCCCCGTAAGACTTACATCCAATCCTGCGCCACTACTGATGTTGATAATTCGACCCCATTGATATTTTTTCATACTCGGAGCAACAGCCTGAGAAAAATAAAATGCACCGCGTGTATTCACTTCATAGATGCTGTTCCAATCTTCTTCTGAAATTTCTTCCAACGGTCTGCCAACCTGTCCCAAAACACCCCCTGCATTGTTGACTAGAACATCAACTTTTTCATGGACAGTGAGCGCCTCATTGACAAAAGCAAAAACAGCATCTCTATCTCGCACGTTGACTGTTCGCACTTCACAAGAACCACCTGCCTCAAGACAGAGTTTATGTGTTTCTTCCAAATTTTCTGCTTGAATATCACATGCCCATACAGTTGCGCCATTTTCAGCAAATGCTAGAGCAATCGCACGACCAAAGCCATGTGCTGCACCTGTGATGATGGCGACCTTATTATCAAAAGAGATATTCATGTTAGACTCGCTTTCAGTTCATCCAGATTTGCCAGCGATTGTTCGCGCTTACCATCTTCAATCTCATGAATCATGTTTATCCAATGCTGTGTGAATGGTATTGGTACATTGAGGCGCTTTGCCTCTGAAACAATAGTGTCATACATAACAACTTCTGTACGGCGTTTGCGGATAGCCAAATCACGCCAGATTCCACTATGGCTTTTGGCACTCTTGCGATTGAAAGCGACCATTGCAGCAAGTGATTCATCAATTTGAGACCTATCCCCATTTGGCATGAAGGCTTCAGGTACAAATCCATTGAAGCCATTTGCTTGGATACCCAATTTGCCAGCAACAGCTAAAATCTCTCTTGCTGCCGCAGTATATAAGTTATGATAAGTTCTATCAGCTAAGGCATCAGCAATCGACTCGTTGGTTAGCGCAGTCACAAATAGCATCGCACCATAAGCCTCTTTACCCCATAAATAGCCCCAAAGATTATCCGACATGACGGCATTCGGCTCAAAGTGCAGCATGATTTCATGTAGTTTCTTAAGACGTTCGGTCATTGAACCATCAATTTCGCCTAAAACAACTGCGCCGCGTCCTCCAAAAAAGATTTCGCCCGGCGCATGATAATCTGCGCCAAAGTTGACAAATGAGCCAATCGTGCGCTCTTTGCCAACAATGTCTTGGATAATGAGTTCATTTAGCCCATTTTGTGCTGACAGAACATAGCCATTTTCTGCCAGATGGGGTTTAAGGGCTTCGGTTGCTGCTTGTGTATGTTGCGCTTTGGTTGCTAAAATGATTGTCTCGAATGTGCCTTCGACATCTTCTGGTGTTGATGCCTTGGCTTGCACAGTAAATTCTTCAATGGGTCCCGTGATTTTTAGTCCATTTGTGTTGATGGCAGCAACATGCTCTGTAGCATTATCAACCAATAGCACATCATATCCAGCACGAACAAGATAAGCGCCAATCGTGCCACCAATTGCTCCTGCACCCCAAATAACAAGTGTCATTATTAGTCCCATCCTTCTTCGAGCAATGTGCGTGTTTCTGTAACTGCAATGTCCCAAATCGCTTGCATTTCGTCGTCTGGGCGTTGATAGATACCGCCCATATTGCCATCACCAAGATATTCGCGTATAGCCTGTGCGCTACGAATCCGCATTTTATCGAGGTCTGCCATCGGCTTCTGCGAGTCAGGCAGTGCGACATCAGCTAACCGTGTCCACGGGAAGTTTTCCATCCACGAGGCATGAGAACCGTTTACGTCTGTTTGCTGTACTTTTGCCCATGTTTTTGGTGCATTCCACCAGTTATGCCATTTAACCTTTGAATCGGGGTTATCCATCATCCACTCATTGACCATGCCAGCCGCCGGAGAATTGCCCCCATGCCCATTGACAATCAAAATGCGGCGGAAACCAGCGCGACGAATACTATCTAAAACATCGCGCACAACTGCTAGATAGGTTTCGATTCGCAATGTGACAGTGCCGGGATAAGCGACCCATTGCTGCGCGAGACCATATGGCACAACCGGATATACTGGAATCCCAAGTGGTTCAGCAGAATCTTCTGCCATTTTCGAGGCAAGAATGCTATCGACACTGAGGCGGAGATAACAATGTTGTTCTGTGCTGCCGAGTGGTAAGACTGCACGGTCACCTCTCTTGACGTATGCTTCAACTTGCATCCAATTCATATCTGTAATTCGCATAATCTATCCCTATGCTTTCTGATTTCTTCACGAAAAATTAAAATGACTTGCTTATGTCATTACATCTAACAGTGCTTCTACACAATTACGCCCAAAATTGATACAACCTTCAGCAAGTAGCGTATCGCCGAGTGCTGGTTCACGAAATGGTAGCTCGACCACCCATGACGGACAGCCATAAGTATGAAAAATGTGGCTCACGGATAAACCCTGTGCTGGCATTGTTCCTGAACGGATCTCTTCGGGTGGTGGCCACAATTCGGGGTGTTTCTCAGCCAAAAAAGCCTCAAATTGATTTTGACAGGCTATTTGCTCTGGATTCATATCAACAGCGGGTCCAATTAACCAGATAAAAGGGCGTGTTTCGTCGCCGTGCATATTAATGAAATAATCACAACCTGTTTTAGCTATAGCAGCAACGACAGCTTGTATTTCTGGTGCAGCATCAGGCGCATCATGCCACACACGATTGAGGTCAACCCCTGCTGCATTGGCACGTAAATTACCTGCTGCGCTACCATCAGGATTCATATTCGGCACGACATAAATCGTCGCTTTTTCGAGAATCTGTTGTGTCATGGAATCTGATGTATCCAACAAACGGCGGATAAACCCCTCAGTTGCATATTCTGCCATTGGTTCACCGGCATGTTGGCGCGATACAAGCCAGATAATCTTTGTATCTTGTCGTGTCTCATCACCAAAGACCAATACATCCAAAGAAGTCACCATTCAAATAGTATCGTGTCTCAGGGGTGATGCAAAACAGACAATATGAAATGGACTTATTCTGATAGCAGAAACACCATGAAATCGAGTATACTGAGGCACTTGAAAATAACGAATTACACAGTCTATACATAAGCCCCTTTCGGGGTTTCGCCGCGCCTCACACAAAATTGCAATATAAGACGAGTGTTAGGACGTTATCGCAAATAGTTTATTAAACAAGTTTGCGTATTTCTTTTGAGTTGTAAATTACACGAGAGAGACATTTAAGATGGTTCAATTTATCGTTCGTCGCCTACTTTCTTCAATTCCTGTTTTATTGGGCATATTAGCGGTTACTTTCGGTTTGGCTCATGCTATTCCCGGCGACCCCTGCCGCGCAGTATTAGGTGAACGAGCCACCGACGAAATCTGTGAGGCTTTCTTTATACGAAATGGGCTGAATGAACCACTTCCCGTACAATTTGGTATTTATCTTCGTAACTTTGTACAAGGCGATTTAGGCGATTCGCTGCGCTTTCATCGTCCTGTGAGTGAATTGCTTGTTGAACGTCTTCCGACAACTGTTGAACTGGGTTTTTTTGCGCTGACATTTGCGATTATGGTGGGTATTCCGCTCGGTGTTATCAGTGCTTATCGCCATAAATCTATGATTGATGTGGGTACGATGATTGGCGCTAACATTGGTGTTTCTATGCCGGTCTTCTGGTTGGGTTTAATGTTAGCTTATTTATTTGGCGTTTTACTCAAGGGAACACCGCTTGCCCTACCTCCATCAGGGCGGTTAACGCCGGGAGCCAACCCAGAACCATTCTTTATGCTATGGGGGATGGTGAGCGAACCGGAAAATGCGGCAAGCATCCTTGTGTTTTTCTCACGCATTCATACACTCAATGCCATCCTCACGCTCAATGGGGAATTATTTGTTGATACCATGAGGCATTTAATTTTACCTGCACTAGCAGTTGGTACAATCCCACTCGCAATTATTGCGCGTATGACCCGTGCAAGTTTACTAGAGGTACTCGGTCAAGATTACGTTCGCACAGCACGTTCTAAAGGATTGAGTGAGTTCGTTGTGGTGGTTAAACATGCACTAAGAAATGCACTTCTGCCTGTGGTGACGGTGATTGGTCTCAATTTTGGGCTTATCATTAGCGGCGCGGTACTCACAGAGACTATTTTTGGTTTGACGGGTGTAGGACGTACTTTAGTCGATAGTATCACTTCACGAGATTATACGCTGGTACAAGGTTTCACAGTTATCGTTGCCGTTGGATTTGTCGTTATCAACATGGCAGTAGATATACTGTACGGCTATCTTGACCCACGCATTCGACTAGGATAAACCCTTTTCGGAGTTTCATCCGTGCTTCAAACAAATTTGCAAAACGAGATAATGTTTATTGGATTCATCACAGTTGCTTTGTTAAACGAGAGAGTAATTCTTCAATGACAAAAGATAGTAAAACAACACATTCGGACGAGCATCTTCCTGTACAAATAAGGCATTCTTCCAATTTGTGGATAGAAGCAGCAAAAAATATCACTCATAATCCTTCAGCCATTATTGGCATGGTTATTCTCGGCATTTTACTTATCATCGCTATCGCTGCGCCAATAGTTGCTACTCATGACCCTATCCTCTCGATGATAGGTCAACCGGGTGAAACAGGTCGCCTGCCCCAGAAACCACCCTGTATTCCGCTTTTTGGTTGCGAAGAGGCACAACACATTATGGGGCTAGACCTCAATGGACGAGATGTTTTTAGTCGTGTTATCTTCGGTACACGCACATCGTTATTTGTTGGCATGGTGACTGTTAGTCTTGCGGTTGTGGGCGGTACATCCTTAGGCGTTATAGCCGGATATGCTGGCGGCTATGTAGACAACATCATTATGCGTATCATGGATGTTGTACTTGCATTTCCGGCATTACTTTTGGCTATTTCAATTGTGACTATTCTGGGACCGGGATTGCTGAATGCGCTTTTAGGAATCACCATAACCTTTATTCCACAGTATGCCCGTTTATCACGAGCTAGTGTTTTATCCATAAAAGAACAAGAGTTCATTGTTGCTGAACGTGCTTTGGGCGCAGGCTCATTGCGTATCATATTAAATCATATTCTGCCGAATGCCATCACGCCACTTATTGTTCAAGCTACATTGGGTATTGGAACAGCTATATTGGATGCAGCGGCACTTTCTTTTCTAGGATTAGGCGCTCAACCCCCTACACCAGAATGGGGTCAAATGTTGAGCGAGGCACGTAATTATGTTTTTACGTCACCTCATATGGTTTTCTACCCCGGCATTGCTATTATGATTACTGTTTTGGGTTTTAATCTCTTGGGAGATGGAATGCGTGATGCGCTAGACCCGCGTTTGAATAGGCGCTAGGTCATTACTGTGTATATCGTTTGTCATGAGCTAGTAGGACATGACAAAATTTTCAGAGTTTTGACCGATACAGTGATTAGAAAATACGTAATGCAAAGAGGCATATGACAGGAAACTCTAGGCGTGCAAAAGTTAAGCTGGTCAAACAGTGTACGCTACATATTATTTCGACTACAAACAAAAATGCTGAGTCCAACGACTCAGCATTTTTTGCTTTACATAGAGCCTAGATTTTTAGCCACAAGCGTCAGCATTAACCAATGACCCAAAGTATTGAATCCATAAGGAGAAGCCTTCACCTGTACCGGTGTGGTTCGGGCTAGTGCAATCACCAGCCGCTTGCCAAGTGGCAACAACATCATTGGCATCAAAGTCTGAGCCATCGTGGAATTTCACACCTTCGCGTAGGTGGAATGTCCAGACTGTGCCATCATCAGAAACATCCCAGCTTTCTGCAAGACCTGGTATGATTTCTGTACCACCAAGTGCGAAATCAAGTAGTGATTCGCTAATCTGATGACAAGCGCGGAATGATTCGCCATCAAAGGTGTCATTGCAGTAGAGCGTGATGGGTTCAGCATTCTGCATGAAGATTACATTATCATCATCCGGATCTCCAATCCGTGCAAATTCTTCTGTACCATCCAGAACGCCGGGGTGGAGACCTTCCATACGCGATTGCCACACGTCAGCCGAAGAAGCATGACCAAAAGGTACCCAAGGAATATTAGCTTGGATGCCTTCTGCAACCTGTGTGAAGAACGCCATTCTTTCATCGGGGTCAATCGTTTGACCAGACGCAATCAACGGTTCATAAACATCAGCATAAGGATTACCAAACTGCGGTTGATTTTCTAGCAAACAGCATGTCAGGAAGTTATAGGCATCTGGATAATCAGCGCCCCAACCAAGAATATGCAACGGCTCATTGCCATCACCCGAAGATTGGATAAATGTACCGGATTCAACAACTTGAACATCCGCCGCAAAACCTGTTTCAGCTAATTGTGCTTGAAGGTCTGTAGCGATGACTCCCGGTGTCGGCAAGTAAGCTCTTACAACATCGCGGTATGTGATTGCCAAAGGACGCTCTTCGCCTGTCCGTGTATCGACAAGTGTATCCAGTGGCAGGTCAAAGCCTAAATCAGCCGCAGCTTCTTCCATTAATGCTCGCGCTCCATCAGGGTCATATTCAGGTACACCAATGCCATCAACATGCCCGAATAAGGCAGGAGGTACAAAGTCGGTGGTCAACTGTGAGCCATCAGGGAAGAAGTTATTGACAATCCGCTCACGGTCAATAGACATTGCAAGAGCTTGACGCACGCGCACATCATCAAGTGGGAAGAAGAAATTGCTAATACCCACATAGACACCTGTTAATGCAGGAATATCGACAACTGTAAAGTTCGGGTCTTCACGGAATACAGGTGTATCACTCGGCGTAGCAAATTTCATACCGTCAATCGTCCCTGCACGCAGTTCAGTTGCACGAGCAGCAGACTCAGAATTCCAGCGTAAAATCACTGTTTCTTCAACTGAGACATCGCCCCAATAATCATCGAAACGGCTAAAAACCATTTCATTACCGGGATCCCAGCGTTCTAACTTGAGAGGTCCTGTACCAATGGGGTTAGTCAACAAGTCGCCAGTCCCACCAGTTGAATCCATGTATTCACTAGGAACAATACCAAGACCCATACTTGCCATATTCGATATGAAAGGAATATCGAGATTACAGAGTGTGACCTCTACTGTGTGGGCATCAATGGCTACAATAGAACTGAAGTTACCACCATAATCACAACCATCGGCAGAGAATGATAACATCTCATCTTGCCCTGCTACCGGAATAATCATACCTAGAACTAGGATGATTACCCCCAAAAGTGTGAGTAATCTAATTTTATTACGCATTATTTACAGCCTCCTAAAAAATGATTGACTTAGGTCAATAGTAGTTGCTTCATTATCAATTGTAGTCATTTGGATGGCAAAAAACAAATTCCAATTCTATTTATTGGTTGTTGATCAAAATATCAAAATTTGTAGTCAGTATTTAAGTTTGATTTTCTTCAAATATTGTAGGTTATGACGTGTAGTTTCTAGCCCGACCTTATCATTTAGTGTAACTTGGGTGCTTTCGGCATCTTGCAATAAACCTTCTGCGGCAGTGATTTCTTGCTGGTCAATCATGAGGGCTGCAAAATTACACTTTAGACGTGCTATGGCAAAATCATCTCGTTGTTGCTCTGCATACGATAATGCCGCATTATATGAATCAGTCGCCTTATCGAAGTGTTTCAGTTGTTGATAACTGCGTGCAAGTGTCGTTATCAAACTGGTAAGATTAACATAATCACGAGTTCGTTGTAGCTCTGGCAAAATCTGGTAGCTTAACGCTTGGCATTCTTTCAGCCTTGATAATGACAACAAAACTTCTGCCCTTAATATCATCAACGGCATAGATTTTGATTGAATCTGGTCAAGTAGCTGCAATGCTAAACGTGCATTACCACGCTCGATATTCATTTGGACTAACTCGCCCTTAATCCGCAGATTGGTTTCAATATTAGGCGAACGTTCCATTATCTTCGCCGCCCGTTGAAGACATTCAGTGGCTAATTCATAGTATCCTTGTCTGCGATTGAGAATTGCTATTTCAACTAAGACGATGGCTTGCAACTTGAAATCACCTTTTTGACCCGTTTCGTTCATGAGTGTTTCAACCATGTTGTTCGCCTCATGCAAGTGATTCGTTTGGCGTAGACAAATACTATAAGCGATTTTCAAATCTACTAAATCTTCAAATAGCGGATAATATCGCTTAAAAATATGCAGCCATTGATATACATTGTGCAAGTAATCATTTGCCTTCCAAGCGACTCGCATAAGTTTGACTAGCTGTATCTCTTGCAAAGTGAGTGCTGTGTTGTGTAACAGTTGCAAGCAAAATTGGTGTAATGCCTGATTGTCTAGCTTTTCGATTTCGGCAAAAACAGTATCCAACATTAAGTTAATAGCAGATGAGGTATCTATCATTTGAACCCTAGCAGTCAAAATGAAACGTTGTGCCGATTGTGAAATGGAAAAACAATTTTGTGATGTCGTTTTCTGCACGATGAATAGTCGTTGCAAATAGGTCAAATCTGCGCTGAAAAACAATCCGTGCTGGATGAAAAAGTCCAGTATAGATATTGGCATTTGCCGATTGTTCATTGCCGCTAAACAAATCCAGATATGTTGTTGTCTCACGCTCAATCCGAGAAATAAGTCCTGATATAAATCGTCTAAAGTATCAAACGCATGAGATGGAGAATTGCCTTCAACGAGATACTGCAAAGTTAGTTGAACAGCGCGAGGATTGCCGCCGACTTGTTCCCAGATAGTGTCTGCATAATCACCTGCAAGTGATACATGAATATCTGGTTTCATAGTTTGGACAAATTTGTGTATTTGCTTTCGTGTCAATTCCTCAAGATGCACCTGAAACACAGGACTTGCTAGTAGAATATGTTCTTCGCTGGCTAGGCATACTTTACATGGCGCGAGAAAATCCAATAGCTGTGTCAATGCACTCATATTTGTAGTCATTTGTGAGATGTCATCAAGCACAATTAACGTTGGATAGGTTAGCAAAACATCTCGCAAGTCAAGTCGAGAGTGCGGCGGTAGTACAGTTTCTTGTATCGCTGTAATAATTTCATCAATTGAGCGAGGATTACTGATCCAAACCACATAATCAAGCAATTCATCGTCAATCAAATTTTTTGTCAAAGTAGCGAGAAATGCCGTCTTACCAATCCCGTGAGTTCCCGTCACGTAACATCGTGTCGTTGTGTCAGATATAAAAGCATCGAGCACGCTTTGGACTTGCTTTTCGCGTCCGATAAGCACAGTATTTATATCTGTTGGGATTGCGGACAATAAGCGCCTCTGATGTTGCCGACGACGTGCCTTCCACTCCATATCAATCAATTTATCAGCGACTCTTGCGACGGCATATTTTTTGTAGCGGCGTAGGCTACGCGCTTCAATATTGGCATAGCCTCCAAATGATTCTTGTGAGATGTTCATATCCACACGTACAAAACGATAATACAAAAAACTCCACCCTAATAAATGAGCCGAGTCTTGTTGGCTATCGAGTTGAATTTGCTGAATGGCATTGGCGATAGTATCTGCTTTCTTGGGTATGGGTAATTCTGATGTCCGACGATACTGAATCAGGGCTTCTTCAATTAATCTACATAGGGTTGATTTTAGAGCGAATTCGCGTAGATTTTTTGCAGGAGGACGCGCTGGGTCATGTAAGACTTCTTCAATCAGCACCAATGAGTGCAATGTCGCAGCAGGTGATGTATCTGTGGTGGTATATATGAGTGTATTTAGTGCCGCTTCGACACTAATAGGGCTAATTGTGGGTTTGCGTCGATTACCAGATGGCATTGGGAAATGTTTCGACTCCGGCATGATGACCTACGCGCTTATACATCTGAAACCCTGTGAATGGATGCCCCAGAATACCATCATGAATTGCCCAAGAGCGCCCGCGCACACTTTTCCAAGCATTCGGCTGGCGAAACGGATTATTGGGTGTCAATTTTTGGTACAAGTCGCCATCAGATTGAAACCCTTGATGAATGGTTTGCATGTCTTTTAGACCACGCATGTAATTGAAACCATAGCGTTCAAAGACAATAGCATTGTGATAGGCTAAGGGTTCAATAAAAAACATATCATGCCCCATGCTGTTTACAAATAGCTCGAAGTGCGGTACTGACCGCTTAAAAGCACGTAATCCCTCACGAACTTGTCCCGGTGACAGCCCTGCCTTCATAGCGGCGAGTTCTGCGGGGATATTGCGGCTGCTTGTGCCGAAATTGGTACGATTACCTTGCTGGTCAATATCGACATTATAACGTTTCGCATCAGGGTTATTGACAACCATCAACAAGACAAGCAATTGGTTATTGAAGGTGTCCGCGATGTTCATGTATAAGATAGGGTCAATATCAGCCGGGTTACGCCGAACGGACACTTCCATTGCGCGACTACCTGCCGGACACATATATTGAATCTGCCCGTCTTTACCTACAGAATCGGACGAAATATCAAAATCTTCAGACACCCAATCCGGCACTAAGGTTTTGTAAATCTCATGTTTATCCTTTTCGGGCAAATTATTAATTTCCCGAATAGAAGCCGGAAAACGAGTTACCCCTTCAGCTTTCATTATTACGTTCTTTCAATGCACGGCGGATTTGCCGTTGGGAATCACGCTTTGCCAAATCTTGGCGTTTATCATGTTGCCTTTTACCACGCGCTACCGCGATTTCAACCTTTGCTAACCCACGTTCCAAATATAGTTTGGTTGGTACTGCTGTATAACTGATTTCGCGGATGCTTGTCATAATCTGATTGATTTCTTTGCGATGAAGCAACAACTTGCGCGGACGTATGGGGTCAATATGCCCAAAAGTTTTTGCAGGGTCATAGGTTGCAATATGTGTATTCATCAACCAAAGTTCGTTATCGCGTTCTTGAACAAAGCCCTCGCCTAAACTGACACGATTAGCACGAATAGACTTAATTTCTGACCCCAACAATACTAGACCTGCTTGGTAAGTCTTCAATAGTTCAAAGTTATGTCTTGCTTTACGATTAGTCGTAATGACTTTAATGCCACTACCTTGATTTTTACTCATCATTTTTCTCTTTCTTGGGCGAATTATAGCCCTTGCAGATAACGAATGGCTTCGCCTAGTTCAACATCACGCCCATTCCCATCTGGAATCATGTCAATATTGGGTATCAAACCAACACCTGCAATAGGAATCCGACTCGGTGTAAACCACTCTGCCGATGTAATATGTACTGATGAACCATCCGACAGAACGAAAATCTGCTGCACAGTTCCTTTTCCGAAGGTAGGCTGCCCTATTAGAATACCACGGTCACGGTCACGAATAGCGCCAGCGACAAGTTCCGCCGCACTCGCTGTTTGATTATTGACTATCACAACAATAGGCAGTTCTGTAAAAGTCCCATCCCTGTCAGCTTCAAATGTATATTCAGCATCACGAGTGACTTCATAAATGACAACACCGCCATCTAAAAACATACTCGCAACAGCGATAGATTCTTCTAGTAAGCCGCCACTATTATTCCGTACATCCAGCACCAAAGCCCGAATATCAGCATTGAGTAAGTCATTTAATGCCGTTTCCAATTCATCAGGGGTACGGCTGGTAAAGCGTAAAATCTGAACATAACCCAGTTGACTATCCTCTTCCAACACGCGCCACACGACAGAGGGAACATTAATGACATCAAATTCGATAAAAATCGTTAATTCTCTATCATCTTGACGAATGGTAAGTTCAACCCCATTATTATCCGCAACTTCACCGCGCATTTGCTGGTCAATAGCATCTGGGCTATCTGTTAAGCCTATCGCCTGCCCATTAATCGCCACTAAAACTGCGCCACTGCTAACTCCTGCTTCCTGTGCCGGACTCTCAGAAAATGGATACAGTACAAACTCACCTAGCTCATTCTGTTGCAGCAATATACCAATGCCGCCATATGTCCCAGCAAGCACATCTGCCTCACTATTGGCAACAGGCGGGTCAATAAAAAATGTGTTGGGTTCGCCTAAAATCCCTAATACACCCCGAATAGCGGCATACTGTCGTTCAGCATAAGTCGGTTGTTCACGTAAATAGATGCGGTCTAGCAATGATTGAACTTCATCAAGTAAAGGATACCCCTCTTCATCAGGCTCACCAGCCGAGACAGTAACACGAGTCGGCAGATTGAGCAGGTCGCGAAAATAGAAACCGGCTACAAATGTGATTGCTAAAACAGCCCCAATCAATATGCCCGATAAGATTGACCGCAGATAAGCATTTTTATTTGTTAATGATAATTTCATTAAGGCTCACTGACCTAAATTTCGTATAGAATGTGTATATTGTAACACCCAAATACAATAATTTTACAGTGCAAGCAGATTTACAGCCAGATTAGGGAAATTATATGTCACAAATAGACAGTCAGTCACGAATCTTGGTTGTCGATGACCATATTCCGGCAGCAGAGATGGTGAGTCGCTTATTTGAAGTGCGTGGGTTTGAGACGATTTGTGCATTTAGCGGCGCAGAAGCACTCGAACAAGCACAAAAACATATCCCTGATTTGATATTACTGGATGTGATGATGCCCGACATGGATGGGTATGATGTGTTGGAAGCATTACGTGGCAATCCAGCAACTCACAAAATCCCCGTTATTTTTATCACTGCCAAAGATGATGCGGCGGATATTGAAGAAGGGTTGCGTTTGGGTGCGGATGATTACATCCCCAAACCTGTGAAACCCCGTGAACTGATTGCGCGTGCTAAGAGTAAAATTGAAGCCTATCGCTTGCGCGAAAATCTTGAACAGAAAACAACTGATTTAGAAGCCTTACTGCGATTTAGTGAGGCATTAAATAATCATCTTGAAGTTGATGAATTGCTTGATTTAATTCTCTATCTTGTTTTGGATTTAGTCCCCTCACATAGCGCAATTATATATCATATGTCCGAAAATAAAGACATTATAGAAACTCGTGTCAAGAGTAAAGACACGCATGATGAAGTCGATATTGATGTAGACGCTCTGAAAGCGTACTTTTCGCAACATACCGATGCTGTCCAATGGCAATCTAGCACCCAAACATCGTTTTCATCGTCAGACACAGGGATGGCGGCTGGCTTACGACATGGAGAACAAATGCACGGTATGTTACTTGTTCTCGCAGATAAACCGTTTGAAGAAAATCATCTGCGCTTGTTTGAAAATATAGGTCGCCAAACAACGATGGCACTACGGAACGCAGAGTTATATGCGGTCAAGGTAAACTATGCCGAACGTCTGGAAGAAATGGTCGAAGAGCGCACTGCCGAACTGGGTGCTGCCCAAGAATTACTCGTTCGGGCAGAGAAACTCGCGTCTGTGGGACGATTAGCAGCAGGTATCGCCCATGAAATTAACAATCCCTTGATGCCGATTCGTGTCAATCTTGAACTAATGAGAGAGGATGTCGAGGAAAATAGAGAGGTGAGTATTCAAGATATTGATGAGACCCTACGTAGTGTCAGCCGCATCAGCCGCATTGTGGAACGGTTACAGCAATTTACGCGCAAGAGTGGTGATAAAGCGCCTATCATGGAATCATTGAAAATTGTCGATATTGTTGAAGATGTCATCTCCTTGAGTGGGTCATATATCCGCAATAGTGGCATCAAAGTGGATGTTAACCTTCATGAAACAGCACAAATCTATGGCAATCGTGACCAACTGGAGCAAGTTTTTCTGAATATCATTCTCAACGCTCATGCTGCTATGCAAGCAGGCGGAACATTAACAATTGATAGCACCATTGAGGCGCAAAATCTCATTGTTCGTTTTGCCGATACAGGTACAGGTATTGCAAGCGATATCTTGGGAAAAATCTTTGAACCATTTGTATCGAGCAAAGAAAATGGTTCTGGATTGGGCTTATTTATCAGTTATGGGATTATCGAAAACCATAATGGGCAGATTCATGTGGAAAGTGAAGTAGGCAAGGGAACTGTATTCACACTCGCCTTGCCTACTATCGCTACGACTTAACCAATCGGGCGCAGCAACCCTTGGAGTTCTTGGGTTGTGATAGTATCACTGACAAAATCATCAAAATCATCGCGTGATATACCGATAATACGACTGATTGTATCATCTGTACAATTGATGACACGGAAGCCAAGAGCCTCAATTTCATCACCAATTAATTCGTCTTTCAGCACGGTGATAACGCCTAAGATTGATTGTGTTGCAACGGGACCCGGTGGTGAGCATGTCGAAATTAATAGTGTGTTACCCAATAATGTTTCGCCGACTTCAACGCCCTCGTCAGGAACATCGAATTGAGAAACTTGTGCTGCAAGTGCGGCATAATCTCCATCAGACTCTGCAATTTCAGTAAGATCGTTCGTTGGGTCAACAACTTCCGTTGCGTCAGCGTCATTGTCCGTCGGCTCAACACTCTCCGTTGCGTCAATAACTTCAGCAGTCGCTTGTATCGGTATTTCTGTGGGTTGTACAACGATAGCAGATGATGTCGGTGTTGAGGTTTCTTCATCATTGTTTAAAAGATTGGGAATAAATAGTACCGCAAGAATAACGAGTACAATAGTGATTGCGACAAGAACTATGAGATTACGGCGGCTACTCCCATTGGCAGGTTTATCTGTGTCAAAATCGCCAGCACCGCTCGCAGAGTCTTGGGTTGGTAAATCTGGGAGTGATTGCGGTGGTGGGCGCAGTGTTTGCGATGGTCTTGGTGTGCTAATACCTGCTTTTTGTGCAAGGTTATCTACGCCGGGATAATCTGGTTGTAGTTGGCGAACATGGTTGAGTGCTTCCTGCCCTGCTTCTTCATCTTCGACTGCATGAGCATATAACCACCAGAAATCAGGATTGTCTTCGTTCTCAGCACGAATCTCATCAAGAAGTTGCCGCGCTGATGCAAGGTCGCCTTGTTCTATCAATTCATATGCCTCATTGAAAATCTGGGCGGCATCGCTCATGTTATTGCTCCAATTTTGGTATCCAAAGATGTGGATAATAATAAAAGGCAGTTTACATCTAAGTGGATTATGTTGCAACTTGTCTCTAAAGCAAAAACACCCGTGTTGGGTGTCAGTTTGTTAGCTTGCCCTGGAGAGGACTCGAACCTCCACCCCGTTAAGGACACGGCCCTCAACCGTGCGCGTCTGCCAGTTCCGCCACCAGGGCTTATTAAATTGCAGCGTCATTATAGCGTTTCGCCTTCAATTGTCAATGCTGAAATACGTATTCCGAATGCTTAAGTTTGGTGTACACTGGTGACATAATGACCCAATATGAATGGAGAAAATATGCGAATAGTGCTTGATGCAATGGGAACGGATGCTCGTCCGGCACCAGATGTTGAAGGGGCAGTGTTAGCTGCTCGTGAGTATGGCGAAACAATTATTCTGATAGGCAATGAACAGGCAATTCAAGTTGAATTAAATAAATTTGATACGAGCAACCTCAAAATTGAAGTTCATCATGCCGAAGAACAAATCTTGATGAACGAAAAACCTAGCTTGGTTATGAAGAGTAAACCGTTGTCATCTATTCATTTAGGCATGAAACTTGTAAAAGAGGGTCAAGGTGATGCCTTCGTCACAATGGGAAACACAGGTGCTGCACATGCGATTGCCACACTCAGCACGCTCCGTCGTATTCCCGCTGTAAAACGTCCGGCACTGACAGCTATATACCCAATTTGGGGACAAGAAACGATATTGCTGGATGTTGGCGCAAATGCTGATTCAAAAATTGAATGGATGGAACAATTTGCTGTGATGGGTAGTATTTATGCAGAAAAAGCCCTCGCCCGCGAGAATCCACGAGTGGCTACTCTCTCGAATGGTGAAGAAGAAGGCAAGGGCAATCAATTGGTTCGAGAAGTACAAAGCCGCTTGCGTGAAAGCAACCTGAATTATATCGGTCATATCGAACCGAAAGAAATGCTCAGAGGCACAGCGGATGTTGTCGTGATGGATGGCTATGTTGGCAACATCTTCATCAAAAGTGTGGAAGCTGCTTTTTCGTACCTGATAGATATGTTGCGACAAGAAATTCGTAATGATATTGTATCAACAATGGGCGGTGCGTTGGCACGTCCAGCATTTCGGCGGACTCGTGACCGTATGGATCCGCGTGGTGTTGGTGGCGCACCCCTCTTAGGTGTTAATGGTGTTGTCATTATTGGGCATGGCAGTTCTGATGCGTTTGCTGTTAAAAGTGCTATAAAACAAGCCATTCGTGCTGTTGAGGGCAATGTTGTAGCAGAAATCAAACAAGGTTTGGAGAAGATTGTTACTGAAACCAACGCATAGTGTAACGACGTTGTATTGGTATCGAATAGTGGGTGTTGTCATGCAAAATCAAGTCAATGAAATACGAGAACTTATTGAGCGACGCGATAGTAAAAAAGCTGAAGTTGCTATTGCGAAATTGCTGCGCTTGGATATGACGAAAGAAGAAGAATTTATCTTGTACATTTTGAGAGTACGTACACGTTTGATTTCAGGTCGTCTGAGCGAGGCTATACAGGACTGGCAAACCGCGAGTGAGTTGAATCCTGTTGCTGAATCCGAACCGAAATTTCTGGAATTACTAGGGGATTGTTATCTAGCTCGTTTTGAGATGGCAGCAGTCGGATTTGTCCAAAAGATGGATTTGCGTGAGGCACATCAGATTTATCAGCGTATTTTGACATTAAACCCCGATTATGAAAACTCCGGCTGGATTTATTATCAGCAAGGACGCATTTCACTGACGGAGGGACAATCGCATAGAGCAGAAGACCTATTCCATAAAGCACTTTTTAGTCCAAGCAGTTTGCCTGCGCTAACAGCGTATTGTTACGAACGACTCGGTTTTATTGCCTATTATGAGTCACGCCAACCTGAGCAAGCACTGATTTATCTCAATAAGGCTATTGATATTTATCCGACCTCTGAGCCACGCTTATGGCTTGTACAAGTCTATCTTCTACGCAGCCGCGTCTTGCGTGAAAGTAACCTTGATGCGGCTATTGAATCAGCACGTATGGCATACGACTTAGCCTATTCCCAAAATAAAACGTTATCGGCAGAATCTCTTTTTACACTATCAGAACTACTTTCAGTCAATAATGGACGGGAAATAGAAGTCGTTGACTTTATTCAACAGTTCATACAAGTTAGCAAAGCGCCTGTTGGCGTGGATGTTACATGGTCACGGGCTTATGAAATGCTCGGCGATTCATACTTTGCAATGAGACAATATGCAGAGGCAATAACATCTTATCAGAATGCGCTCCAATATAACCCAGACCACCCATGGGAAGAAACCATTTATTACCGAATAGCTAAAGCACATTATCAGCAACAACAATACAATGAGGTTGTTGATAATCTGCAAGTCATCATCGGTGATTCGCAGGACTACAGGGTGTTTAATTTACTGGCAAATGCTTATTATGGTCTGCGACAATTTAAGCAAGCAATGTACAGCTATCAGACTGCGATAAACCTAGCGCCGTCAGGAATCAACATTGAGACGATGCAAATGTACTATCAATTATCACAACAGATGAACCCACCTTTGTGAACTCATAGTATAAGCAAATAGATACACATCCTCATTTCAGTAGATTATGGTATATTGACACCTCTCTAGTCCTTGCCTGAGTCATTATGAGGTGTAAAGAAATGCTTGGAAAAATTATCGTTGTCGGTGGTGGGCTTGCCGGCTCAGAAGCAGCATGGCAACTTGCAGAACGTGGTTATGAAGTCGAATTATATGAAATGCGTCCGAAGAAAACAACAGGAGCGCATGTCAGCAATCGGCTGGGAGAATTGGTTTGTAGTAACTCATTAGGGTCAAAATTACCTGACCGTGCGACAGGTCTTTTACAGCATGAATTACGGATGTTGAAATCGCTTTTGTTAGATGCAGCAGAAAAAGCAGCTGTTCCCGCAGGGGGCGCATTAGCCGTTGACCGTGAAGTTTTTGCAGAAATTGTAACAACTGCTATTGAACAGCACGCTAATATCACAGTGATTCGTGAAGAAATGCAAATCATCCCTGATGCACCTACTATTATTGCGACAGGTCCCTTAACTTCCGAGTCCTTAGCGACAGATATAGCCAAGTTAACGGGGCAAAATGCGCTCTATTTCTATGATGCTATCTCGCCAATTGTAGAAGCTGAAAGTATTGATATGTCGGTTGCTTTTCATGCTAATCGCTATGACAGAGGCGATACCGAAGAAGGCGACTATATTAATTGCCCGATGAATCAGGAAGAATATCAGCGTTTTGTGAAGGCATTGCAAACTGCCGAAACGACAGAGTTACGCGATTTTGAACGCGAAGACCCTAATTTTTTTGAGGGGTGTGTTCCGATTGAGCAATTAGCAAAACGTGGTGATGATACCCTTGCTTATGGACCGATGCGTCCGGTAGGTTTACACGACCCACGAACGGGTTATCGTCCACATGCAGTTGTACAGTTACGACAAGATAACTTGGCAGGTAGCTTGTATAATATCGTTGGTTTCCAGACTAATATCCGCTATGGAACACAAAAAGACATCCTAACACTCATACCGGGCTTAGAGAATGCGTCATTTGTCAGAATGGGGCAGATGCACCGCAATACATTTATCAATGCACCTACCCTGTTGCACTCGACGATGCAATTTCGCCAACGGAACGATTTATATTTTGGTGGGCAAATCACAGGCGTGGAGGGCTATGTTGGCAATGTAGCGACAGGCTTAGTGGCGGCGATTAATCTCGCTCGTAAACTGGAAGGTCAAGCGGAGTGGATACCGCCTCGTTCTACAATGTTGGGCGCACTCTGTTATTATATCACCCATGCCGAAGCGAAAGATTTCCAACCGATGAAGGCTAATTTTGGTATTGTTCCTGCATTGGAAAAACGTGTACGCGGTAAACGTGAGCGCAAAAAGCACTATGCCGAACGCGCTCTAAAAGCAATGCGCGAATCAATTGAGGTGATGGACGATACCTATATCGGCGAAATCACGATGCCCGAAGTCATTTTTAGCTAAAGTAGTAAAATTTGGAGATGGGCTTATGCAGTGGTAATCTCATCTTTCATTGAAGCATTTACTCACACTATTGAGGTCTCAACTTATGCCTAGTTCATCAGCAAGATTACAAAATCTCCCCCCCTATGTTTTCGCCGTGATAGGTCAACAACTGCGCGATATGAAGGCACAGGGAATCGATGTTATTCGTCTTGATATTGGTAGCCCAGATTTGCCACCGCCGGATTTCGTAGTGGATGCTCTTGCCGAATCTGCTCGTAACCCAAGTAATCATGGCTATACAGGGTATACAGGTCTTCCAGCTTTTCGAGAAGCTGTGGCACGCTATTATAAGCGGCGCTTCAATGTTGACTTGAATCCCGACACTGAAATACTACCACTCATCGGCAGTAAAGAAGGCATTGTTAATCTATCGCTCGCCATCTTAGACAAAGGCGACATATCACTTGTTCCGGCTATTGGCTATCCATCATATGAAATGGGCGCACGCATTGCTGGGGCGGATATATGCCATGTTGAAATGTCTTCCCAAAATGGCTTTTTACTCAATGTTGACAGTCTTCCCAAAGAAGTCCGCGAAAAAGCCAAACTCTTATGGGTGAGTTATCCGAACAATCCAACAGGCACGGTGGCAAATTTGGATTTTTATGCTGAAATGGTCGCGTTCTGTGCCGAAAACGATATTTTGCTGGCATCAGACAATCCTTATATGCAAATTACGTTTGGTGATTATAAAGCACCAAGTATTTTAGAAATTGCAGGTGCAAAAGATGTCGCTGTTGAGTTTATGTCACTATCGAAAACATACAATATGGCAGGGTGGCGCATAGGCGCGGCTGTCGGCTCTGCTGTGGCACTTAAACACTTGCTTGCTGTGAAGAGCAATATGGACAGTGGGCATTTCCGCGCAGTTTATGAAGCGGGAGTTGCTGCCTTAGATAATACGCCAGAGGAATGGATAAAAGAACGTAATCAAGTTTATGTCACACGCCGAGACAAGATTATGGCTGCCTTGCCAGAAATGGGTCTCAGTGCTGATTTACCGCTTGCAACGCTTTATATTTGGGCAAAAGTCCAAGATATGGATGCGACAGAATATGCCACACGCTGTCGTGCCGAAGCCCATGTTTCGATTGCGCCGGGTGAAGCCTATGGACCCTCTGGTGATGGTTATGTGCGTATGAGTCTCGGCGTAGCGAATGACCGCTTAGATGAAGCTCTTAATCGCATGAAAACATGGTACAAAAGCATTAAATCCTAGTAGCGGCTGTCAGAATTCATCCCACCTTACACAAAATCGTAAAGTGGGATAGAGTGTACAGTTCATCATAGCCATTAAACAAGAAGCCAAAGCAAATTTATGTCAGAAACCCATCAAATCACACATGAAGCAGAGCGTGCCTTTCTTGTGGGCGCACAATTGCGCGGCACGAAACCTATCCTTACATTGAGCGAATCGTTACAAGAATTAGCGATGTTAGCTGATACTGCCGGAATGGTCGTCGTTGGGGAAACCACGCAAATGTTGCATAAGGTTGACTCTGCAACGTTTATCGGCTCTGGTAAAGTACAAGAAGTCATTGAAGCGGTTGAAGCACTTGAAGCACAGGCGGTTATCTTTGACGATGAATTGTCGCCACGCCATCAACGAGAATTATCTAAAAAACTCGGCGATGACATCAAGTTACTTGACCGTTCAGCCTTGATTCTTGATATTTTCGCCCAACATGCCAGCACTCGTGAGGGGGCATTGCAAGTTGAACTAGCGCAATATGAATATCGTCTCCCACGCTTAACACGCCAATGGACACATCTCGCTCGTCAAGCAGGCGGACTCGGTGGTTCGGGCGGGGTTGGTGTACGAGGACCTGGTGAGACGCAATTAGAAGTTGATAAGCGTGAAATCGGGCGTAAAATCACGAAGCTCAAAGAAGAAATCGAGAAAGTACGTCAGCATCGCCGCCGTCATCGCCAGCAACGTCAGAAAACGGGTATTCCGGTTGTGGCGCTGGTTGGTTATACCAATGCCGGAAAATCAACCTTGATAAATGCCCTATCCAATTCTGATATCTATGTCGCTGACCAGTTATTTGCAACTCTTGACCCGACAACACGGCGTATTGTTCTACCCAGCAGTCGAGAAGTCCTTATTAGCGACACTGTAGGGTTTATCCAGAAGTTACCCACGACGTTGATTGCGGCTTTTCGTGCCACACTGGAAGAAATCGTGGAGGCTGACCTTATATTGCATATTGTTGATGTATCGCATCCTAGCGTTCTATCGCATATTGAGACTGTTGAAGATACCTTAGCGGAGATTGATGTCATTGATGTTCCGCGAATCCTTGTGTGGAACAAGATGGATAATTGGGATGATGCGCCTCTTCCGCAGATAAAAGATAGTGATGAATATATCGCGCAGGTTTATGTGTCTGCAAAAGAGCGAACAGGTTTCGATAATCTTTTACAAAGCATTGCAGATGTCTTGGTGAAACGTTTTGAACGCACAAAATTACTTGTTCCATATGATCGTGGTGATGTTGTGTCGCTCTTGTTTCAATCAGCGCGAGTGCTTGAGCAAGAACATACCAATGATGGTATTATTATGGATGTAGAATTACCTGTTTCGCTATATGAGCGTTATCGAAATTACGAATATGTGGAGAAGAGTGATGTTCAAGCGGATTGATGAATCACAGTTTTTGATTGCGATGTTGAAAAAGTTATCAGACTTCTTGGCACGACAACGTGCTTTGCCGATTGTGATTGGCATTGCTTTTGTGGCGGCGAGTGCTATCTTGGAAATTATCAACTTGGGACTTAATTCGACATTCTTGCAAGTGTTCCAGATATTCTTTCACTACGTCGGCATCATTACAGCATTAATCGGACTGCTTGTCATTCAGCCGCTTGGAGACTAATTAACTCACCAGTGTTTCATCAATGTTTGCCCGATACATAGTGAAGTTACAGTCTTGCCATCGTTATAGCTCTACAATGCCAGATAGCAGATTTTGTACTTGATTTTTGTTGACAATAATTCAATTAACCAAAAATCTCGTACTCAAAAAATTGAAAATCTGTAGTCAAGTTCATTAAGTGGCATTGTCGAGATAGTCTGCAATCCATAACTTTGTTACAAAAACATCCCAGACCATGTTGTCTGGGATGTTGCCATTTTGAGTTTGAAAATCAATTACCTGCTGGCAATGGCTCAAAGCCACTACCGGGATTAGGGATACACAGCGTTTGTCCTACAAAGACGACCCGTGGATTATCGAGGTTATTAGCTTCTGCGATATCTAAGACACTGGTATCATATTGTTCTGCAATCCGATGGAGTGTTTCTCCACTACTGACAGTATGTTGCGTATCGCAGGGGGATGGCGATGATGTGTCCAACAATGGCTCTTCATCAAACTTTTTAGGATCGGTAATATATTGCTCTTGCCAGCCATTGCTTTGGGCTAAGTCGTTCAATGCCGTTTGAACTAAAAGACCGCGTTCGTATTCTCGTTCACTGATATTTCTAGGATTATTAGGGTTTGTGCCAATGACTTGTCCATTTTCATCAATGCGAATGTCAATTGTTTGGTTCGCTAGTAATGAACCCACAACTTCGTTATCTACGCGCTGAATAATATTGCCACGATGAATAGTACAGACTGTGGGGGTAATCGTCAGCAATGTACCGGGACTCATTTCTGTAGCAACTCCGTTGAGTACGATATCAACTGTGATATTGCCGGGTGTTTGGATTGTTAGAATAGGTTCTGCCTCATAGCAATCATCAGACCCTGTAATGCCCGGCAAAAAGTAGAAAGATTGAAAGGCAGACTCTGATTCGTTTGTTAACTGTGCATCTCCCATAATCATAAAGATAACCGATTGTCCCGGTAGTGTATCTGGAACATCCGCTTGAACGTTTAATACGGCAACGCCTATGCGACCTAAAATCTCATCAATTGGTTGTGGGCGGATTTCGCTAAAGAGTAGCAATTCAGCATTATCACCCGGCGTGGCGAAGAAATCAGGTGTTGAACCATCTATTATGGTACTTTCCACATCTGTTGAGCCATAACACGCTGTATTCCGATCTAGATTCGTGCAAATATCAGCAACAGATTGTAATGTTTCTTCAACAATTTCCGGACAAATATTATCTTGCTCTTGTGCCTGTACAATCGCAGCACTCATAAGCACCAAAAATATTAATATTATCAACTTCCGCATAAATTATCCCTTCATCACTTGCTGATAAGATTGGAACTCTGTGAACCTGAGGTGTTTCTGATGTTTATTATATGCGAATGTTCGCGGGAAGCAAAAGTGAACAGGGCATTTTCATATGCGATGCCCTGTTCTACTACAAATCTAATCAGTCGTAGAGTTGTACCCAGAAGATTTCTGAATCGTAGACAGTGTGAACGAATAAGCGCATATCATCAGAAATCGTTAAGCCAGCTAACGGAGCAGTACGCCCATCGGTCAAAATAACAATTTCAACTTCTTCATTTGTGCAACCACCATCACGGCACGCATCTGGATTCACTCGCCCTACCACACCGCGTTCAGCTAAGGCGTAAGTAAAGTATAGATAACCATCGTCGGCGAGTACCAAATTAGAAACGTTCTGCAATCCGCTTACCAATGGTCGTGTGAGTTCGTCTGAAATGGTTTCAGGGTCAAGTGCCGTGACATCAAACCACTCAATCGCACGTCTCGCACTTCCTCGATTGGCGACATACGCCTTGTTACTGTCGACAACAATGCCTGTCGGATAACGCAAGCCATCCATAATAATATTTGATGTGCCATCACGATTGGCTAGAACAATATTATTGGATAAGGCATTGGTAATTAGGAAATTGCTATCGTCAAGATATGCTATTCCCCATGGACCATCCAAATTTTCGTTGATAACGACGGTGGGCAAGCCGCGTAAATGGTCGGCGCGCAGCAATTGATTGGTATCAAAATCCGGCAGCCATATATTGAATCCATTATCCAGTTCTTCTATCCAAAGAGTATTGATATCCCGTACACCGGATGAGAATGTGATGGTTGAGCCAGTGACTGAATCAATTTCATACAATGTGAAATCACCGTTACATGCTGCATATAGATTATCGTTGAACCAGACAATACCATTAGGACGCTGGACATTCCCAACCAGTATTTGCAGGTCACTTTGCAAATAACGTCTCAAATTGTTGCTTGAGGGTGTTTCAGTACTGGCGACTAATGTGGGTGTATCTGTAGCAACTGATGTTGGGCTTGGGGGTGCTGGCGTTTTAGACGGTGCAGGTGTTGGGGTATCAACATCTTGGGCTAAAGTGGCAAAACCAACTGTAATTGCAATTAAAACAACTATCATGAACATCAACAAACGCTTGTGCATTCATCACTCCTTGCACAGTTCAAGTGCTATGACGCAACATCTATTTTTCGCGCCATAGCTGGGACAGTAATATAAAACGTCGTTCCAAGACCAAATTGGCTTTCGACACGAATATGCCCATTATGACTGTCAACAACAGCTTTCACGAGACTCAAACCTAATCCGGTACCCGTAATGTGTTCTGCCCCCGGTTGATGCGCTCTGTAAAAGCGGTCAAAGACTTTGCCAACAAGGTGTTCGGGTATACCGATACCATCATCGCTGATAGCGAACAAGACATAATGTCCCCTATTTTGCGTCTTGATACCGACTTCGCCGCCGACTTTATTAAATTTAATGGCATTTTCGATGAGATTGATAATCGCACGTTTGAATTGGTCAATATCGCCCATAAAATTGGCAACATTGTCTGCAACCTGTGGAATAAGTCGCACACCCTTTTCTGTCGCCATATCGTTTAGCTCGTCTATCGATTCATAGACAATCTGGCGCGGATGACATATATCATCAGATTGCGACCCTAAGCGTACACGCTCTAAATCGAGAATGCCATCAATAATACGGTACATGCGATTCAATTGTTGGTCGATGTTGGTCACGGATAAGATAATTTCGTCATCGCCTATTGATTCGACATCTTCGCGCAAGAGTTCCAGATTCGACATAGCAGCTTGAAGCGGATTTTTGAGGTCGTGGCTGGTCATCCGAACCATTTCACTTTTGATACGGTCAAGTTCTTTAAGTTCGGTAACATCATTTAAGACCGCTACAAAACCCTCTATACGCTCATCCCCTAGATTAGCAACATGGCACAAATACGTCTTGTTATCCAGTTCAACCTCGTAGCGATAAGCTCCCCGTGAGCGAATAGTCATTAGTGCATCACGGTAATCGAGTGGTAAGGCAGCTCTTGGAAGCGCGCGGCGTATATTTTCTCGGCTATGAAGCGTATCTAACCCAAAAACTTCTTCAGCCGCCGGATTTGTAAAAATAAGATTCAAATTGCGGTCAACAGCTAATACTGGGTTATCGGTACTTCGCAAGACGGTACTCAATTGTTCATTGGTGCTTTCTAGCTTATCTGTGAGTGTTTTTTGAGTATTAAAAAGATTGCCATAAGAGATGGTGACGGCAGCCTGTGCTGCAAGTAGCTCAAGTAAGCGCATATCTGTTTTCTCGAACAACGCCCCCTGTAAACCAGCAATTGCCATCAGTGTTCCAATGACATCGTTATCATAAATCAAGGGAACACAAATGACTGAGCCAAATGTTTCGTGTGCCAATGGCAAATCTTCTATGCCAAGCCAATCCCGACGATAATTCCCCAGATACTTACTTTCTTTTGTGCTGGCGACAAGCCCTGCTACACCTTCACCGAGTTTTAATTGATGATGCAGGCTACTGTCTGGTAGTTGATGGATTGCGACGAGTTGCAGCATATTGTCATGTTTGAGAAAAATCCCAGTAGCATCTGCTCCAAGCCATTCGGCGGCACGCTCTGCAATCTCCGTGAGAACAGCATCAGTCGCAATTCGGCTGGTGATAGCGACACTGACTTCGTGCATTGATTCGAGTTGCTTGCTGCGCTCCAAAAGTGGAATAATGAGTTCCCGTTGGATAACTATGAAGCTAATCATCAATGTGCCAATAGAACTGACACTTACAGATAGTGAGGTAATGCCTAATTGCGGATTGAGGAAACTTCCTGCTTGACCACCGACAAACAATAAGATACCCATTATTAAAGCGATTGATTGCAATTTGCGCCAATAACGCCAAATGACATACAACGTAAGCGAACCAAAAATGAGGAAGAAAAAAGTGGAGACAGAAATAATTTGTGAACTGTCTGTGAGATTATCGGTGAGAACGAGCCATATTGTGAAACCGACACCTAATACAATATAAAAAAGTGTCCAGCGCCGGAAGTTGCGCGGTTGAACACCAAAAATGACAGTGACTAATGCCCATCCGCCGATACTAGCACCCACAAAGCCAGCTTGTGTCATCCCTCTTGTGAGTGACTCGAATCGTGTTGATGATTCTAAAATCGGTGCAATACCACTCAGCAAAAAACCGACGTTCCAGAGGAGCATAAAAGTCAGAAAAAGCGCAAAGAATTGATTGACACGGCGATGAATGTCATACCATAGAACAATGATAAGAAAGCCCATAGACAGGGCTACTATCAAAATGTTGAGAACTACAGCAAAGGGTGATTCCGCGAGCATAGGCGCTTGCCGAGACTACGTTAAAGTGGAATTCGGTAATTGTTTCTCGAAGCGATAGCCAACCCGATGTTCTGTTAAAATATAGGTTGGATTAGCTGCGTCTCGTTCGATTTTGCGTCGCAATTGGCTGATATAGACACGCGGATAATAGACATCATCCACATATTCGCGCCCCCATACTTGTTCTAACAAATCTCGTTGCGGAACAACACGTCCTGAGTTTTCCATCAAAACGGCTAATAGTTTGAATTCAGTGGGTGTTAAATGAATTTTTTTGTTGTCCACATAAATTTGGCGACGGTGCAAATCTACGTTCAGGTAACCATCATCATAAATTTGCTCAACATCGGTTGTGGAAAGTTGGATGCGCCGTAATAAAGCACTTATCCGTGCTGCAAATTCGTTTAAGCGGACAGGCTTAATTAAATACTCGTCGGCACCGGCATTAAGTCCTTCAACGACATTATCTTCTGTAATAGCTTGTGCTGATAACATCATGATAGGTGTATCTGCAAGTTCTCGAATACGGCGACACACCGTTAGCCCATTCATACCGCCAGACATAATAATATCAAGCACAACCAATGCAGGTCGCTCAGAGTGGAATGCACGCAGACCGGCTGCCCCATCTTCGGCAAGGACAACTTCATATCCCTCTCGGCTTAATTTGCGTCCGAGAGCTTCACGTATAGCTAGTTCGTCATCAACGATTAAAATTTTCTCATTCATAACTAGAGTTTAACACTAAATGGGGAATTCTGACAAGTTTTGTAGATTAATTCAATCGTTGTCAACCCGTCAAGTTCATATAGGAGAATTCCGCTATAATAGTCATTAAGGTTTTAATCTTTGACTCAAGAAAGGAAAACGATGATTCAACATTTAAAAAAATTGAGATTATGGCAATTAACCCTAATCACAAGTTTGCTCTTTATACTTGCTGCCTGTAATTTAGGCTCTCCACAGGGCAACAGTGAAGAAGAAATCACTCCCTTGCCAACAACGGCTGTTGCTGCGACGCGCACATTGCAAGCAGATACAGGAGTGACGGTTTTTCCATCACTGACACCCGTACCCTTTAGCACACAACCTTCAATCATTCAGGCAACACCATTTGTTGTTGTGCCTCCACCCCCAACCAACACCCCAGTACCTATTAGTATTGTGGTTGTATCACCACTACCGGGCAATATTGTATCTGGTAATGTTCAAGTGGTGGGGTCCGCGATTCACCCTAGTTTCTTACAGTACCGCTTAGAATATGGACCCGATCCCAATCCGAATAACCTCTGGTTTTCGATAACAGGCATTGTCAATACACCTGTTCTTGCAGGCACATTGGGGGTTTGGTCAACCAATAACGGCGCAACACCTGATGGTACGTATCAATTGCGACTGCGTGTATTCTTGCGCGATGGGTCACAACAAACAACACAAGTTGGCAATATTCAGGTGCGTAATCAGCAACCAACACCTATTCCAACAAATACGACTGTGCCAGCACCCATTGCATCGTTTACACAAGATACAGTACAAGGGACTGCCCCATTCGTCGTTCGATTCAGCAATCGTTCGCAAGGACAAATTTCTAGTTATACATGGAACTTTGGCGATGGTGGTATCAGTAGCCAAATCAACCCAGCTTACACTTATCGCACACCGGGAATATACACAGTTACATTGCGAGTAACAGGACCCGGCGGTACAGCCAATGTCTCGCGGCAGATAAATGTACAATCAGCAACCGCCCCATCAGCCGCCTTCACGACAGATGTAACGAGTGGTGAAGCGCCTTTGACAGTTAATTTCACGAATGCTTCGACAGGACAGTTTACGACTGTTGAGTGGGATTTTGGTGATAGCAGTGAAAGCACTGAACAGAATCCATCGCATACGTTCAACGATGTCGGAACATATAATGTTATTTTGCGTGTGACAGGTGTGGGCGGTAGTGATGCTAGTGTTGGGCAAATCACAGTTGAGAACCCATCAATACCTGCCCCAACAGCAAACTTTGAACTAAGTGCCACCAGTGGCGAAACACCATTAACAGTTGTTTTCACAAATACGTCTACCGGTCAGGTTGACAATTATTTGTGGGATGTTAACGGTGACGGAATCACAGATTCAACCGATGAATCACCTACCAATATTTATGATACAGCCGGAACATATGTTGTTCGCCTTATCGCTATTGGTCCGGGTGGACAAAGTACCGCAATCCGTGAAATCACAGTTCAATCGCCGCCGGATGCTCCCGTTGCTGGATTTAGTGCTTCGCCCGAAGTAGGAATAGCCCCGTTGACTGTTCAATTTACAAACACAACATCGGGTGATGCAACTGGATATGTTTGGGATTTTAATAATGACGGACAGCCTGACAGCACGGATGTATCCCCACAACATACATTCCAAGACGCTGGCACCTATACAGTTGTTTTGCTTGCGACTGGACCGGGTGGTTCAACATCAAGCCAGATAATCGTTTCTGTTGAGACTCCGCCGCAACCGCCAACCGCGAACTTCATCGCGTCACCAAACATTGGGCAAGCACCGCTTTCAGTACAATTCACAAATCAGTCAGAAGGGTCACAGTTAACTTTTAGCTGGGATTTTGAATCAGATGGTGTTGAAGATAGCAATCAGCAAAACCCAGCATTTGAATATACGACAGCCGGAAATTATACAGTGACGCTGACGGTGACAAGTCCCGAAGGATTGAGTTCTGTAGCGACTGCGACTATTCAATTGAGTGAAGTAGTCGTTCAACTTCCGCCGATAGCAGCATTTACTTTCAATCCTCAAAGTGGAAATGCACCTTTGACTGTTTCGTTCGTTAATCAAACCTCCGGTGATGTTACGGGTTATGAGTGGGATTTCGATGGTGATGGCGTAGTTGATAGTACAGAAACTAGCCCATCTCATGAATTTGTCAGCGAAGGAACATACACTGTCAATCTTACTGCTACTGGACCCGGTGGTTCAAATAGCATCTCATCGGATGTTATGGTGTCACCAGCATTAGTTGCCCCAATAGCTCAATTCAGTGCTGATGTCACAACAGGCACAGCGCCTCTTACAGTGACCTTCAGCAATAGTTCGAGTGGGCAAATCGACAGCTACAGTTGGGACTTCAATGGTGACGGTGTGCCAGATAGTAACGAAGTCAACCCCGTTTTCACTTATGCCAGCGAAGGGACGTTCAATGCGTCCTTGACGGTCAGTAATGCGGCAGGCTCAGACACCATTGCCGTCGTCATCCAAGTGAATGCTGCCCTAACGCCACCTATCGCGCAATTCAGTACCGATGTGACAATGGGTACAGCGCCCTTAACGGTGACCTTCAGCAATAGTTCGAGTGGGCAAATCGACAGTCACAGTTGGGATTTCAATGGCGATGGTGTGCCAGATAGCAATGAAGTTAGCCCCGTTTTCACCTATGCCAGCGAAGGGACGTTCAATGCGTCCTTGACGGTCAGTAATGCAGCAGGGTCAGACACGATTGCCGTCGTCATCCAAGTGAATGCCGCTTTAGTTGCTCCTATCGCGCAATTCAGTACCGATGTGACAACGGG
>JAUZRW010000004.1 GCA_030950085.1 Anaerolineae bacterium
AGATTAAGAACGACGAGTAATGTTTCATCATCGGTATAGCGCAAGTAGCCCCATGCCGCCCGATAAGACGAATCGACAGGAATCGTTGCGCCATATTGCAGCGCAGGATGGACATTTCGCAGATGAATCAAATTGCGATAATGACTTAATAGGGAATCAGGGTCGTCTGTTTGTCCGGCAATTGTCCTGTCTTCAAAGCCCTCTTCAAGTGGCTGCCATGGCGTGCCTGATGTAAAGCCGCCTGTTTCGGGAGTAGCATCCCAAGGTAGTGGACGACGAATGAATTCATCTGGTTTGCCACCCATCATGCCGATTTCTTCCCCATAATAAATATAAGGTGTTCCCGGTAGTGTGAGTAGTAGATTCGCCGCCACACGGTTTTTATCACCATCACCCTGTAATTGCGTCAATAAGCGATTCATATCGTGATTAGCTGTCAGAGTCGCAAAATCACCTCTTTCGTAAGTTCGTAGTGCCGTATTCAGCCGCGATTCAACATCGCGTTTATTGCCAAAATTCGCTGCCGCGATAATTGACTCTGCTAGGGCAAAATCCCATGCTTGGTCAACGGCATTTTCATTGGTATAGCGAGCAATCGTATTCGGCGTATTCAACAATACTTCGCCGACGGTATAAACATCAGGGTTAACGCTATGAACATAGTCGTTGAAAGCCCTGAGATAGTCGCGGTTATCCGGCGAATCAGCTAAAATCGGACGGTCATTCACGACAGGTTCAGTCAGATAACGAATCGCATCCAAGCGAAAACCATCTACGCCCATATCTTCTATCCAAAAGCGCCCGACATCATAAATTTCTGCGGTCACAGCCGGATTCTCATGGTTCAAATCCGGCATCCGACTCCAGAAGACGGCATAATAAAATTGATTGCGCTGTGCGTTACGATACCAGACATTCTGCCCCCATGGACCCACATAATTCGGTTTCTCATCTTCCCAGATATACCAGTCAGCATAAGTTGAATCGCCAGCAACAGAGGCTTCAAACCAAGGATTCACATCAGAGGTATGATTGAGTACCAAGTCAAGCACAATCCGAATACCACGTTCATGGGCGGCTGATATTAATGCCTGAAAATCTTCATTTGTGCCGTAGTCTTGCTCAATTTGGCGATAGTCGATGGTGTCATAACCATGATAGCTTTCAGCTTCCATAACTGGCATCAACCAGATACCCGTAATGCCTAAATCATCTGTCGTTGTGGGGTCGCCATCATTGAGATAATCTAGCTTTTCGATAATGCCCTGAATATCGCCGATGCCATCGCCATCACTATCGTAAAAACTACGCACAAAGAGCAAATACCAAGTGGTTTCGTGCCACCATTGCGGCTCAAAATTGTCTTCTTGTGCAGCAAGCGGTACTATCGCAATTGAACCTAGTAACAGAATAGTCAAAAACACCAGCATTATTTTTTGCATCATTCGCCTCGAAAATTGTCATTACAACCCATGTTATGATAACGAGATTCGCAGAAAATCACCAATTGAGGCGCTGAAATACTGAAGTGCTGAAATGCTAAGTTACGCCGCTTCTGCATCGTGCAATTGAAAATGGTGCTTTAGCTTAAGTACAGGACAAAAGTTCTACGAAGTGAAGTTAAGAGAGTATAGAGATTGCAATTTTGCACATCGAAAATCGAGGATTCGTTATGTCAACTTATGCTTCATCAACCCAGACAGGTAAATGCCCCAGCGAAATGATATCATGCCATTGAGCGCGGTCTCCTTCTGTTAGAATCGAACTCTCGGCAACAATCGTCGCCTTTGCTTTTTGCAAAATGAGGCGGATACCCTGTAATGTACTGCCTGTCGAAATCACATCATCCACCACAACCACATTTTTGCCTTGAACGAGTTCACGGTCTTTGGCATCTAGGAAGAGGGTTTGCGGTTGTCCGGTTGTAATGCTGAGGGTTTCCGATTGTAATGCCTCGCCCATGTAGATTTTGTAGGTTTTACGCAGTACAACATACGGTAGGTAATTCATCTCAACACTAATGGCATGGGCAAGTGGGATTGATTTTGCCTCTGCGGTGACAATGACATCGGGTTGTTTTTCAGCGATGAGAGGGGCTAATGCTCTGGCAGCAGCTTGTACTAATTCGCTATCACCCAGAATGTTGAGGATGGCAATTTTGACACCGGGCTTAATTTCAAACTTCGGCAAATCTCGTTTGACACCATTAATATTTATCGAATGGGTTTCACGTTCGCTCATGAATTTTTCTATTCCACTTTCTTTATAAACTAATACTTGACCAATTTAATTCTTGAAGATTAGATTATGTATTTTTCGGGCGCAATGCCTTGCGCCCCTACGATTTTTTGTGCTGGAGTGCGTAACTTCTACGTGTGATGGGGCTTAATTATTGCCTAAAAATACCAATCGCTCATCGCAGAGATAGACAACATCTCCTACACTCAATTCATGTATCCCTTCAATTTGTTCTCCATCAATTGTTGTACCGTTAGTACTACCCAAATCTTCGAGCAGCAATTTATCGCCTTCGCGTTTAATTTGCCCATGCCAGCGCGATACGCCACGCTCATCCAAGACGATTTCGTTATGCGATGAGCGCCCTAAACGAATAATATCGCCTTTGAGAAGAAAGGTTTTATCTTTCCATTGAACATGCGTTGGCACTATACCGGGGAGCCGTAAGATTTCTTCTTTATGGTCATGGATAGCCTTCGTCGGTTTGTGGAGGGTTTTGCGTGCTAAATCATTAGCATCTTGAGGAACACGATTGCTGTTGGCTGCTTCTCGTTGCTGTTCGCGGTGACGCAACATCATGGTATCATCATGCCGATTCGTGCGCGTAAAGAAGGCTTGGGTAGACATCGTTTTCCGACTGTAATCGTCATAGCCTGTTGCCCCTTTTTCCATTTTTTTCGCTTGCTCTATCAGGGCATCACGTTCTTCTTTTAGTTCGTTATTGATGATTTGTGAGGCATCAATAGAATTTGCTACTTCGCGCAAGAGACCAGATGCTGCCTCATAATGACCCTTATCGGCAGCCGTGACAGCTTCTTGTCGTGCTTGTGCAGCTTTAAGCAATAAAACAGATTGGGCAACCTCTTTATTGGGGAGCGAGGGCGACTCAATTTCTGATTTGACATTGACCATCACCGACATTTCATTGATATGATGCTGGGTCGTCTCGCCAGAAATTTCATCATATTCAAAGCGCAAGGTTGCAATTTGCTCTTCACCCAAATCTGCCATTGCTGGAATAGAAAGTTCTAACATCAATGTTTTGACTTCATTGCCGAAAATATCGCCCAAACGGTAGGTTGATGCCTTGCCATCGGTACTAATCGGATAGGCATGAAGTTGATGCACGCTGCTAACATGTGAGGTAGGCGTAACTGTAATTGTCAAGTTTTGTCCCACTACACGCAGCAATCCCGACAATTCTTCTTGGAAAATTACTGGGGCAACTTCTGGGCTTTCAATAAAATAATACGCACCACCGCCCCCTGTTGCCATATCCATTAATAAATCTTCGTCAAAGTCTTTGCCCAATCCCATTGTTGTTGTACTGACACCCTCTTCGCGCTTTTGCTTCGTCATCGAAACCAGCATACTTGCATCCGTGACACCGCGATTCGCCAAGCCATCTGTCATGAGGATAACACGATTAAGGGTGTTATCCGCCAAGCGGCTTTTGACATGCTGACAACCCTCTAGCCAACCCCCACTAAGATTAGTTGTCCCTCTGATGCGGATTTCATCAAGTAATTGGCTCACACGGTCTTTATTGCTAATTTGTTCTGGTGGAAATAAGGTTTCGACTTTATCGTTGTACAACACAATAGATAGCACATCCTGACTCCCAAGATGTTGCACTAAAAATTGTGCGGCTTGCTTTGTGAAGTCAATCTTATCTCCTGCCATCGACCCACTACGGTCAATCACAAGGCTGATATTCAACGGACGACGGACACGGTCTCCTTGTATATCTTCGGCTTCAAAACGCGCCATGAGATACAGTTTCTGTGCTTGTTCAACTGTGATGACATCGTAATCGAGTGAAAAATTAGCCCGCATTGGGTCTTCTTCCTACCATGCTGAAACACAAAACTATCTTATTCTATCACACGATAGGCAATCTGCGATAACAATATTTCCCGAAAATTTGACTGTCTTTATAACACTAATACGGGTATGAAAAGGGCTTAACTGAGTACCAGTATAGCATATTTAGACGACTTTTGTTCATTTTTACCAGTAAACATCCTCATTTTTCATTGACTTGCGACATGATATGTCCATCCGATTTTCGATATAGTGTGATTATAATTTTTTTCAGCCATTAGGGATATAGTTTATTGTGACATTCGCACCCGACATACCGCAAACACTCACAACCACCTATCTTGAAATGACGAGCCGCCCACAACTACATGGCGCACTCCAAAAAAGCGACGACATTCGCATTGAACGTATGAATGAGGTTGATGTGAACTTCTATCTCTATTTGTACAAAGCAGTGGGTGAAAAGTGTCGTTGGCGTGACCGTCTCGTGATGTCTAGGTCAGAACTGCACCAAATCCTCAGCAAACCGACAACGCATGTCTATGTATTAACTGTCGGTGGCACACCCGCAGGGTATGTTGAATTGGATGAACAAGGGGATTCGACAGAAATCGCTTATTTTGGTCTGCGAGAAGCATATCATGGACGCGGCTTGGGAAAATACTTGCTCAGTTTTGGCATCAACCAAGCATGGGAACAGGGTGCAAAGCGCGTTTTTGTTCATACGTGCAACCTTGATGGGTCTCATGCCTTAGCAAACTACCAAAAACGGGGTTTCCGTGTTTATATGCAGCATAACGAACCGATGCCACAACGTTATCTATAACTTCTGAAGTTCTGCACTTTTGAAATGAGTTTACTTCCTCAATGAAATCAGCCTGAGTCTTGATTTTATACCGCAAGAGTTATATACTGTCGATAGAAACAGATAGGGCGCATAGCTCAGCTGGCTAGAGCGCACGGTTCACATCCGTGAGGTCGGGAGTTCAAGTCTCTCTGCGCCCAAAGAGTCAACTTTTATATCAGGTTGACTCTTTTTTATTACACCCACTCATGCACCTGTCTTTTGCGCCTCCATCCAACCCAGTTGAGCCAATGGCGCAACAACTTGGCGCATCTCCATAGCACGCGGATTCGAGGCATTGCCCTGTATTGCCCGTGCGACAATGCCTTGTGCAATCGCCGCAAAACGAAACAGATTATAAGCCCGATAAAATGATGGGTTTTCAATCGGGTCTCGTCCCGTCAATTCACAATAACGCTTCATATAATTATCAAATGACGGGATGCCATGTGCCGCAAAATCTAGCCCCTGAAAACTCGGTCTTTTAGCCAGTGAAGGCGTGTACCACGGCAGCATATTATAGGTCAAATCCGCAATCGGGTGTCCCAATGTACTCAGTTCCCAATCCAATACCGCGACAATCCGCGCTTCTGTGGGATGAAACATGAGATTGTGCATCCCAAAATCACCATGAATAACCCGTGTTTCGTCATCCGCAGGGATATTTTGGGGCAGCCAATCAATCAACTTATCCATTTCTGGAATTTTATCGGTTTCACTCGCCTTATATTGCTTTGACCAGCGCCCAATCTGCCTTGTAAAATAATTACCCTGCTTACCAAAATCACCCAGCCCAACATCATCTGGCACAATGGCATGGAGTTTCGCCATCGTCTGTACCATTGCCTCAAAAACCTGTTTGCGCTCATCGGGTGTCAGTTGCGGCATTTGCACATTATCGAAAACACGCCCTTCGACAAAATCCATGACAAAAAAAGGCGTTTCCACAGCATCGCTCTCTGCGGCATAGAGATACATCTTCGGCACAGGGAAATTCGCCTTTGCCAAGCCGGACATAACACGAAATTCACGGTCAACGGCATGGGCAGACGGCAACAATTGTCCAGAAGGCTTGCGTCGCAGCACATATTTCTTGCCCGATGTTTGTATGACATAAGTTGGATTACTCTGCCCAGCCTCAAAAGCTGCCATGTGCTGGATACCTTCAAAGCCATCAATATGGGCATGGAGATAATCATTCAATACCTCTAAATGAATGCCTTCCAATTCATTCGCCATAACAACCCCTTACATATGTTTCTTAAACTCAAGCCGTGCAATGGTGCGATTGTGAACTTCATCGGGACCATCAGCAAGCCGCAGAGTACGAATTTGGGCATAGTAATAGGGCAAGTTGAAATCCGGCGCAATACCAGCCCCACCAAATGCTTGGATTGCCATATCAATAATTTCACAAGCCATACGCGGTGCGGCGACTTTAATCATAGCGATTTCTGCACGAGCGGCTTTATTGCCAATCGTATCCATTTTGTGGGCGGCATCCAATGTGAGCAAACGTGCTTGATTAATTTTGATACGCGCTTCGCCGACACGCTGCTGCCAGAGTGTCATATCTGACAATACCTGACCAAATGCCTTGCGCTCTGTCAGACGCTGACACATCATACCGAGTACCCGTTCAGCCACGCCAATTGTCCGCATACAGTGATGAATACGTCCCGGGCCCAAACGTCCCTGTGCAATCTCAAAGCCGCGCCCTTCACCGAGTAACATATTGGCTGCCGGAACACGCACATTATCAAAGGCAATTTCGCCATGACCATGCGGCGAATCGTCATAACCCATCACGGGTAAGTGACGCACAAACTCGACTCCCGATGTATCAGGTTCAACCAAAATCATGCTTTGCTGGGTATAAGTCGGTGCATCGGGGTCAGTCTTGCCCATCACAATCCAGATATTACAACGTGGGTTATAGACTCCTGAAGACCACCATTTGCGCCCATTGATAATGTATTCATCACCATCGCGCACAATCGAAGTCGAGATATTGCGCGCATCCGACGAGGCAACGTCTGGTTCAGTCATCAAAAAAGCTGAACGAATTTCACCAGCCAGCAGGGGTTTCAACCAGCGTTCTTTCTGTTCATCAGTGCCATATCGTTCTAGCACTTCCATATTGCCGGTATCGGGTGCAGAGCAATTAAACACCTCACTCGCCCATAAGACCTTGCCCATTTCTTCGGCAAGTGGAGCATATTCGAGATTGGTCAACCCTGCCCCGCCATCACTTTCTGGCAGAAACAGATTCCACAGATTTTGCTTTTTCGCCTCAGCCTTCAATTCTTCAAGAATCGGCGGCTCATACCACAGTTCGCCTGTACTACGAAGTTGTTCTTCGTATAATTGCTCATTGGGATAAATATACTCGTCCATGAAACGCCGCACACGGTTAATCATGTGTTGGGTATGTTCAGAATAATCAAAAATCATGCCTAGTGTCTCCTAATCAAGAATCAATCTATAGCTGGATTGTAGCATGTTTGCAGCCGTTACATAAACCAAAGTCAAGCTGATTATTTTTGATTGCCATCAAGAATGGTAAAATAGGCATAACATAGTGATACGAGGCAGTCTGATGGCTTTCGATAAATTATCTGTCGAACAGGGATTACATATCAGCGAATTCATAAAGTTATAGATGAAGCGCCGTTTGAATGGATTGACGGGGAAAGGATAGCACTTGTGCCGGGTGTAGCACGCCATATTGAGACGATTCGGGCATTAGTGCGGATTTTAGATGCCTTCGCACAAGAGCATAAACTAGGCGAAGTCTATTCCGAAGCACCGTTTGTACTGGAATATAAATCAGATTGGGTTAAGGGGGCGCGTGTGCCGGATGTCATGTTTTTCCGTGCCGAACGCTTCCAGCAATACATAGATTCTGTGCCTGATTGGGGCGATAAACTGTTTGTGATTGTACCAGATTTAGCGATTGAAGTTGTTTCCCCAAATGACCGTTTTAGTATCATCAACAAAAAAGTGAGACAATACCTAGCCGATGGTGTTGAACTCGTATGGATAATTGACCCACAAGAGCAAAATGCCTATGTCCATCGTAAAGGGCATACGACTATCCTCAGCAAAGAGGACACGTTAAATGGTGATTCTGTTTTGCCGAGATTGAGCGTGAAACTAGGCAATCTCTTTGCGAAAAAAGATTGAACCTGATATTACAAAAGCGCGAGTGATTAGGGTATTATTGGGACACTGTTAGTAAGAACAGGTAAGTTATTAAAAATAAAAATTCAGTTTTGTAGGGGCATAGCGCGCTATGCCCTTACGACAGAATTCTAAAAACTTACCGAAGGTTACTGTATGTAGAATCTAGAAAAACTTTAGAAACAGGATGAACCGCAAAGGTGCAAAAAATGCCAAGAATCCTATTCAAAAGCCTGCTCTGCTCCTCTGATTCTCCGATTCTCTGTGTTACGCTTTTTCTAAATATAGAACGCTACAAATGCAAAAGTTAAATGTCAAAAAGGATAATCACTTCATGAAACTCTATTTTGTGCGGCATGGCAAAGCAAGCCAAGTTGCCCCGTCGGATGCCGAACGCCCCCTGACATCAGGTGGGGTTGAAAGTGTCAAGCATATGGCGCAAGTTCTTCATAAAGCAGGCTGTCATCCCACAAAAATCTATAGTAGCCCACGTTTACGCGCATCACAAACGGCTCATCTAATTGCGGACGAACTCGGCATAGACGCTGAAATCAATGCGGCTTGTAATTTTAGTTTCAATGCGGCTGCGGCACTACAACTGTGTAGCGGCTTTGATGATGAGGCTGAAATTATGTTTGTCGGACATAACCCCAGCATGAGTGACGTTGTGGAAAGTATAACAGGGGCATCTGTTCAACTCAGCACAGGGGCAGTTGTTTGTGTCACCAATATTTACCCACCTATGACACGCGGCGCAACCTTAAAATGGCTGCTCACCCCAAAAGTAATTGATGCTATATTTTTAGAATAGTTTAACGCCAATCCATCCCTTCTGGCATCGTCAGAAAGAGGTTTGATATGAGATTATTGACGACCAACATAACTTGTCGCATGGCATCAATATCTACCACTTCTGGTTTATCCAATGCGCGATTATGTATCGTCTCGAAGACACTTGGCAAAATAGCGATATGCTCATTATTGTGCATCGAAACAGCTACGCCAACTATGGGAACAATATCATCTTCTGGCACAATGCAAATCGACACTGTTGCCACACCGATTCGATTAAAATAGTAATCATCGCCCGGCGGTAGCATTTCAATCACACGCAGACTTGATTTATGCGGCGATTCATTGAGTTTTCGTAACGCTCTATCAACAGGCGTATTCGGCACATGGTCGCCCGCCGCAAGCAGCACTGTATCTCCGACACCACACAAATCCAAATTGAGCATGGCATAGATTTGATTTTCGTGGATATGCTGTGTGTAGGCGCTGCTGCCTATCATCTCATCTTCGCCCATATCAAAAAAGACAAATTCTAAAGGAATCGGGCGGCGTTTTTGCTTCGTGATAAAATGGAAGACGCGCAAAATCCCCAACAATACCGAGAGACCCGCGACATTATCATTCGCGCCACTACTATCGGGTGGTGAATCATAATGCGCTCCAATGAGGATATAAGGCATCACGTTATTATGGAGTGGCACGCGAATATTGATTGCTTTGCGCTGACCTACTTTTTCTTTATCCACATGATAAGATGCGCCCATCTTATCGAGAATCGCTAATAGAGAGGTACAGCGTAATTCTGTTGTATCTGTTATGAGCCGTTTGAAATACGCATCTAACACAATAAGCCTACCATTTGGGTTCTGTGAACAAGGTTTGTTTGAATACGGTTTGTTTCCAGTGTACCATAAGATAGGCTATGATTCGTTACTAGAATCTTGTTCGCGTTTCTATTTCTTCTTTACCACGTCTAGTAAATCGGTCACAATATCATCTGTACTGATACCTTCAGCTTGCCCTTCAAAGTTGAGCAAGAGGCGATGGCGCAGTGATGAATGGGCAATTGCAGTCACATCATCGTAAGAAACATTAAAACGCCCTTCTAGTAGCGCATTCACTTTTGCCCCGATGATGAGTGCCTGTGCGCCACGCGGCGATGCCCCGACACTGACATAGTTGCGTACCATGACTGTCGATTGGTTACTTTCGGGATGTGTTGCCACAATCAATTTCGCTACATACTCGCTGACATGACTCGCTATTGGCGTGCTGAGGGCAAGTTCGCCCATTTTGACCACCTCTTGACCATTTGCGACACGGCTGGCTTCTGGCATGGTTGTTCCTGTCGTGCGGTCAAGAATCGTTACCAGTTCATCTACTGACGGGAACTTGACATCGACCTTGAATAAGAAACGGTCTAGTTGAGCTTCTGGCAGAGGATATGTCCCTTCCATATCGAGGGGATTTTGAGTTGCAAGCACAAAAAACGGCTTTTCGAGGTCATAGCGTCGTCCAGCGACAGTCACGGTTCTTTCTTGCATCGCTTCTAGCATCGCCGATTGTGTCTTGGGTGTGGCACGATTGATTTCATCTGCTAAAACCAAGTTTGCAAAAATGGGTCCCGGCTGAAAGCGAAATTCGCGTCTGCCATCTTCGGTTTCTTCCAAAATATCTGTACCGACAATATCGGCAGGCATCAAATCTGGCGTGAATTGAATCCGTGAAAAGTTCAAATCGAGTACATCTGCCAATGTGCGAATCAACATCGTCTTGCCTAAACCGGGAACCCCTTCTAACAGGGCATGACGACCAGCAAGAATACAAATAATCGTCGCACGTACAACATCTTTTTGTCCAACAATGACTTTTTCAACTTCCGATTCAATCGCCTGTGCAATACGGCTAAATTCTTCTAATTTCATCTCTGGTGCGGGCGCTGTCATTTGATTTCCTTATGTTCAATCTATGAGTTTCTCTACCATTATACCTAGTGATATGAATGGTTTGTGAAGATGCTATGCCATTCATAGACAAAAATTGGTGCAATTGCATCCATAGAGTGCAATGTTACAATCAATCTCAAAAAGGTCTTAATTCTGAAAAGGATTGTTTTATGAAGTTGGTTACATTCAAAAAACTAGATGGGCGTGTTGTGGTGGGCGAGTTGCGCGGTGATGATTTGTACTCACTTGGCACGAGGCTCTCGATGAAAGAGATTGCCGCCGGCGACAAGTTGCCGAGTCGTGATGAGTCGTTCAAGGTGATGAAGCATAAGGGAATCACGATGCCCCTGATGCCATCGAAACTCATTGCCGTCGGGCGTAATTATGCTGAACATGCCGCCGAACTGAATAACGCCCTCCCCGAAAAACCGCTAATTTTTGCGAAATATCCAAGCTGTGTTATCGGAACAGGGGATGTCATTCAGTGGAAACAAGCCGTTACGCAACAGGTTGATTGGGAAGGTGAATTATGTGTGGTGATTGGAAAAAGGGCGAAATTCATCAGCGAAGATGAGGCGTATGACCATATTTTCGGCTACACGATTGCCAATGATGTCAGCGCCCGTGATTTACAATCGAGCGATAAGCAATGGACTCGTGCGAAGGGACACGATACGTTTTGTCCATTGGGACCCGCTATTGTCACCAAAGATGATATCCCTGACCCCCATAATTTGCGTATTGTGACAAGCGTTAATGGGGAAACGATGCAAGATGGCAATACGAAAGATATGATTTTCAAGATACCCTTCCTTGTGAGTTATCTCTCGCAAACCTTCACACTTGAGGCGGGCGATTTGATTTTGACAGGGACACCTTCTGGCGTGGGCAAGGGCATGATTCCGCCGCGTTTCTTGCAAAATGGTGATGAGGTCAGTGTTACGATTGAGGGCATCGGCACGCTGACCAATACGTGCCAGATATTGGACGTGTAAATTTGGTATCTGTGGCATAAAGAAGAGGATGCGCCGCCTGAACTTTCGTTGCCTACCAGAACAGGCGACGCTATTTTGTATTTGTCCTTATCGGACGGGAACGTCCGGCTCTCTTAAAAATGCCGCCCTGCACATCCGTAGATGAACAGTATCTCAGCATGGTTCTTAAGGTCGGGAGAGACGGAATCCGTTGTTGTTGTTACGGTTATGTGGATTCCTGTTGTTACGGTAATCGCAGCGGAAGTTATCTGTATTGTTATTGTTCCACGACCCGCCACGCAAAACGCGCCTCGCGCCCCGGTGTCCCCACATATCAGCAATTAAGCTGTCTATGCCTTTTTCATCCACCCGCCGAGCAATTTGCCTAACTCACTGGTATGCTCGGAAGCATATTGGTATTGCTTCGGCGTAGTATAACCCAATTCTACCCCAATGCGAAGATATGCACGTAGCAAATTGAGATGATTATCTGCTTCAGAGAGTTTTTCTTGTGTCTGAGTTTGTGCTGCACGTACCAGACAGGCGTGAAAATCAAATAGTGCATCATCAATGCGTTTTGCAAGGCGGAAGCGTTCGTGCTTGGGAAATCTAGCAGTATGAGCGAATAGCCAGACCATAAAGGTTTCAATCTTAATAAAAATTGGGGATTGCTTCGACACTAGGCAATAATTTCACGAAAGAGCTTGCGACGTAAATTGTAGGTGTCTCCATGCTGAACATGCCCTAACCATGCCATCACACTCGCTCTGCCTTGTTCACGGCTGATTTCTCCTGCTTTGTATTGGCGATAAAGTGTTTTGAGGTGGCGGCGATAGGCAATGCCTTTGCTGCGCTTCAAACGACGGTGGGTCGGGTAAACTGTGAAACCTAAGAAGGGGATACCCTGCGTAACAGGTTTTGGTTGTGCGCGGTTTTCGTGTATTGTTAGGCGTAGAGATTGTAAAAAAATCATAATTGCCTCTCGCCAGTGATGTAATGTGACTTTGTCATCTGCAAAAAGTAAGAAATCATCGACATAACGAACATATGCCTTGCAATGCAGTTGATGTTTCACGAATTGGTCAAGTTCGTTCATATAAACATTTGCCCAAAATTGCGATGTAAGATTGCCAATTGGCAAACCACGCGGACGCTCTGCTGCGAACAAATCATCATCAGGGAAGTAGCGCATATCATATTCTGCTGTCAGTATCCCTGCCCCACTATCAATGATTTTGCTGCATAAATCTATTGTAGGCTGACAAGCTATTGTCTTTGCCAAAATTGATTTGAGAATATCATGGTCTATGGCTGGGAAGAATTGCTGTATATCACATTGCAAAACGTACTTGTAACGGCGCATATAGTAGGTACAACGGTCTAGTGCCTTGTGTGTGCCTTTGTCTTTACGATTAGCATAACTATCGAAGATGAATTTGCGCTCGTAAATCGGTTCAATAACACGACATAAGGCATGATGCACTACCCTATCACGAAAAGGAGCAGCAGAGATTTTGCGACGTTTGGGTTCATGCACAGTAAAACTACGATAACCGCCGGGTTGCCATGTTTGCGTTTGTAAATCACGCTGTAATTGTATCAATTCATCATCCAAATGATACTGAAACGCAGCGACAGTCGGCTTGTATCGCTTACCACGTTTTGCTTTACGCCACGCAAGATGTAAGTTGTCAAAATTGATGATTTGTGGGTATAAATTTTTGTATGTTTTCATATAAACTGCAATTCTCAAAATTTGATTCGCTGCGCGGCAGGGGGACACCCCCTGCACCCCCGACAGAAGGCTTCGCTACGCTTGCCTAACAGAAATCAGAATCCAGAAACTCAGAAAACAGAACATTTGTTTTAAGAGCGGGAGAGACGGAATCCGACGCCGTCGTTACGGCCACGCGGATACCAGAAGAGACGGCAATCGCAGCGGAAGCCACCTGCATTGCCATCGCCCCACGACCCGCCACGCAAAACGCGCCTATTAGCATCGCTATTAATGTCGTTCGTTTTCTTCTTGTAATCTGTCAAACACCACTCCCAAACATTGCCTGACATATCAACGACACCGAAAGGGCTATCACCTTTGCCTTCATATTGCATCACAGCTGTCGTTTTGCCAATACCCTTTTTATCAACATTATTATTACACAAATCTCGATTCCACTGTTTTCCCCATGGGAAAGCACGTCCGTCGTCGCCTTGCGCGGCATATTGCCATTGCTCTTCTGTCGGCAGCATGATTTTTTCATCTGTTATATCACTCAGCCACAAACAAAATGCCACAGCCTCAAACCACGATACACCCACGACAGGTTGTGTATCGCCATTCCACTTGCTATCGCCCCAATAGCGCGGTTCTGTCCAATTTTCGCTTTGCTTTTTTTGCCAACCAGCATCTGTCCACCATTTGTCGTTGCGATAACCGCCTGCATCAATGAATTGTGCAAATTGGGCATTGGTCACAGGGTACTTGGCAATGCTGTAGCCTTTCTTGGGGATTTCAATCCAATCGAAGGGAGCAACGAGCAAATCTCGACTTGATAGTCTGTATTTTTGCAGCAATTCTTGGGGGTCGCCATAATCGGGGTAGGCAACTATAAAGCGTTTAATCGCCTTGGCTGCCGCCGATTTTTCAAGGGTCGTCACATACTGCGCGAGGTCATCATAGTCAGCGCGTATCTGCTTCATGCGCTGCCGTTGGCGTTCTTCTTCTGCAAAGCGTTTTTCGGCAATGTGCAATTCTTTATCTTCTTCATCGACATTGAAAAAGACAGGTACATCTTGCCGTTGGGCAATTTTATCCAACAAATCGCGTGCTAAACGAATATTGCGCCCTTTTTCTTCATTGTAGCGCCGCATCAAATCACGGGTCGGTATTTGCCCATGAACAGCCACTTCATCTATTTGTTGATTGATGATGACATCTTCTTTAGGTGTTGGCGTTGCGGCTTTGGGACTCGGCACACGGGGTCGCAAATGCTTACGAGGATGAATATCTGTCGAAAAGTCATCCTGCATGTAGCCAATTGTAATCTGGTTGGTGGCACTGAGGACTTTATTGATGACCTGTGGCATTTCTAAGTCAGCCACTCGTGCGAATTGCAGCCGTTGTTCATTAAGTTTTTGTGGATAATCGACATCTTGCAACATCAGCGCAATGACGGGCTTCTTCAATTTCAGGGCATAATCCAGTTCGCCCATGCAATAGACCGAATCGAGATAATCTTGCGTCAGAATCGCAATGAAGGCATAAGATCCTTCGATATTCAGGCAAATACTATCCCACCAATCCGCACTTTCAGGGATTTTGTTATCGCGCCATCGGTAAAAATGGGTATAAGTATCAATCGCTGTATAAAGTTCATCGCACCATGTCGTTTGTCGGCGCGAATAGCTCAAAAATAAGGTTTTGTTGGGTGTCGTTAAGGCGGTCATTGTGGACTCATGGTTCAATAGATTAATAATATCCCTTAGTATGCCTTTCCTAACTGATTACTGCAAGCAGCAAATGAGTAATTTCAGGGCAACCACAGATTCAAATCTTGTTGATATTTTTGCTTACAACGGACGAGATATATCTCGTCCCTACCGGTCAAAAAGGGATCATTTGTAAGAACAGCATACATGCTGTCCACCGATAAACCCCTCCTGTAAATTTGGTATCTATGACATAATGAAGAGACACAGTTATTAGGATAGAGACATGGCAATACAAGAAAAACTTTTTACGCTTGAAGACTTTGAAGCCTATGTTGATGAACACCCTGAACTATTGGTTGAACTCATTGACGGAAAAATTGCTAAAAAGATAACAAGCGAAGAGCGTGGCGTGATAATTGCCACTATCGGTTCAGAAATCCTCGCATTTCTCAAGCAAAATCGACAAATCAAAGGCTATGTCAGTACGGGGGTTAGCCACAGCCGCCCAGAAGATAAGCACAATGAACGCAAACCCGATGTTTCTTTTCGCTATGCCGATAGTGCCGCCAGCAAAGCAGTAGCCCTCCAACAAATGCCCACATTCGCAATCGAAATCAGGTCAAAAACAAATACGTATGAAGACTTGCGCGACAAGGCAAAATTCTACATCGCTAATGGGACAAAACTCGTTTGGCTGGTCTATCCAACAAAGCAAATTGTGGAAGTATATTATGCCGATGGCAGTAGCGACCTTTTCAAAGAGAGCGAAACTTTAGAGGGGGGCGATATCTTGCCTGATTTTCACTTAGATGTTGCTGCTATTTTTGCGACAAATGCTGAATAATTGATGTTACACACTTGCCGATTTATTCGGCTTTCGCATTGTGACAATGTTTAGCACAGTCATGAGTCATCAGTTAACAGTTTACGGATACTTAATTCGTTAGGTATTGTACTGAAAACTGTGAACTGTAAACTCGAATGTCCTATTATCAGTAGATGCTCTATTCGTCTGACAACCTTGTAACTGCGTAACGTGAGTGAATAAATTAATCCGTTCGATGAAATGCTTGACAATCGGCAAATCTCAGAGTAATCTATGCGACGAATCAAACAAATAGGCAACGAATTGTGGAACATCTAAAGCATTACACCACAACTACTATGATGACTACCATGCCGACCCAATTTGGGAATGGAGGGTTTCGTTTGCCGTAGTTAGGTTCACTCGATAAGAACTAACAAAGCGTACAGGAAAACCCTGTGCGCTTTTTTTATTTTAGGGTGCTGCTATCCATATTGAGGAGATTACAATGCTGAAAACAATGAAGTTTGGTGGAACATCTGTCGGTAGTGCTGAAGCCATTGCTGCGGTAGTTGCTATTATCGAAGGCGAATTAGCCGATGGTCATCAAGTCGCGGTGATTGTTTCCGCCATGTCTGGTGTGACTGATATGCTGCATGAATCAGTACAAAAAGCGATTGACGGCGATAAATGGGGTTATCTGTCGATTTCGCAAGACATTCGGGATAAGCACGAAGATGCGATTTATCAACTCATCAGTGCTGGAGATTTGCGCGAGAGTATTTTGCAGCGTGTGAACGCGCTGGTAGATAAGCATCAAGAATTGTGTGAGGCAGTGAATACGCTTAGGGAAGCTACGCCGCGAATCTGGGATGCGATTGTGTCTTTTGGGGAACGTCTCAGTAGCCGCGTGATTGCTGCTGTCTTACAAGAACGAGGCATCAATGCCCAGCAATTCGATGCTAGTGAATTCATTGTCACGAATGATATTTTCCGCGATGCTGACCCTATCTGGGACGCAACCGAACAGCGAATTGTCGAAAAATTACAACCTGCGCTTAAAAACGATGTTGTACCCATCATCACAGGCTTCATCGGAGCAACCTGTGATGGCAAAATTACAACATTAGGACGTGGCGGCAGTGATTTCAGTGCGGCGATTTTTGCGGCTTATCTCGATAGCGACGAATTGGTCATCTGGACAGATGTTGATGGTGTGATGACCACAGACCCGCGTATCGACAAACGGGCAAAAGTGCTACCCTATGTTTCTTACACAGAAGTCGGCGAATTAGCCTATTATGGTGCGAAGGTCTTGCATCCCAAAACAGTCCAGCCGATTGTCGAAAAAGCGATTGCGCTTCGGGTTCGCAATACATTCAACCCCAGTCACCCCGGTACAGTCATTGGCGCAGAATCAAAAGCAAGCCATACGGTTATCAAAGCGGTGACGAGTATTCGCAGTGTCAGCATGTTAACTGTCAGTGGCAAAGGCATGTTAGGAGTTCCCGGTATTGCCGGGCGCACATTCCTTGCAACTGCCCAAGCTGGAGCGAGTATCCTCATGATTTCGCAATCATCATCAGAGCAAAGTTTTTGTTTCACAATCGTTGATGCCCATGCCCCCACTGTAAAGGCGGCTGTTGAAGATGAACTCGCGGCGGAAATTTCGCATCGGGATGTGGATAGTGTGGATGTGTTGAGCGATATTGTGATTGTGACTGTCGTTGGTTCAGGAATGCGCCATCAACCCGGTATTGCTGGACGAGTCTTCACACGTATGGGTGATAGTGGTGTCAATGTATTGGCTATCGCGCAGGGGTCATCCGAATGTAGCATTTCGTTTGTAGTCGCTGGCAAAGACCTCAAACATGCTGTAACCAAATTACATGATTTAGCATTGGAATCTGTGGAAGTGGTCGGGGCATAGTTGCCGAAAATGTGTCGGCTAGATTATGTGGATTTCAGAAAAGTAGCACACGCTTAATTGGGCAAGATACATGCCCCTACGCTCAAAATTTCTTGATTATCGTAGGGGTTTAGCGTGCTAAACCCACTTTGCAAAAATATTGAAATGCCCACTCTAGGTTGCAACGTAATCTCACATTATGCGTATAATGCAGATTAGGAGCAACTTAGCAAAAGCCCCTTTCGGGGTTTCACCGCGCCTCACACAAAGTTGCAAAGTGAGACCGATAGTAGGGGGTTATCAGAGATAGTTTGTTAAACAAGGGAGTTTTTCATGATACAACGCATTGTCCTCATCTTAATCGGTATTTTCGCCCTCAGTGCCTGTAGTGGTATCAGTATCAATCAAGGCGAAGATGGTCAAACTATCTTGACTATCTCGCTCACCGAAACTGAATTTAATACGTTGATTTCCTCAGCTTTGGCAAATGCTGATGAGCCATTAGTGCAAAATGCCAATGTCGATTTTCAGAACGGGCAAGTTGTCATTTCTGGAGAAAATATTCGTCAAGGTGGTGGGCAGATATCCGGTACTGCGACGATGACGATAGAAACAGTTGATGGTGTTGTTAATGTCCAAATCGTGTCTGTTGATGCCGCAGGGATTGACATCACGGATGACCGTATTACCACACTCAATCAGCAATTATCACAAGCACTTGCCGGACTCGCCTCTGAAAACAATTCCGCCGCAACGTTGGAAAGTATCACGATTACCGATGACGCATTGCAAATCAACATTGCGATATCAACGAATAGTCAAGAATAGAGACTTCATAAAACAAGAGACTGCCACCTGACAGTCTCTCAATGATGACTTACCGGATGACCGCATAAGCCGCATTCTGTCCCTCTTACGAGGTGGAAATCATCTATCTGGGATGCCTGTCACCAGACACCTCATGCAGTCTACCCGGAGCTTCATACGAGACGGGCAGCCTCTATGCTCCTGCTTGACCTTGCTCCCGATGGGGTTTACCGAGCTACGATTGTCACCAACCGCACTGGTGCGCTCTTACCGCACCGTTTCACCCTCACACCGTTTTCACGATGCAATCTCATCTCTGTGGCACTATTCCGGCGAGTTACCTCGCCTAGTCGTTAACTAGCATCGCGCCCTATGGAGTGCGGACTTTCCTCAGTCTGGACATGCCAAACCGCGATTTCCTTGTTCATCCGGCAGTATAATTATAATCTGGTGGCACGCTATCACACAATCCCCTTTTGATATTAGAGAAGGCATCGCGCAACCAAATCGCTCGGCTAATCGTATAAAAAATTGTAACATCACATTCAGAAAATCACGTTATAATGAAAATCAGCATTGTGCAGCAGAAGTTGAAAGAGACAATACTTTATGGCTATTGAAACACTCTGGGATGATTCCAGCAAAACACGGATTCGCATTGAATTTGAAACCTCATGGACATGGGATGATTTAGAGACTGCCCTCATCAAAACAGATGACTTCCTTGCGAGTGTCGCGCATAGTGTCGATATTATCATCGACCTTGAGGGGAGTTCGCTGCCCAAAGATTTTATGAATGCGGCTAAGAATTTATTGCAAAATCCTGTTCCCCGTGACAACGAAGGGTATCGGATTGTTGTCGGTGTCAATAATATGATGCAGAAAGCCTACCAAGCCATACAATCGGCTTTTGGAGAAAAACTGGCTGGGCGCGATATCCTCTTCGCACAAGATTTATCACAGGCACGTTCTATGCTCTACAGTATCCGCTTGAATGACAAATAATATAACCTGACCATTCGGGCAAGTTGACCCTAGCCGTAAGCGCAGTATGCCCTTGTGTCATTTTCGTTTATGCTTGTATTATAATTATTAGCATAAACGAAAGGTGGCTCTATGGGTATGCACATGATGTGGCGCTATGTCCACAATGATTTAGACAAAAATAAGGTGGCGATTTCACGCAATTTGGTCTTGCGTGTCTTAGATTACGCCCGTCCCTATAAATGGCGTATTGCGACGATGTTGGGGATGATTTTAGTCACGACACTACTCGGCTTGCTGACTCCCCTTATTTTCCGTGATTTGATTGACAATGTACTGACGGCAACAGGAGCTAATGCGGGCAGCCGTGACCGCTTAAATATGTTGGCACTCGCCATGGTACTGATTCCGATTGTCAGTGGTGTCATTCGTGTCTTTCAACGGCGGATTAATGCCGCAGTCGGTGAAGGTGTGATTTATGATTTGCGCGTGGCACTCTATCATCATCTACAACGGATGTCTTTGCGCTTCTTCACCAACACACAAACAGGCGAATTAATGAGCCGCATGAATAATGATGTTATTGGCGCTCAAAATGCAGTGAGCAATACGATTGTCACTATTCTCACCAACATTTTTACGGTGATTTTGACATTAGCGGTCATGCTGACTTTAGAGTGGCGTTTGACAGTTATCGGTGTGGCTGTTTTCCCGCTATTTATGTGGGTTGCCTCGCAGCTTGGGAAACATCTGCGCGACATTGCCCGTGAACAAATGCAGCATAACGCTCAAATGAACGCCATGATGAATGAAACGCTCAATATCAGTGGTGCTTTACTGGTGAAATTATTCGGGCGCACACAAAATGAAGTTGACCGTTTTGATAGTCGGGCTGTCAAAGTGCGTGATGCGGGTATCAAACGGGCTGTGCTGGGAACGCAATTTTTCGTGCTGATTAGTATGGTCAGTGTGATTGGCACAGCGTTGGTTTATTGGGTGGGTGGGCATTTTGTTCTCAGTGGCGAATTTACAGTGGGAACGATTGTTGCCTTTGGTACGTATCTGACACAACTCTATGGTCCCTTATCTGCATTGACGACTGCCCCTGTCGATTTTGCAACGTCGATGGTCAGTTTTGAGCGCGTCTTTGAAATTATGGATTTGCCTCTCGATATTGATGGAAAAGCTGATGCCCTGCATTTAGATGACATTCGTGGCGAACTCGTTTTTGACCATGTGACATTTGACTATGAGCTAGACGACAGTTTGTTACTCACCGAAGTTGAGCGATTGGGACGTAGAGGGGGCAACACAGTACGGGCGGCTCTCTCTGGTGACGATGCCGATACAAAAAAGCCGAATCGTGAAGAATCAGAAGACAGCGAAGCAGAACCCGTGAAAAAATCTCAGGCACGCGCACTCGCACTGAAAAATATCAATTTCACGATTGAACCCGGACAATTAGTCGCCTTAGTTGGACCCAGTGGGGCTGGCAAAACCACCATGACCTATCTCATCCCACGCCTCTATGACCCCAAAGAGGGGCGTATTTTACTGGATGGTCATGATTTACGCGATTTGACACTGAACACGCTATCTGACCATATCGGTATGGTGACACAAGAAACGTACCTGTTCCATGATACAGTTCGGACGAATCTGCTCTATGCCAAAATGGATGCCACGCAAGAAGAATTAGAAAATGCTTGTCGAGGTGCTAATATCCATGACTTCATCACAGGGCTAGAAAACGGCTATGATACCATTGTCGGCGAACGCGGTTATCGTCTCAGTGGCGGCGAGAAACAGCGCATCGCCATTGCACGGGTTATCTTGAAAAATCCGCGAATCATTGTTCTTGATGAGGCAACCAGTAACCTTGATAGCCAATCAGAAGCACTGATTCAAGATGCTTTGGGACGTGTGCAAAAAGGGCGTACCAGTATTGTCATCGCCCATCGCCTGAGTACCATTCTCGCGGCTGACCGAATCCTCGTGATGGATAGAGGCGAAATTGTCGAAAATGGCACGCATGAAGAATTGCTGTCTATCGGCGGACTCTATGCAAACTTGTACGAGACACAATTCAAATATGCACAGATGCCCGAACCACCAACAGCATTAGCTGCTAATTCATAGATGCCGCGTTTTTGCGTTGGATGAGATACGATTGCCTAAACCTCTAGTGATTAAAGTTTGTAAATATGAGCAAGTGAGCTAACAATTGCAAAAAACCTGTATCTAAACACATAATGGTGTTGTTTCGATTCTTAAAACGTGATAGCGTAAATTGAGATATGAATACTCTCTACAACAGGACAAATATTAAATGTCAAGTTTAACACGTATTCAATTGAGTAAAAATAGAGCCTATGTCGCTGTACGAGTTGTTATGGTCATTGGCTTTAGCCTCGCGATTTATGCCCTCCAACCTCGTACTATAGATTCATTTGCTTCTGTACAAGATATCGCTATTGCAGGGATTGTGGCTCTGCTTGGCACCCTGATTGTCGGCATTACGGTGTTGATTAAACCGATAAAGCCTTATGTGCCATTTGTGGTGCTTGCTGCGGATTGGGCATTAATCGCTGCCTATGTCTACACCAATGCCGAGCTAAATCCCCTTCTTTTGTTTGCTATTGCAGGAATCACCATCGCATCCGGTACATTACGAATGGGCGCGGTATTTAGTGTTATCGAGACTATTGGTGGCTCTATCGCTTTCTTCGCGGCATTATACTTTGCGCCGACTGACGGTTTTGGTATTATCAAAGACAGCCTCAGCACCTATGCACCGGGCGCAACATTGATGCTGGTGATGACACTCTTGGCAATTTTGTGGCATAACTCCCTCAATGAGGAGAATAGTGTTGCCCGTCAACAAATACAGGTCGAGGTGGAAGAATCTCGCACGCGATTAGATAATATGCGTGGACGGGCTAAAGCATTTTCAGAAATGGCGACACGCTTAAATGAGACGCTCAGTTATGACCGTATTCTGGATGCGGCTCTTGATGTGGGACGGCTCAGTGTGCGTGATGATGAGCAACAACGGATTGTCTCTATCGCCTTGATGATTGAAGACGACGATAAGATGGTGATTGCATCCGAACGGGGTTTACATCATCGGGACTTAAACCATAGCTTCACGGGCTATTCTGGCATTATCGCCCAAGCACTTGATGAGGGTGTGCCAATTTTGACAAATAGCAGCAAGTCAGACCCCGAATTAGGGAAAATCCATGCTTTCGACGGCATTCAAACCACGTTATGTATCCCGTTACGGGCGCACTATGAAACCTATGGCGTACTCGTTTTTGGGAGTACCGCGCAAAATGCAATTCATGAAGACCATATCGACACCTTAGAAGCCATAGGGGTACAAACCGCCATCGCTCTGAGAAATGCTGTTTTGTATAGCAATCTGCGTGAAGAAAAAGAGCGCATCATCCAAATTGAGGCTAATAGTCGGCAGGCATTAGTGCGAGATTTACACGATATCCCGACCCAAACGATATCTGCTGTCGCTATGCACCTCTCAACCTTGCCGATTATCTCCGAACGTAAACCGGAAACCCTGTTAGATGAAATTGAAAATATCCGCCAGATGGCATTACGCGCCACCGAAGAAATCCGTCATGTGATGTTCACTTTACGCCCCTTAGCTTTAGAAACACAAGGTTTAACAACCGCCCTGAATCAACTCGCAGAAAAAATGGAGAAGACCTATAAACAACCGATGCAAATTAAGGTTGACCCGCGTGTCGAACAAGTACTCAAGAAAGATGCCCATGGGACACTGTTCTACCTCATAGAAGAGGCTGCCAATAATGCCCGTAAGTATGCCCAAGCCTCTATGATTCTCGTGCGCGGCACGGTTGAAAATAAGGCAGTAGTTATACGGATACGAGATAATGGCAAAGGCTTCGATACAGGAGCAGTCGATTCTAATTATGAGAGTCGCGGTAGCTTCGGCATGGTCAATATGCGTGAGCGTGCCGAACTCATTAATGGGATGTTTGATTTACAGAGTGCGCCCGGTAAAGGGACACAAGTGACAGTCCGTGTACCGATTGAAGGCAAAGTTCCAGCAGGCAAGACATCCGGCAGAGCGCCAGCGCAAAAATCTCGCAATGCCTTACGGAAAAAGCAGTATAGTGGTCCACTTTCGCCCGGTACATAGACCGTTGCCAATCAAGTCCTATCGGTTTATTCTCATGGATTGTTGATAACAAGATGTTAGGCACAAATATTGTGCTTATCTACATATGACTAAGGCGCGAAATGACACATTCTGATAAAGCGGCGCTACGGGGTGAACCCAGTTATGTTTGGCGCTCTGGGCAAGAACGCCGTTTAGAGATGATTGCACAATGGGCAAAACTCGACCAAGCGCGAGTTCTTGATTCGGGCGGTGGTAATGGGATGTACGCCGCACAAATTCGAGACCGTTATGCCGCACAAGTAGAATTGTGTGATATTGAGTTTGAACGGGTGCAAGAGGCGCACGAAAATCGTGTGATTCATGGCTTAGTTTCGACAACGGAAGACACCCCTTATGCGTCAGAGGCATTCGATACTATTATCTCCAATGAAGTCATTGAGCATGTGACAGATGATAGGGCAACCTTAAAAGAGATGGCACGGATTCTAAAAGTGGGTGGGCGGGCTGTGATATTTTGCCCGAATCGTTGGTATCCGTTTGAAACACATGGGCATTATTGGCGTGGTGAATACCATTTTGGCAATACCCCATTGATTAATTATTTACCGAATATGCTACGCAACAAATTCGCACCGCATGTACGGGCTTATACCAAACGCGGCTTATTATCTCTAACAGAAGGCTTGCCGTTAACAGTAATCCATCATGCGCGGATTTATGGGGGTTACGATAATCTCATACCACGATTGGGCAAAACGATGAGAATCATTCGTGATTTTTTATATTCTGTCGAAAATACCCCCCTTGATAGTTGGGGGTTATCGCATTTTTTGGTGCTAGAGAAATTAGACGACCCTTAGAGCGTGTCAAGCACATTTTGTTTTAATTAGAGTATACTATTGGATGCAGTAAAGGCATGTTAAGATTTACACCAGACTATAAAGGCAAATTATGGCTCGTATCGTAATACTCGGCTCGGCGAATGCGGTCAATGACGCACAGCACGATTACACACACTTTTTATTAATTGGTGAAAAAGATACCCCTATTCTCATTGACGCAGGTTCAAATCCATTGGGAAAGATAAAAAATCTAGGGATTGATGACGAGTCTCTCCAAGATGTTATTCTCACCCACTTTCATCCTGACCATGTGGCAGGTATCCCGAATATGATGATGCACATGTGGTTGCTCGGACGTAAAGCACCTCTGCGGATGTATGGATTGCACCATTGCTTGAATCGCATCGAAGACACAATGGAAATGTATGGCTGGCAAGAATGGCCTAATTTCTTCCCAATTTCATTTCAGCGTGTTAATCAACGCGAGAATGCCCCGATTATGGAAAATAAAGATTTCAGGATTCGGGCATTTCCTGTGCGCCATTATGATATCCCAACCATGGGGCTACGAATTGAGAATAAGCATAACGGCAAAATATTAGCCTATACCTGTGATACGATGAGTTTTCCCGGTTTGGTCGATTTGGCACGCGGCGCAGATATGCTCATTCATGAAGCGGCTGGCAACGACGGTCTCGGACATTCTAGCGCCGCACAAGCCGGCGAAATTGCTACGGAAGCTGGGGCGAAAAAACTCTTTCTCATCCATTATGCTGTGTGGAATGCTGACCCTGAACCACTCGTTGCAGAAGCCGAGTCAACATTTGATGGGTCTGTCCACTTATGTAAAGATTACGATGAGTATGAGTTTTAAGCGAGCGCGATACGTTTGCGCCCATATAGTCCATTGTGATAGTGATACCTCACTACGCGGTTCATTCGTGGCATGGAGATTAGAAAAATTTGTCACTTGGAGGCGTGACTTCCTCGATTGCGACAATTTCAAAGTCATATTGCTAATTTCTGGACGCTCAGTTTCATTTTTGATGCCGCCGAGTAAGCGCCTATCTCGGACACCATAACTCACTGTATGATGCTGCATAATGTAACATTTTTATGAGAATCTTATGCTGAATAAATGATATTCTTAGACACTTTTTACCGTTTCGCGTTAGACTTAGTATACTAGCAGTCGAAATGTGCCAAATGAAACCAGTCACAATCTCTTAATATACAGATTTTGCAGTGTTAAATCAAACAAACACTGGTCATTTCTTGTAGCATAGGAGACTTGTTGTAGCGAAGGATAATAAATGAGCGACGAATTAGAGCGTTTAATCGAAGAGTTGCTATCTGGCAAAAAAAGTAGCACTCAAGATAATGTACTCCGCGAAATCAAGCGTCCGAAGTTGGATGATGACGATGATTTTATCCCTGATGAATGGGATATCCCCTCTGAAGTGCCGATTTTGCCCTTGCGAGGTTTAGTGGTCTATCCACAAACAGCCATCCCGTTGACGGTTGGGCAACCGCGTAGTGTGCGCTTGGTCGATGATGTGGTCAATGCAGAACGGCTGGTGGGCTTGGTGACGGCTCACAATCCTGAACAAGAAAAACCCGGACCTGATGAAGTCTATCGTGTCGGAACATTAGCCTCTATTCATCGCTTGTTTCGTGCGCCAGATGGGACAATCCGCTTGCTGGTACAGGGGCTTTCTCGTATCCGTGTGACAGAATTTACGGGAGAAGAACCGTATTTGAAGGCGCGGATTTTGCCCTATGATGAAGATTTAGAGACAGATGAGTTGCAAGTAGAAGCTCTCGTTCGCACTATCACCGAGCAATTCCGAGCATTAGCCGATTTGATGCCGAGTATCCCAACAGAATTAGTTTCGTCTGCCCTCTCAGTGGATGACCCGTTGCAGTTGGTTTACTCCGTGGCAACTTATGTCCGTATTGATATTGAAGATTCTCAGAAGTTGCTAGAACTCGACAGTGTAAAAGACAAACTGCATTTTCTGTTGGAGATCTTAAATAAAGAAGTCGAAGTGCTGGAACTAGGTCGTAAAATCCAGACCGAAGCCCAATCCGAGATGGAAAAAACGCAGCGTGATTATTATCTGCGCGAACAACTCAAGGCGATTCAGCGTGAACTTGCCGAAGGCGATGACCAACTCGCCGAAATTGAGCAATTCCGCAAGAAAATCGAAGAATCTCAAATGAGCGAAGAAGCCCGTCAAGAGGCTGACCGCGAATTAGACCGTTTGAGTAAGTTATCGGTGGCTTCGGCAGAATATGGTGTCATCCGGACTTACCTCGATTGGCTCACGAGTATGCCATGGGAGAAGCGTACAGACGATAATCTCGAAATTGGTCATGCACGGACAATTCTCAATGAAGACCATTATGGGCTAGAAGATATCAAAGAGCGCATTTTGGAATTTTTGGCAGTCCGCAAATTGCGCGGTGAACGGGCAGATGAACTTGAAGCCTATGATGACCATGCGCGCCGCGAACGTACTGGGGCAATTTTGTGCTTTGTCGGACCGCCCGGTGTCGGTAAAACTTCGCTGGGGGCTTCGATTGCTCGCGCTATGGAACGTAAGTTCATTCGCTTTAGTCTGGGTGGTATTCGGGATGAGGCTGAAATTCGCGGTTTTCGTCGGACATATATTGGCGCTATGCCGGGACGAATTGTGCAAACATTGCGTCGAAACGAGACCCGTAATCCGTTGATTATGCTGGATGAAGTTGATAAGTTAGGGCGTGATTTTCGCGGCGACCCAGCATCTGCCCTACTGGAATTGCTTGACCCTGAGCAGAATAGCGAATTCCGCGATACCTATCTTGATGTCCCGTTTGACTTGAGCGAGGTCTTTTTCATCTGTACCGCCAATACACTGGAAACTATCCCCGGCCCCTTGCGCGACCGTATGGAAATTATCCCACTGAGCGGCTATACAGAAGTTGAAAAACTGAATATCGCACGCGGTTATCTTGTTCCACGTCAAAAACGCGAGAATGGTCTGCGTGACAAAGAAATCAGCTTTAGTGATGAGGCGCTGATGTCAATTATCCGCGACTTCACCCGTGAAGCAGGGGTACGCAACTTAGAGCGCGAGATTGGGCGAGTCGCTCGTAAGGTTGTGACGAAAATCGCAGAAGGCAGGAAGCGGAAAATCAAAGTTACACCGAAACTGGTGTCTGAATTGCTGGGTAAACCGCACTTTGGTTATCGCACTGAGCTAGAAGACCGCACGGATATGCCCGGTGTGGCAACAGGTTTGGCATGGACTCCGGTAGGGGGCGATGTTTTGTTCATTGAGGCAACCGCGATGCCCGGTAAAAGTGGCTTCAAGTTTACGGGGCAACTGGGCGATGTGATGAAAGAAAGCGCCCAAATTGCCTTAAGTTATGTGCGTGCCTATGCCAGTGAACTCGGTATTGAGAGCAAATACTTTGAGGGACATGATATTCACTTGCACGTACCCGCAGGGGCAACCCCTAAAGATGGTCCATCAGCAGGGATTACGATGGCTTCTGCACTGGCTTCAATGTTGACTCAGCGCCGCACACGTAGCGATGTCGCCATGACCGGCGAATTGACTCTTGGTGGACAAGTCTTGCCGGTGGGTGGCATTAAAGACAAGGTGCTTGCCGCGCATCGTCTGGGTGTCAAAAAGATTATCTTGCCCAAGAAAAACGAAAAAGACCTTGATGACCTTCCAAACGATATTCGTGACGATTTAGACTTTGTGCTGGTCGAACATATGGATACTGTGTTGGAACATGCACTAGCAGCAGAATCAACAGCCTTGTGACGCAGTTCTCTAGGTAACAATTATAGGCAGACCCTTAGTGTTATTTCCTGTGATAAGCAACAACTATGGGTGCATTTCAATATTTTGGCAAAATGGGTTTAGCACGCTAAACCCCTACAATAATCAACGTGTTTTGAACGTAAGGGCAAGATGTATCTTGCCCTTTTAAGAGTGTGCCACTTTTCTGAAATGCGCCCACGATTATGCCTTATCTGGACAGCTTGTGATGTAATCGCTACACTACAAGCATTATCTGTTCGACTATCGTAAAGGAAAAAGTGATTTGACAAAAATCATGATTGTGGATGACGACCAAACAACCACATCACTACTCCAAACCTTGCTAGAATTAGATGGTTATGATGTGGTGGTGGTTCGGCGTGGTGCAGATGTTATTCCCAAAGCCGAGCAAGAAAAACCTGACTTGATTATGATGGATTATCACCTTGCTGATATGGAAGGGTCTGATATTATCCGTGACATTCGCAAACATAGCAACGAGACACTACGGACAGTGCCAATTATCATGGCATCCGGCATGGATGTAAGTGTTGAAGCGATGGATGCAGGCGCGAATAAGTTTATCGTCAAACCCTTTGAACCATCTGAATTACCAGACCTATTTAATAGCTTGATTTCTAGCTAATTGTCATAACTGAGAATAAATAACGTGCCAAAACGAAATAATCGGATGCAGTGGTATCGAGTGGATTTGCACTTACATACGCCTGCGAGTATTGATTACAAAGATAAGGGCGCAAGTTACGTTGATATTTTGCGGCGTGCAGAGTATCGCGGTATTGATATTATTGCGTTCACCGACCACAACTCTGTCGGTGGTTATGTGGCGATGATGCAGGAGATTGAACGTCTCGAATTTTTGGAACATACGGGACGTGCATTAGCTGATGAACTGCGTTTACTCGCGGAGTATCGTCGCTTACTAGATAAAATTCTTGTTTTACCCGGCTTTGAATTTACAGCTACATTTGGTTTCCATATTTTAGGCTTATTCCCACCGGAAACATCCATTCGCTATATTGAGCATTTGTTATTGAGCCTCAATGTGCCGCCAGAAGTTTTAGAAACGGGTAATCCGGCGGCAGGGGCAACGGCTGATGTCTTAGATGCTTATGCCTTGATTGATAATGCCGGAGGATTGGCAATTGCGGCTCATGCCAACGCTGCCCACGGAGTCGCTATGCGTGGCTTAAACTTCGGTGGGCAGACACGCATTGCTTACACCCAAGATAAGCATGTTCACGCGCTAGAATTGACCGATTTATATCGCAAAGGGCGAGGCAGCACACAACGCTTCTTCAATGGTACAAAAGCCGAATATCCGCGTCGGATGCACTGTATTCAAGGCTCGGATGCCCATTCGCTTGATACCCTTAAAGAAGGCAAAAATACGCGCTTTGGTGTTGGCGAGCGAGTGACGGAAATGTTATTACGCGACCGGTCATTTGCAGCGATTAAGGAAATGCTACAAGGCACAGACTTTTCGCGTCATCGTCCTTATAATCCCGGTCATCAACCCTATGATTATATTCTCGCAGCCCGCGAAGAAGGGGCGAGTCTAGTACAGTCTTTTCATGAGAGCATGAATCGGCAAGGTGGGAATCTACACGCGATTATTGCCGATGTCTGTGCCTTTGCAAATACCAATGGTGGCACAATTTATGTCGGTCTGAGTTCTAATAAGAGCAAGAAACCCAAAGGCTTAAGTGCAGTTAACGATGCCATGCGCGTATTGGAAAATGAAATTGACCGCAGCATAAGCCCAGCACTTAAGATCGAAATTGATGCCCAAGAGACGCAGGGTAAAACGATTATCCGCATCCTTGTTCCCTATGGTGAACATCGCCCTTATGCCCTCAACGACAATAAAATCTATTTGCGTGATGAGGCTGAAACCAACCTTGCAGTACGCGACGAGATTGTGAATCTTGTGCGGCAAGGATTGGTCTTTAACAGTACAGATTCTAGCAGTGAAAGTCAGCCAGCCGTGCGAATAGTCGGCGGAGTCGCTGTACCAGATGCTGTATTGCCCGATGAGCCTGATGAAGATGACGTTATCGGCATGGGTTCACCCCGTAGCGGCGTTGAAATCGCCAAGATTGAAGAACGGGGTGGCGAAACCTATTACACCATGCGCGATTTACGCAATGGCAGCATTGTCAGTAATGTCACGCGCTCATCAGCACGGCGCTTGTGGCATTATGCGATTAAGCAGCATGAAGGCAACCCTATGAAACCGAATAAAGTGGAGTGGCATGGCGATATTGGCTTATGGCGACGGTACGAGAAAGCTGGCAGCGTGCGCTATGACCTCGCACAAAATGATGACGGCAATATCCGCATCTATTATGGTGTGACTGAAAACGGGATGCACGGTCAATGGGCAGATTTCTTGGGTGATGAAGATTAGGTTAGGATTCTAGTTTTTCTAAGGACTCGCCTGCCATTTGTGCCACCCAACTATGAGAATCGCTTGTGGCTAT
>JAUZRW010000040.1 GCA_030950085.1 Anaerolineae bacterium
TTGGCGTTTTGGCGGTTCAATTTCAGGTTTTGTACTGTTAGCGATAACACAGGCTGATAGACTTGATTGACACTTGGCACATGACTATGAAGTCGATATAATGTGCCTGTTACGTTCGAGACGACAATTGCTAGACATTTATCGCCCACAGTGTTGGGCGCTGATATTTTGTGAGGAAAAATCCGATGAAAGTTATCTTGCTACAATACGTTTATAAAACCGGTGTCGCCGGCGAAGTGGTCAATGTTGCGGATGGTTATGCCCGTAACTTTCTCATTCCGCGTGGTATCGCCAAGGCAGCCACTAAGGGCGCACTGAAAAGTCATCAAAAACTGACGGCACAAGTTGATGCCCGTCGTAATGCGCTAGACAATCAACTCAATGAGATTGCACACAGAATTAATGGTGTGGAACTCATTTTTGAACGTCGCGCATCGCCAACAGGGACGCTTTATGGCTCAGTGACCACTCAAGAAGTTGCGGATGCACTACTGGCAAAAACAGGTGATGATATTAACCGTCGCCGTATTAGCCAACAAGCATTACGTGAATTAGGTGAATTTGAAGTCACGGTGCGCTTAGGCAACGAAATTTCGCCCACACTGAGCGTTATCATTGTGCGCGAAGGCGAAACCGAAGAATACTTGCGTCTACGTGAAGCGGCTGCTGAAGGTGAAACTGTGGATATTGTCGATATGGAAGTGGTAGAAGGACTTCCTGAGATTGAAGCCGAAGCCGATAGCGAAGTTCCAGAAACTGAGGAAGAGGTTAGCGCAGAAGAAGAAGCTGCTACACCTGCTACCGAAGAAGAACCCGCCGCAGAATCAGAATAGCCGTCACGACTGGCGAGTCACAAAAACCCCTTGTCGGGGTCTCATCGCGCCTCACACAAAATGACGCGCTGAGATAGTTTACAGGTTTAACAGAATTACTTTGTTAAATAAGCTATAAACGCTCATTAGCCCCGATGACACACTTTGTTCGGGGCTAATTTTTTTATGTGAAAGGGTTGCTGACACATGGATCCATCGGCATTAGGACGCTATCTGCGTGAAAGTCGTGAGGCTAAAGAACTTACGCTTGAAGATGCCGTGACAGCACTTCGTATTCGTCGCCCTATCCTTGAGGCTTTTGAACAAGGCGATTTTTCACTTGTTGAAACTCCTGTGCAAATACGTGGTTTGCTCCGAAATTACGCTCGTTTTCTCAATTTAGACGAGGAGCGGGTTCTCCAATATTATGAGGCAGCAATTTCACCCAAACGTCGCAGTCGTTTTAGCTTACGGCGGCGACGCGAACCGAAACTTGCTGCACCGCTTCGTATTACGGATACGCCACCGTCATTACCTGCGGTATCAATGCCAGAGTCCAGACCACGTAGAGGACGTATTAAGCGCGATAGTCACTTACTGCGTAATGTCGCTATGATTACTGTGTCGATAGCGGCAGTGGCGGTGGTTGTATTTGTGATTTATTCAATGGTCGTCCAAGCACCACAGACTGTCGCAGCAACGTCTGTGCCTACTATACAATCTTTTGGGGATAGCACTGCAACAGCGACATTCTTCCCGACATCGACTCCCTTAGCACCTGAAAACACACTTGATTTTGCAGCACAAGGTTTTGTTGGCTTGGCTATTCGCATGGAAATGACACAGCGTTCATGGGTTCGGATTGTCGCCGATGACATTGAGCAAGTCGCAAGTATTCTTGAACCGAACGAGGTCGTGGAATTTGATGCCAATAATACGGTTCAAATCACGATTGGCAATGCTGCCGCCGTGCGCTTGACAGTGAATAATCAAGAACAAGCCCCATTCGGCAGTCGTGGACAAGAGGCGATTGTGAGTATATCGACTTCTGGCATTTCTATTACGCTTACAGGCGAGGTATCCCCCACATCGCCAAACACAGTATTGCCTACGAATACGACTGTGCCAAGTCAAATTCCTTCAACAGCGACGGCTACCGCAGTTCAAGTTAATACGATAGGGCAAGCAGATGTCACGACTGTGCAAGTGACCATCCCCTCTTTGCCTGATTTACCGACTCCGACCTCTATTTTTGATGACCCTGTATCGCCTGAACCCGAAATCGCTTCGATAACACCTATTTTTGAGACAAGCTCTTCCGATACACAGACCACAAGTGGGGATACAGCATCAGCAGATACGAGTATTGCTGAGACGGCTGTTTCTACAGCCACAGGTGTGGTATTGCCGCTTCGTGCTACTGCTGCTAATGCGACTCCAACAAAAGAAAATTAAAATAAGATTTGCCTAATATGTGTGAAGTTGTCATGTAATTGCTTGACCCCCTATCATTTGTGCAAGTACCCTATAGATAAGGCATCACTCTGAGAATTATAAAACCTTTTTGATGCCTTAACCGTAGTTCTATGTAACACACATTTCTGCTAAAATGAAAATCTTGTCTGGTTAAGGAGTATTCTGTTACGATGGTAGCGCAGGACAACATCTGGCGTGATATACGCCGCGCATCGCGCATCATCGGCGCACTACTGACAATCGTAGGTGGGCTAGTGATTGCATTCCAAGGTTTTGCAACGGATATGCTACCCCCTGCGGATGGTTTTGTGCGTGCGGATGCTATTATCACTAGAATCGAACAGCGCGGTACTTTCCGTGACCCGACCTTTGCTATCACACTTGCTTATACTGTCACAGATACTGATGGTCGTAGCGAAGACCTTCGTAGCGGAAAACGGGTTGAATTTGATGTGTATGATGCGCTATCGGAAGGTGAGACTGTCACCATTGGTTATAATCCGTCTGACCCTTACGAATGGCGGTTGCTGGCTGACTTTCATAGCAATAACAAATTGAATGATTATGCACTGGGGCTATTAATGGTACTCTTTGGCGGATTTTCGCTGATTTTTCCTACAATCGTCCGTTTAGCATCACGCGAAGATGATTTTCGTTATCTGGAAGACAAAGAAAGCATAGAACAAAAGGGACAAAACCTCAAAAATTATGATAAAATCACGCAAAGATAAATATTTTCTGATGAGTCTTGGATGCTCCAAAAACACTGTCGATTCAGAAAGTATCGCCCAAGTTTTGAATAAGAGTGGCATGGTCGGTGTCCAAGTGCCAGTAGAAGCCGAAGTTCTCATTGTGAATACTTGCGGCTTTATTGATTCTGCCAAGCAAGAATCAATCAATGCGCTGCGTGAATTGGTCTCATTGCGACAAGATAATCAAATGGTGATAGCGGCAGGTTGTCTCTCGCAACGTTATGGCGCGACAGTCGTACAAGAAGTGCCGGGTTTAGATGGAGTCATTGGCACACGGCGTTGGATGGATATTTTTGATTTGATTACGCGCCTCCGTGACCGCAAACATCCACAACCGCTTTATCATTTACCCACTGAGGCAAAAAGTGTTGGTTTAGACGAAAAAGGTGTTTTGCGTGCCAGCGTACAAGGCGCACATGCTTATCTCAAGATAGCGGATGGTTGTCGTCGCCCCTGCGCCTTCTGTGCAATTCCGAAAATCAAGGGTACGGCTGTCAGTCGCCCCATTGACCGTATTGTGGCGGAAGCGGTGCGTTTGCAAGAGATGGGTATTAAAGAAATTATGCTCATTGCACAAGATAGCACTGATTATGGCTATGACCTTGGACTGAAAAATGGATTAGCCGTATTATTGGATGAAATTTGTGCTGCCGCGCCAAACATCCCATGGCTACGTATCATGTATGCTTATCCGGGTTATGTCACTCCGAAGTTGATGGAAACGATGGCAAAGCACAAACAAGTCTTGCCGTATCTCGATATTCCCCTGCAACATGGCAGCCGAGAAGTGCTTAAGCGTATGACTCGCCCTGCAAAAGTCGAATGGGTCTATGAGACAATTGGCAAATTGCGCGAAACTATGCCTGAACTCGCCGTTCGCACAACGTTTATCGTGGGTTATCCGGGTGAAACCGATGCTGAGTTTGATGAACTGATGAAATTCGTCAATGATTTGCAATTTGACCGCGTGGGCGCATTCACTTATTCCTATGAAATTGGCACATCCAGCGCAACGTTGCCCAATCATGTCGCAGATGAAGTCAAGCAAGAACGCTATAATCGCCTAATGGAATTGCAACAGGGGATTAGCCTCAAGAAGAATCAGGGCTTCATAGGCAAAACACTCGATATTCTGATAGAAGGACATGGCGAAGCTGAAGATGAAGAGGGTAATTTGCTAGATAGCGTTATCAGTATCGGGCGTAGTTACCGCGATGCACCAGAAATTGATGGCTATGTGATTGTCGAAGGTGAATTACCGGCCGGAGAAATCGTCCCTGTTCGTATTACAGGTGCGACCACCTATGACCTCATCGGCACAGTCGATATTACAAATGCACACGTGATTCAGCCCGGACAAGTTATCAGTGAAGGCATGATTAAGTTAGATGATGTGACTTAAACGCAAAGAAAAACCTAATTGCTGCCTGCTCTTAAATCCACTTTTTCGAGGGCTGCACCACGCCGAATACGAAAATGGTCAAGGTCGCGTGCCACGATTGCATTTGGAAAGATAGATTTTGCCTCTTTAATAACATCATACTCCCGATACCGCCGTGATAGGTGCGTCAAGAGTAAATGCTTGATATTATTATCAAGTGCGAATTGTGCCGCTTGTGTCGCTGTAATATGTCCGAAAGCGGCGGCTTCTGCTTTGTGTTCATCTAAGAATGTCGCTTCGGTAACGAGAATATCGGCATCAGCAGCGTATTCTTTTATCGCTTCGAGATTGCCGATATCGCCTGTGAAAACAACTTTCACACCCCGAATCGCCTCGCCTAACACCATATCCGGTGTGATGACTGTTCCATCTTTAAGCGTGACACTTTCACCTTTGACCAGCAGACTGCGTTCGGGTCCAAATGGAACACCCAATTCGTCGGCTTTTTCTGAGATAAACGGGTAATGAGTCTCTTCTTCAAAGACATAGCCATAGCACCCTGCGCCGCGATGTTGTACTGGAATAGCCGTGACCTTAAATTTTTTGCCCTCGTAGATGATGCCGGATTCAACATCCACCAGATTTACAGGAATGGAAGGTTTTTTTCCGATGAAAACAACATCAAAAATGAGCGATTTAACCCGACCCAGCGCATACTGGCTACCCCATATTGTGATATCGTCCATGCTTTCCCAACTGGTAAAAGTGGAAATAAGTCCGCCCAGACCGAGAATATGGTCAAGGTGGGCATGAGTGAGCAAGATACGGTTCAATTTTTTGAAGCCGATGCCACTCCGAAGAATTTGGCGTTGTGTCCCTTCGCCACAATCGACTAAGAAGCGGTCTTCACCAGCGAGTATAGCCGCCGATGGTAAGCCGCGATAAATTGATGGCGCAGATGCCGATGTTCCGAAAAAGACAATTTCAAACATGATTTCGTTTTCTGACTTTGCTATTGATTGGCTGCAAGGATTGTAATTGGGTATAAGAAAATACGGTCTCCGCGCACTTGTCCTTCGTTCACAAAAACAGGTAAGCGCGTGTCGCTGCTATCTTGATAAACGCCAATGGATAAATCGTAATCACCCGCCAACATATTCTCTAGTAACGGAATTAGTGTAATCTGAAGAAAAACGTCCCGTTCTTCTAGTCGTGAAGGGTCTATACTGATAGTATCACGATTTGCAGCAGTTGTAACAGGGTCACTGAGAATGTGAGTAAATATTAACAGGTCAGAAGGGACAACACCTTCCACGCGCCAGTATGTAATGACAGGGACTTGCTCACCAGCCTCATAGACTTCAATCGGGTCAGATTCATAACCAAGCCATGTGATATTGCCGCCGAAGCGAATTGGCGGTGGGATAGGAATACGGTCACTGACATCTGATTCGGTAACAAGACTAGCAGGAGAAGTCGTCGTATAGACTCCGAGTGCATCGGCTAATTCGGCTTGAAGCGCCATTTCAACCACTGCGCCTTCTGAAAAATCCAAAATAGGTGTGCCGAGTGCCAACCAATCCGCTATGTCGGGTGGGATTTGTTCATATACATCGGGCGAGGGGATAACCACCTGAAAATTTAGTCCCCCGTCAGGAAAGACAAAGCCTGTACTGCAATCCACAAAGCGCATCGGTGCATTATCGCGGTTCATCAGCAACAAGATTTCTTCGCTAGGCGATAGCGGTACATCTCGATTACGAGGTGTATTCCAGCCGCTATAACAAAATACAGTAGGCGTATCACCGGCTGTCAAGTCAAGATGATGGGCAACTTGGGCAACTTCACTATTATAAGCAATTTGTACGTCTTCAAGTTGTTGCCAACGTTGGAACAGACTGTCCCATGTCCAAAATCCATTGAATAGCAGCAATCCGAAGGCGAATAATAATCCAAACCGATAGCCCCGTTGCCCAAATTGTTCTATCAAGCATGATAAACCAACGCCAAAATAGAGTACCAATACAGGTAAGACAATACTCATTGCCATGAAATTGGGAGAAGAATCGGCTAATACGGCTGATGGTGCGAGGAAAATCGCGGCGGTTAAGAGCAGGGCATAGCGCGGTTGCCGCCAATTAATAATGCTCATCATCACACCTAACAAGACAATCATTCCTGTTATGATGTCAAACATTGGACGCGACGGTAAATTGTGTAAGATATTACTGTCGCCCTTGAGCAATAAAGCGGCTGTAGTCTCTAACATTGAAATTGTGATGCTGCCATAATCGCCGAAAATGCGCCGACCTGCATTGTATTCTGGGGCGCGAATTGTCGAAATGACATAAGGCATCGCAACAATAACCACCATCACAATAGCAAATCCAATATAGCTTATCTGCCGTATTGAAAGTGGTCTCACTGTCAACACAATGTAGGTGATAAATACCATCACAGCGAGTACAAGCATCAAGCCGGATGGATGAACGTACAATGCCAAGCCAACCAAGGCACCGAGTATCGCAAAATCAACCGTGCGCGTGTTATCTGTGCGATGGTGTGGATAAACAGGTAGCGCCCGTGCAAGTGCCAGTAAAACACTTGTCACGATTAAGGGTAGTAGTGTTTCTACGACGACTAGCCGTGCCAATAAAATATCCCACATTGTAACGGACATTAGGGCGGCAGCGAATAATCCCCCTATATGACCTGATAAGCGTGTGCCGAGTGTGTAAATCAGGGCAATGGTGAGTATAGAAGCAAAAACTGATAAGATGCGAAAACCAAAAGTACCTGTTCCAAACAGTAGTGATGACAAGGCTAATACACTATGATAGAAACCCTCTTGCCCCTGACCCTCAACATCATAAAAAACACGAATATTGCCCTGTTGAATCGAATCACGCATCAGGTCAACATTTGCCATTTCTTGATTATTTAACCCAACAGGTAATGTTGTCAGTTGCCAGATGCGAAATCCAGCCGCCAGCAGTAAGACAATGACTGCCAGCGTATAACTTCTTCGACTTGACAACAGAGTGCCTCTTCCTATGAACCCTTTTGAACCGTAGGGACGAGATATATCTCGTCCGAAAATACCGATAAAACTTTAATCTGTGATTTACTGAGTTTGTTCTTCGTTAGCCGCACCATTCTAACATCAAGTCGCCTTTGCTACGAGTGATTTGCATATCATAACTTACTTAATGCACTGAGCCATGCGCTAAACGCCAAAACACTTAAGCCTAATAATCCGTTTACCCATGTCAAGATAGTTTCACGGCGGCGTAATACTTGCCATTTGCTATCAGTACCCTCAGAACCTTTGCCAAGTTCGAGTAACAAACTGGTGCGTTCGAGTTCGGGTGTGACAGCATATTGCAAGATGAGTCCGGCAATTGCCATTAGCCCAATCACAATATGTTTGACCAACATGACCTTACTCCATGTATTATCAAAGTTCAGGAAGCCATCGTATTGTGAACTAGCTGTCATTTGGAATAATCCAGTTGCTATCAAGGCGACAAGTGCCAAATTACTAATCGGGTAGAAACGTTTTCGCAGTTGTGATAATAAGCGATAGAGCGTCGGTTCTTTTTTGACTGTGCGTTGTACCGCAGGCCAGACTAAAAGCATGGTAATCAACAAACCGCCTATCCAGATAGCAGTAGCGGTTATGTGAACGAATAAACTAAGGGCAAGCGATTGACTGCTCACGATAGACTTCCTCCGGTGTGCCATAAGGCCACCCATTGATGATAGTATCGCCACAATAACGATCCATACCCACAATCGCATAAAAAGCGGGGCGCACATAGCCATTCGGGGTAGTCAGTGACCACCACCATTCTTCGTCATTTTCTGTCCATTGTGGATTATGCAAATAAATCAGCGACATTAATCCCACCCAAGGTCGCCAATTATCGGCGGCGTATTGATAGGCTTCGACAATATATTCGGCTTGTTGGGCTTCGCTAACGGCAAACCATTGATAATCAGGATTTTGCTGGTCTGTTGTCCAACCAAATTCCATAATTGCCATTTGACGAGCAGAATCGCCGTGCAATACCATGATTTTACGCAAATCTTCAACACGGCGGAAAGTTGCCCAACGCCCTCTACCGTCGCGCTCTGCATCATCGGGACCATAACTTGGCGGCGCAAAACCCGGTGCATGAACCCCAACAACATCAATATATTGCTGAAATTCAGCTTGATACATCGCATCCAGATAGACATCATCAGGATAGGCAATCGCATCATAATTACCCGTCGGCGATAATCCTGCCGAAATCAGTATCACATCGCTATCGACTTCTCGAATGGCGATACTACAGACGCGCAATACCTCGACATAGGCGGCGGCATTCGGCGTTTGATTACCCCATTCACGAGCGAGATTTGGCTCATTCCAGATTTGGTAAGCCGCAATCCGCCCCTGATACCGCTCGGCAATCGTGCGACAATAATTCGCCCATGCGACCATATCTGTCGGTGGCGAATCGTGTGATTCCGTATTTTCACTAACGACTTCACCATCCGCTGCCCATTCTGGTACTTGCCCCAGACGTGCAATCAATTGAATATTGCGAGCCTCTAATTCGTCAAGGATGCGGTCAGATTGCGAAAAATCCCACTCACCGATACGCGGTTCCATGTTACGCCATGCAAATGTGTGTTTGACATGCGTAAAACCGAGTAGATGTTCTACCCAATCGAGTTGTGTCCCAACTACGCCATCATCCCACCACAAAAAGGCTTGGATAGAGTACGTTAAAGGGGCAAAGGGTGGATTAACGACAGCATCGCCCTCAAACGGGTCAGACTTCGATGCCAGTACCATGAAGAATGAAGTGGTCAAAATTATCTGTAAGATGGCAACTGTCGCTATCATGACAAGCTGTTGGAAAGTTGTTTTTCTCATAAAAATAGAATCTATCAACAGGTAAACAAACGAAAAGGCAGGAACGAACCTGCCTCTAAAAATGATGTTGGGTAGAAGTGTTAGTTGCGCCCGATGCGCTCTTCATAAGCTGCATACCAATCACGGATAGCGCCAAAAGCTGGGCGGAATTCAAAACCGGGACCGATTAACGAATAGGGTGTATTGTCATTGCTTGGATCCCAATTCGCTTGCGGTCCATAGTTCAAATTCCAGACGAATGCCAGCCATATATTATTGCTGCCTTCCATAAAACTCATCGCTTCCACGAAGAATTGTGCTTGTTCTGCTAAGGTATTATCGTCAGCAAACTCGAAGCCTGCCGGTGTGCCAGTTAAATCTTCGGTGACAGCCCAACCAAATTCAGTGACACATAATTTTTTGTCACTCCCTGCCGCACGAATACGCTGAATATAACCTTCTAGCGTACTACGGAAACTCCAGCTATGATGCGGATTATCGAATGGTCCACGGAAGCGTGCTGTCGGGTCATTAGGAACGTTATCATAGGCAACTGTGGGCCCGATATTGTAGCCATTGTGGTGTGCGCCAACACAGTCAGCTACATCCAGCAAACCTGCATCAATCATTTGTTGCATATAGCGGAAATCATTAATCGCGCCAATGCCATTATCCAAACCCGTTGGCGATAAGGCACCGGAAATCACAATCGTACCCGAACTGACTTCTTGAACCATATTATAGGTATCGCGCAGCAGTGAAACATAATTCGAGGCACTTAAGCCACGAATAGAAGTCCATTCGCGGTCAAGATTCTGTTCATTCCACACCTCTATCGCAAAGACTTGACCGGGATAGCGTTCTAGGATAGTACGGACAAAGTTGACATACAAATCATTGGTGCGCGGGGGACCATGTTGTGATGTATTTACACCTTGTTCACGCGCCCATTCCGGTGCAGTCACAATGGAGAGCATGACATTGATTTGCCAGTAACGCGATTGGCTGAAAATTAAATCCAGTTCGCCCCAATTATATTGACCTTGTTCGGGTTCAATCAATTCCCAACGTACTTGTTGCTTAACCCAATTTACGCCTAAATCTGTGACATTACGATAATATCCACCGAGCAATTCTGCGTTCAAATCTTGCGGAACTTGGACTTGAATCCCTGCCTGAAAGACATCATCTTCGTCAGGTAAGGGCGGCGGAGTATTGGTGGGTGCCGGCGTATTCGTCGGTACTTCGGTGTTGACTTGTGCGACCTGTGCAACCTGACTTGGTTGAATTTCTACAGTTGATGTTGCAGATGGAATCGCGGTTTCTGTCGGTGGCAGTGTCGGTAAAGGTGTATTGCTACTAATGACAACAATCGGGTCGCCACCCCCTGCACCGAATTGAGTCGTTGTTGTTTCGGATGAGGTTGATTGATTGGCGGCGAAAAAAATTGCCAAAAATGTTGCCAGCCCCATAATCAGGGTGATAAATGTCCAGATAAGGACAAAACCGCGAATCTGACCACGGGCTTGTTGGCGTTTCATCGGAGTTGTCATAATTGCTCCCTCGTTGATTTGGTATTCTGTGTTTGTGAGCGCATTATTGTCGAATCTAGAAAGTAATCCGAAATAAAATCTCAGTTTTGTAGGGGCATAGCGCGCTATGTCCTTACGACGGAATTCTAAAAGTCTTTAGAATTAGAAATACCCTTTTGAGGTCAAAATATGCTAATCTTCTTTCAATTACTTTCCAGACTCTACATATGTAGAGTCTGGAAAAACTTAAGAAAAAGATGAACCTCAAAGGCACGCCAATGACACCGAGAATCCTATTCAAAATTTTCTTTGCGCCTTTCACCCTTTGCATCTTTGCGTTGTGCATTTTCTGAAAACTTATTAGAATCGACATTTTGCGATTTACTATGCGTCAACTATCGTGCGCCGGCTAAGGCACTACAAGCCGGACAGTCGCCACCCGGACGAATCATCGCGTAACCGCCTTGTGGGTCGCCAGCATACAGGGTGAAATCGACATTCCACACAATCATGAGGCGCACATTACTCTGTTGTGATAGATAAGAAGCTGCCCCTGCTAACCACGATGCTTGCTGTGCGAGCGTCACATTTTGCGCCCAACTAAAGAACGACGGCAAGGGCGGATAACCTTCTGATGTCAAATAGCCTAATTCTGTAAAACACAGAGCCTTATTGCCGACAATGCTACGATAAACATTGACCATGTTTGGCAAATAGCGCGTATAGTAATTATCACCACGCGGGTCGCCCGATGTTTGGGTTGGTGGGACAATGCCTTCGTTATAGTGCATTCCAACACAATCGACATAACTGAGACCACCAGCATTGACAAATTGGCGCATGAAATTATCGTCATTTACAACTTGCCCAGGGAAGGCTGCTTCAGCACCTGTAGGGGCTGTTGCGCCACTGATGATAATCGTGCCACCATTACCTGCCCGAATCGCAGCATTAGCTTGGCGCAGCATGTTAGCGAAAGCAGCACCGCTTATTTGACCACGCGGCCATTCACGGTCAATATTGGGTTCATTCCAAACTTCAATCGCATCTGCGCCGAGTGCTGCAATACCCCCCAGCCAATTGGCATATTGTTGAATGTAAGCATCACCCCCTGATGCGAGGTCATTGGGATTGCCAACCGTGCCAACCAAAATCTTGAAACCGGCGGCGTGGGCAGCGTCAATCGCTCCGGCGGCCGTACTGGCTGGCGCACCTAATGTATAGCGAATTTGCACCTTCATCCATGTCATACCGGCGCTTCGCATGGCATCTGCGGCACGGGCGCTCCCGGCACCTGTCACATGCCCACCGTATTCAAAACCACTCAAATTGATGCTACCGGGTCCAACCGCAACAGCACCTTGACCACCTCCGCCGGGATTACTGGTATCCGGTGGTGGGGGTGGGTTTGTAGCGACAACAGGTGGTAATGTCGGTGTTGGTGTTGGAACATCTGTCGGTGTCGCTGTTGGTAAGGGTGTCGGTGTGGGTGTCGGGCGGAATAAAGCGACTTGTGCGCCTGTACGTGCGCTTTCGTCTTCAATATTTTCTTGAATCAAGACCACCGATGGGTTAATCGCATAATTACCATCCGGTACATCCAATGTAATCACTAAATCATCGCTCAAACTGGTATCGACTTGCTGCATGAGATTGCCATCTGAGCCGACAATCCGCCAACGCAAGACCCATTCTGTTGTTGAGGGGACTGTTGGGATTTGTGTGCGGTAGGCGCTAATAGCAGATAATACACCCGATGCACGGTCATCATTGACTAAATCATCAAAAGCAACACCACCTAGCGCAAAGGGTACGGTTCTATCTATACGGAAGCGTAGAGCATTCCCCGTCGTAATCCACATCCGCGCTGTTGTATTTCCAGCATCATCAAGATAATCGAGAAACGGCGTGTTGATAATCGTGTCGAAGCCACCAATCGCCCGTCGCCCGTCGAGCGAGGCACGAATTTCAGTACCGGGTTGAATAGTTCCCGTCGCACTGACATCATTTGCCGCAATAGTGACACCCCCTAAGCCAGCAAGTGCCGCATCATAGCCAATCGAATTATAATTCCCTACAATTTCACGCACAGATTGCGACGATAAGCCGATAAGCACTTTATAACGATTCACTTCGCGCACTGCCCAAGTAAGGAGGGCATAGACAAATTGATTGTCATCCGGTGTGAAGAGTTGAGGGTTGAGACCAAACTGAATCTGGAAATAATCGACTTCTGCGCCTAATGCACGCCAATCATAACCCCCTGTTTGCCACAAGCCATCGACATTTTCGGCGGCTACGACAACCACACCAAGCGATTTGCCCACATTATCAATGTTAGCATTCAAATCGCGGATAAAGAGCGTGAAATTTTCACGATTTTCGATTGTTATACCGCGATAATCAATGAAAACACCATCATACCCATTGGCGTTAATAACAGCAGCAATTTGACGAGCATGAGTCGCTCGTAATTGACTGTTGCTCATAATCGTATTGACTGTCTGGACATCAATCGCCGCCGGGTCATCAAAATTACTTAACATCGGCATCAGGCGATAAAGCGCACTCTGGCTAGAACCAGCAGCAAGGCTTCCGGTCACTGTGCCATCAACAAGTGGCTGTAAACCGCCCGGCGCAATGATTGTTGCGATATCAGCGACTTCGGCTGTTAATGCCTGCGAGACATTATATGTTGCCAAAACCTCTGGTACATCGGGTGCTGCTTGGAATAATGCGAGATGTTCTGGAATACGCTCAACGGTTGTTTCTAGGCGATTATCCACCACTTGCGAAGGGATAAATTCCCACTGTCCACCTGTATTTGTGCTATTGCCATACCAACCGTACATATCCAGTAAATCGGTACTAGCTACATTATTGGTGACTTGCACACTCAGGAAAATAGCATCTGCTGCTTGTCCATCAGTTGCCACTGTATAGACCGCACTCTGCAACGCCAAATAATACGGGACAGAACTTTTCGCCAGTGGAATCCAGTCGCCGGCAGCCGTATTTGATGCTTCAAAATCTTGTAATGACGTGACATCAACCCGAACACCAAATTCGCTGCGTGCTTGTGTTGCGACTGCAAAACTGAGTCCACCATCAGGACTAATCACGGCATCGCCCACTTGTGTCAAGGTCGTGAATTGCTCACCGACTAAGCGATTGTATAAGTCAAAGGGGGGTAAAAATAAGCCTACTATGACCAAAAGCATGGCAACCGCGATTGAAATAATGCCTGTCACCCAGCATCCTGCGCCACTGCGTTTGGCTTGTTGTTGTGTCGAATACGCCATCTGTTCGTTAATATCCTAATCTGGTTCAAATTGCCGCTACATTATGGCAGCAGTTGAGGCTAATGTGTAGGGGATAAAAAGCCCCTTTCGGGGTTTCACCGCGCCTTACACAAAATTGTAATGTGAAAGCACGTTTAATGAAAAACCCTCCTCAGTAACTCTAAGGAGGGCTTCAAATTACGAACGCAATTTTGCCCCGACTTCTTTTTCGGTCAAAAAGATGATGCTTTTACGCACTTTCTTGACTTTCTTATCGGACAAGGTTTCGTCGCCCTGATAGGTGAGGGCATAAGCAAGCGACTTGTGACCTACTTCGATACTGTCGCCGCGATAAACATCAAACAATGTCACATCGCGCAAGAGTTTCCCACCGGCTTTACGGATTACGGCTTCGACATCGGCTGCTGGCACATTTTCTGCTACGACTAAGGCAAGGTCTTCCAAAACAGGCGGAGCAGTGGGCAAGGCTGTAACAGCATGTAAATCAGGTGTTGCCTCGATAATTGCATCCAAATCGACTTCGGCAATCAGCACCGGATAATGTGTTAAATCAAGTGCCTGTGCCACTCGCGGATGCAACTCCCCGAAATTACCGATAGGCTTCCCTTTAATTTCGAGTGCGGCGCTGCGTCCCGGATGAAAGGTCGTATGGTCACTACGGGTAATCGCGTAATCGCTAATATGCAGTCCAGCGAGTAAACCTTCAATCACGCCTTTGATATCGTAGAAATCGACAGCTTCCGTTGCTGCACCTGTCCAATCGCTCTCTTGACGCAAGCCTGTTAACAGAAGTCCTATGCGCTTCGGCTCATCAGGTAAGCCAGCACCATTTTTCAAGTAGACACTGCCGAGTTCAAATACTTGCTGAATCTGATTGTAACGAGCATTACGCGCCGCACTTTCGAGAAGATTGCGTAATAACGTATGGCGCAGTACCGTTTTATCAGATGCAATCGGATTCGCTAGTTCAACATAATCCGCTTGTGGCAATGATGAGTCGCTGCCATTCGGGACAAGTTGGGCCTCAGCTTCCGGTGTCGTGAAGCGATAACTGATATTTTCTGTCAAGCCAAGTGTCATCAGCAAATCACGGATATGCTCTTCAATTTCTAGCGTGCGATTACGGCGTTGTTCGGGCATTTCATCTGCCATGATGGTTGTCGGAATCGTATCATAGCCGATGATACAAGCGATTTCTTCTACTAAATCTGCCTGACCGACAATGCCTGCACTGATGTCTGTGCGATAATCGGGCGTGACAGCATGAATCGCATCGCTATCTAATGTCACGTCGAATTGCAAGCGGCTCAACACGTCTAATGCCTCTTGAATGTTGATATCCATGCCCAGTAAACGATGCACTTCGCTAATTGGCAATCGGACTTCTACTGGCTCAGGTTTCAGAGGATATTCGTCTATGACACCTTCGGCAATCGTACCGCCGCCTGTTTGCCGCATCAGTTCAATACCGCGAGTATTGCCGAGTATCGCCCGTGACGGATGCACATTTCGGCTAAAGCGTGTTCCAGCTTCCGTGAAGACTTTTTGCGCTTGCTGAGTCTTACGAATGTTGATGAAGTTCCACGCCGCCGCTTCTAATAGGACATTTTTCGTATCATCACTGATTTCGGTATCCGCGCCACCCATAATGCCACCGAAGCCTAGCGACCCTTCATTATCCATCACCATAATTTGATTCGCGCCGACTGTCCGCTTCACTTCATCTAGCGTTTCGATGCTTGTACCTTCTGCCAACGCCGTGATAAGTGTCGGTGCTTTGCCACCTGAACGCGCAAGTAATTTGTCATAATCATAAGCGTGCAAGGGTTGACCAATCTCAAATGTGATGTAGTTCGTTACATCAACGATATTGTTAATCGGACGTTGCCCGACTAATTTCAGGCGCAATTGCAACCAATACGGTGAGGCTTGTACTGTCGTATCTTTGAGCAGCGTTATGGTGAAGCGTGGATTCAGCGTTGGTTCTTGAATATCGACAGCCGCTTGTCCCACAATCGACTCCCCTTCGGCGACCATTTCATAAGAGGGTTGGCGCAATTCTTGATTGGTCAATGCCGCAACTTCTCGCGCCACACCCAAGACACTGAAACCATGTCCGAGATTAGGCGTGAGTTCAATATCCAGCACAACATCGCCCAAAACATCTTGAAAGGGTGTTCCGGCTACATAGTCTGGGTTGTCATCCATCAAGATGATGCCTTCATGCTCTTCACTGATGCCAAGTTCTTTTTCCGAACAGACCATACTCTTATTGTAGATGCCGCGCAATTTTTTGCCTTTGAGGGTCATCAACTTCTGTTCATCACTATGACCATCCCAAACCGTTGCACCTTCCATAGCGAAGGCAGTCCAAAGTGGCGGATTCAGTTCACCTTGCCCTACATAGTCGAAAAGATTGGGTGCGCCTGTCACACATTGCTCTAATTCATCGCCCCCATAATCGACCATTGCCAGCACGAGGCGGTCAGCTTCGGGATGTTGCTTGACTTCACGAATCGCACCCAGTAAGATTTTCTCTCTATCCCAAACCAGATGGTCACTGGTCGGCATCCGTATTCCTTCTGGGATACTCTGCGGAACACCGATGTATTCCAAGCTGCCCACTTCAAAACCTGCCAGTGTGAGGCGTTCTGCCAGTAATTCAATCGGCATATTGATATCGACGTAATCTCTTAACCATGAAATCGGTACGCGCATGGTTTTATTGTCTCCTATTGTGTATTTTTTCTGTCTTAGTAGGGGCATAACGTGTTATGCCCTGTGTCGCAAACGATTTATGTGAAATTGAATTTTTAGTTCAAAATTTAGTATTGGTCGTAAGGGCGCAATGCCTTGCGCCCCTACATGATCCACTGGATTCTTAGAGAGCAGATTTAGAACTGACTCAAGAAACGGAGGTCATTGCTCCAGAAATAGCGAATATCTTCAATGCCGTGTTTCAACATTGTGATACGTTCGGGTCCCATCCCGAAGGCGAAACCACTCCATTCTGAGGGGTCATAGCCCCCGTTGCGTAAAACATTCGGATGCACCATGCCACTACCTGCAATTTCGAGCCAGCCGCTATATTTACAGACACGGCATCCCTCTCCATCACACAAGAAACATTCGGCATCCACTTCCATACTCGGCTCTGTGAATGGGAAGTAAGACGCACGATAACGCACTTGCACATCAGGCTTAAACATACGTTTGGCGAATTCTGCAATTGTGCCTTTGAGGTCACTCATGCGGATATTGCGCCCGATAGCCAAGCCTTCTACCTGATGGAATTGTGCCTCGCTGCGCGGCGTGATTTGCTCAAAGCGGTAGCACATACCCGGTAAAATCACGCGAATCGGCTTTGTGCCGTTGCCACCTAATTCTTCCATAGCGCGGATTTGCCCTGGCGAAGTATGTGTCCGTAAAATGACATCTTTTTCGGTTGTGTAAAACGTATCTTGCATATCGCGTGCTGGATGGTCAGGTGGGAAGTTCAGTTTCGTGAAGTTATAGTCATCCAACTCAACATCGCGGCTACGATAAACTTGAAAACCCATATCTGACCAAATATCATAGAAGTTTCGCAAGGTATGGGTACTAGGGTGTAGACGACCTACGCGGCGTGCGCGCCCCGGTAGTGTGACATCAATCGCGCCTTCTGCAATGTCTTTTTCTACAGCCGCATTATTCAATGCCGTTTGCTTCTCATCATGAGATTCTGTCAGCTTATTTTTGAGGGCATTGACCCCTTGACCATAAGCGCCGCGCTCTTCTTTTGCGAGACTGCCGATTTTACTCAGCATCCCCCGAATCACGCCTTTATTGCCCAGATATTGACTGCGCCATGTCGTGAGTGCTTCGCTAGACTCGATATTATCAAGTGCGCTTAAAGCCTCTGCTTGCACACCCTCAATTGATTGTACGTTTTCTGCCATATGCTCTTTTTACTCCTTTTAAGTTAGTCGCCCCTATGATTTTATGAGGCGAATCAAAAACGCCCTCATCCCATTAGCAGGGACGAGAGCGCCAAAATTTGCTCACGCGGTACCACCCTGATTCGATACATATTGTATCGCGCTCATTAGACCGATTACGTTCGGTATACGGGGTCAACTACTCATGATTTGACATCATTTTCCCTGCCCAGCTCAGAAGTGAATTTCACAACCCTGTTCGCCAATGCTTCCAGTCTATGGCTATTGGCTCCCTATCAACAGGCACGCTTGAGCGCCCTTGTGAACTGTCTTCGTCTTTGCTTTTTCTTGTTCAGTATACAATTTTCAAACTTGCGGACACTATAAACGGAATGTGTTATATTTGTCAAGTGAGGAAATTCTAATCAAAAAGCCTTATTGAACCCTTGCGATACTTCAAAATCCAACTAAAATAGAAGAACACTCTTGATAGCCTTATCAGTCCGTATAATATAAAATATGGGAGGAAAACCATGACTGAATCAAAACTTCATATCGAACCCGGTGCTGTGTATTCACGGCAGGAAGCAGCAGAAGCACTCGGCATCAGCCTCAGTACCTTGAAGCGGCTGATTAAAAAAGGACATCTGCAAGTCAGCAAACCTGCCGGAATGCGTCGTGTCTTTATTACTGGCGAAAGCATCAACGAAATGTTGGATTCGACGAAGGTGGAAAAGGGTGCATAATCGGCTTCATCAAACGAAGTTGTCAAGAAATTACCCCAATTGCTAGACAAAATCACAAAAAGATGATTTAATGGCTATTGGTACAAGAAAGTCAAACACCCATTCGGAAAAAGAAGTAATGTAAAAGAAGGCTGTGAGAGAGCCAACAAATAAAATCTCTCAATATCAATCAATGTGACGGATCATTTACACAATCCTGTTAAGGAGGACGCGCTTATCCAGCGCAAACTATTCGATGATTAGTAAACGGTTACTCAGACAAGCAGCATATCGTCATTATCGGCGTTCAAACCTGCTATCTATCCTTGCCGAATATGGTCAAGGGTGGGTCTATGTCCTGCGTACCGTGCTGGGTAATGGCAGTGTTCAACCACAAGGAAAAAATTGGGCGACGATAGGCGTAAAAGGTTTGTTGGCAGCGTTCTTTATGGATGGCACGCCAGCGACAGCCGATAGTGATGACCCGATTAGTGAATGCAGTAGGTGTTGGTCTCAACTGTTTGAACGACCTCAGGAGCGATTAAAAACCTGAGATTCGGACAAGCAACACCGAACTCCAAAACGTAATTAGTTTACGATAAGGGGTACGAGACCAGCAACAAGCGTCTCGTACCCTTTTTTTGTTTTTTATTAACCCTACCGAAGAGGTGACGCAATTATGAGCCAGAAGAACACCGTCACGGAACATTTTCTTGCCGCTAGCAGCATCCACCTTGAAAATGTGCTGGAGTATATCGACCAACTCCACACAGCCGCTAGCGAAGGAAAAAGCCTCAACTTCACCGGAATGAACGAGGTCGAAACGATGAACCTGCTCCGTGAACTGATTTATACGGCACAGGAATCGCTTGTTGAAATTGAGATGTTACACGCTCATCAGCGTCAACGTCGTAACAAGCAGCCGGTGCTGCGCCTTGTCAAGAAAGTTGAGAAGGCTGGGTGAGAAACACCCATTTCGTTCGATTATCCTGCCAGAAGGAGGCGGTATGTCGCAAGATAGCTCAGGGTGTCAGCCTGACCGAGAAGCGAAATCAGACCATAATGGGTGTCTCGCGTGCATCGTCTCCGCGAGACACAAAGCCACACTCTTAACATAAGCGAAAGTGTCTCATAAGGCTCATTTTCGGAACGCGATTTATTGGTATCTCAAGAACGAGTTGGAACGTCGTAAGCACAATTTGTGAATTCTATTGGTAGTAAAAACGCAAGTTAACAACATTATCAACCAAGAAGGCGCAGGGGAGGTGGTCATTTTCTGCCGATTGATGGGGTACTTGAGTGAGTGTTGGCTTCCATTAAAGCACTAGCCATCACCCATCGCGTTCTTTGTTCATAAATGTTCATAGATGGATAGGGCGATGTGCCAGAAAACAAAATATTATCCTATCCTAAACACTGCCGTAACATTACCCCAATATACTTTTCTGGGGGTATAATAGGGGCAAGTTTTGTCAGTAGTATAAGGAGAAAAAGTCGAATCGTGGCTACCAGTGGTGTTTTCCAAAATCGTGTGTTATTGCTCAATGGCAGCACATGGGAACCGCTGTCGGTTATTACCGCTTTGCGTGCTATCAACTTGCTATTAGCAGGTAAGGCTATTCTCGTTGAAGAAAGTGGTGATTTCTTACGAACAGTGCGCGAAAAATTCTCCGTCCCATCTGTGGTTGCCTTGCGAACCTATATTAATGTGCCTCGTCGCCGCGCTCATTGGAGTCGTAAAGGTGTGCTGATACGCGATAATTATACCTGCATTTATTGTGGTATTCAGCTCGGCGCAGTGAAAAAGGGTAAGGTGCTATCCAAGTCCGATTTAACGATTGACCATATCTTGCCAAAATCGCGGAATGGAAAAGATACATGGTCAAATACAGCCTGTGCCTGTGCTGCTTGTAATCACAAAAAAGGTAATCGGCTACCACACGAAGTCGGTATGAAATTGCGGTGGGAGCCAAAAATACCGCGAACCAGCTATCTTGTCATTGCGATGGGAACGGGTCCGGATGTGTGGAAGCGTTACGTTGAAATGTAATTGACTGCCCTCGCAACACTATATCACTTGTTACAGAAGCGTAACGACTACAACCGCTTCTGTTCTTGCATTTCCCCTTCTCAACAGCATAAAATAAAACCCAATTCTAACTATGTAGATACACTTATCAAATTTCCTGAATATGTATATACATAGTCGAATACTGTGACATTTGCTATGGTCTAATGTAGACTACACCCTACGGACAGTATTTAAGCCATTCATCAAGAAATGTTAGTGAATAAATGTCTTTACAGCACATATTATTAGGTTTCCTACGTGAGGAATCAGGTTCAGGCTATGACCTCAATAAGCGTTTGGATGCCCAAGCCAAACATTTTTGGACAACAGAACAAAGCCAAATTTATCGCGCACTTTATCGGATGCAGGCTGCTGATTGGGTTGAATTTCAAACTGTGATACAAGCAAATAGCCCCAACAAGAAGGTTTATAATTTAACCGAGAAGGGGAATGCTGAACTCGAACGTTGGTTGCGCGAACCAACCGAAGAGACTTTACCCTCTCATATTTGGTTAGCAAAGTTATACATCGGTCAAAATCTGGATTATGCTGATGTTGCACAGATAATCAAGGAACGCCGTGCAACGATGGGGGAGTACCGCTTGTGGGTGCTGTTGCGTCGCCGATTAATTGACCAAAAAAACTCAGATGATACAGAAACCGTGCTTCGTTTGCTGACCCTTGACCATACATTGCGCCTCATTGATACTGAAATTTCATGGTTTGATAGCACAATCGAAAAACTTCAGGCATTGTTAGAGGCATGACTGTGTTTTGGTGACAACTTTTCGCATGATAACAACAGGGCTTTATCATTCATATTTGTGGGTTTCATCAGTGCTGCGCTGGTGGTGGCGATACGGACTCGCTATCACATGGCTTTGCACAGTCTTTGTTTTTGTTATCCCACGCTCGACTGTTTTGGTTTATGATACGAATCAAGCGATTGCCATTGATATTTCGACGATTCATTTTGATTATATTGGCTGGGAAGTGTCAGCAATTCGGGCAAAAGCAGCACAAATGCTCTTTGGGCAACATGCTTTTATGGATGAGGAAAGTCGCTCACAATTTGTACGTGATTATATGGCAGATATTGCCCATGCACAGCAACTAGAGGGGCAAGTTAATTCGATTTACACTGAGCCAAACACCGAGAATCCGGCATCTGTCGCGGCTGCGTTGATACAAGAACGAGATAGTTTACGAGAAGTTTTATCGCGCCGACAAGCAACTGCCGAAGCTATCCTTGAAGGTCAAGTTGCCAATATCCTTGCCGAAGAAGGCTTTGCTTTCATGGGACAGGTATTGCCTCCGATGGCAATGCGCTTTACCAGAATGCCAAATCTGCTTGTGACATCGCCCCGTGACGCGATTCGGATGGAGGTATCAATTGCTGTTGACCCCTTATCGGTTGACCAACGAACGACGATTGAAAATGCCTTAGATGCCGAACACGATGTATCGTCCATTATTGTGCCACTCGGCGGAATCGCGCTTTATCCGGCGATGATAAATGAAACCGCTTCGATTCCTTTTGCAATTGAAACCTTTGCCCATGAATGGTTACATCATTATCTTTATTTCCATCCGTTGGGTGTGTCTTACTTTACGGGCGATGGTTTTGCAGGCGAAGCCCGTATCATCAATGAGACGACTGCGGATTTGTTTGGTAAAGAGATTGCGCGGCTTGTTTTGCAACGCTATTATCCTGAAGAACCGTTGCCTCAATTGCCAACCTACCAAGCTAATCCGACAACAACACAAGCAGACTCTTCCAATGGTTTTGATTTAGCAGCAGAAATGCACGAAACACGCACAACACTTGATGAATTATTGGCATCTGTCGCAGTAGAATCTGCCGAAATTTACCTCGAAGAACGCCGACAATTTTTCTTTGACAATGGTTATCGTTTTCGCAAGTTAAATCAAGCATTTTTCGCGTTTTATGGCGGTTATCAAGCTGGCGGCGGTGTTTCTGGTGCTGGCGGACAAGACCCGACAGGTTCCACGATACTGGCTATCCGTAGCCAAACATCATCAATTCATGCCTTTGTCGCCACACTTCAAGATGTAACCAGTCTTGATGAATTATTGTCGCTGCAAGTGTCATTAGAGGCAGATGACTGACTTGATGAAATTGTAGGTCGTATCTTTTTCTTTAGAACGGGCGCACACGCGGGTACGCCCTACGCAGCTTGATTGTTGAATAATTAGTCGATAGACCAGTCGCGCAAAATTGCGGCAATCATGGCGGCTTTTTGTGGCATTGTATTGACCAGCACATGCTCATGGGGGGCATGTAAACCAGACCCTTCTGGACCCAAGCCATCTAATGTCGGAATACCCAATGCTGCCGTGAAGTTGCCATCACTACCGCCGCCTGCCCCATCTTCGCGGATGGTAATGCCAACGGCTTTGGCTATGTCGCGTGCTTGCTCGAATGTTGTGGCGTTGCGCTCCATCGGGGGGCGATAATGCCGTTGTTCTATTGTCACTTTTGAACCCGCAATGAATGGCGCACGTTCCATTATTTTTTCATAGACTCGATTATAGTCTTTGACAGTCAGCACTCGTGTGTCGATATGGGCAACCGTTTTTGACGGAATAACATTGGTTGCTGTGCCGCCATTGACAACCGTAACGGATACCGATGTCCCGTTTTTATAATCGTTGAGTTGATGCAGTTCAAGAGCTTGTTGGGCAAATTCAATCACAGAATTAATGCCTTTTTCCGGTTCATTACCAGCATGTGCCGCTTGCCCTTCAATGGTTAAGACATAAGAGGCAACGCCTTTGCGCCATGTTTTGAGCGCACCATCGGCTGTTGGGGGTTCTGTCACTAGCACGAGCGCCGCTTCTTGTGCTTTTTCTTCGATAATGGCACGCGATTGTTTACTGCCGATTTCTTCATCGGATGTTGCCAAATACCAAATCGGACACTCAGGCAATTGATTCAATTCGACCAAGCCTTCTATGGCACGCAAGGCGACTTCGATACCACCTTTCATATCGAGCGCACCGGGACCATGCAAGCGCCCATCTTCTAACTTCAAGGGGACTTCACCATCAATCGTCCCTAATGCCCACACAGTATCCATATGCGAGACAATCAGTAGCGGTTTGCCAGAAGCAT
>JAUZRW010000041.1 GCA_030950085.1 Anaerolineae bacterium
GCCACTCTCTAACCCCATAACATTTGGTCTGGATACCCATCCACAACAGAGAAATAGGTTCAGATTGTTAGGCTAGATAGATAAGCGATTATCTTAATATTAGGTCATTATGCGGCTCATGCAGACGGCTGACCGCTTTTAAGTAGCTGAATAGTATTGTTACAAGTTTGGATTTTGAGCAAATATTTGTTCATGAAACTCGGTTTGTGCATTTGCAAACAACCGAGAAATTTTGTATTGGAGAAAAAATACATGGCAAAACCAAAAATGAGAATCATCCCCCTCGGTGGTCTAGGGGAAATCGGGAAGAATATGACCGTTTTCGAGCTAGGAAACGATGCAATCATCATTGATTCTGGCATCATGTTCCCAACAAACGATATGTTTGGTGTCGATTATATCATCCCCGACTATAAATATCTGATAGAGCGGACAGACCTCAAGATACACGGCATTTTATTCACACATGGACATGAAGACCATATTGGGGCAGTCACCCATGTACTGGAAAGTCTGGGAAATATCCCCCTCTATGCCACACGTCTCACGGCTGGCTTGATTAATGTAAAAATTGTGAATGGTCGCCACTTTGATGACGGAGTTACCCTCGATTTTGAGCCGAAGATGAATATCTTCCAAGCAGGCGATAAGCTCCATATTGGACCCTTCAAGATTGAACCTTTCCGTATGACTCATAGCATCCCCGATTGTGTGGGCTTTGCCATTGAGACTCCCTATGGTTTGATTGTCCATACAGGCGATTATAAGTTCGATAATAATCCTGTCGATGGTCGTAAACCGGACTATGCTAAATTGGCAAGTTTTGGGGCGCGAGGTGTCAAATTGCTGCTGGCAGATAGCACCAACGCGGATAAAGCCGGCTGGACACAATCGGAGTCTACAATTGAACCTGCCTTTGAGAAGGTCTTCAAAGAAGCGAAAGGGCGCATTATGGTGGCGACCTTTGCCTCGCTCATTTCGCGGGTGCAACAGGTGGCAAATGTGGCACGCCAACACGGGCGCAAAATGGTTATTACAGGTTATACCATGCGCGAGTATGTGAAACTGGCGCGTGCGATAGGCTATCTCGATATTCCTGATAATATGCTGGTAGACACCAACAAAATGGAGACGCTACCGCCGCATAAAGTCGTGCTGATGGTGACAGGCTCACAGGGCGAACCCTCTGCTGTACTTGGCAAACTATCAACGGGAAGACATAAATATCTCTCGTTGCAAAAAGGCGATACGATTGTCTTGTCATCGCATCCCATCCCCGGCAATGAAGAAGGGGTTTATCGCACCATTGACCGCTTGATTGAACGCGGCGCAAATGTCATCTATGAACCGTTGGAAAATGTGCATGTCTCTGGGCATGGTAGCCAAGAAGAAATGAAATTGCTGCTTAACCTTGTCAAACCGCGCTACTTGATGCCTGTACACGGGCAAGTACGGCATTTACATCAACATGCAAAACTTGCTGTGCAAATGGGTGTGCCGGAAAGCAACATCATTATCAGTGAAAATGGCACGATTATCGAGGTTGATAAGCATCATATTCGTAAGGGAGACCGTGTACCGGGTGGTTATGTCTTCGTTGATGGCGGTGTCGTGGGCGATGTTGGACGGGCTGTGATTCGTGACCGTGAAATCCTCGCCCGTGATGGCTTCCTCATTGTGACGGTCAATGTGAACAAGAAGACGGGTAAACTGATTGGTAAACCCGAAATCATCTCACGGGGTTTTGTCTATCTGCGTGATGCAGAAGAGCTGATGCACAGTGTCGAGTCAGTGGTGATGGATGTTGTGCGTAGTAATGGGCATCTCAATGGTCGTCGTCGGGATGTCATTGAGGACAATATATCGCGTCTACTGTATAACGAAACACGCCGCCGTCCCATGATTTTCAGTGTGGTCAACGAAGTCTAAGCACGCTAGAAACGAAATATCTAACGGGTAGTCTTTTTGCTGACTGCCTGTTTTTTGTTTGATAGTCCTAACTATTCTAGTGATTTTGTGTGGCAACGTGTTTTTTCGGTATAATATAAAGTGTCGAGTGGGGATAGAACCATTTCTGAACGTTGGATAATAGGGTATGGCACTATGCACAGTAAAGACCATCAACCGTTCTTTCTTCAATTGAGTGCTGAGTTGCAACAGCAATTATCGACACTCACGAAAGAGCGCGAAGCTGCCATTGAAAAGATGCAGGCTTTAGGCGCAAATACCGATGAGCTAACACAAATGAATCTAGTAGCCTATATGGTACAGGATGATAATCTATTGCTCCGTCCACTGGCGGCAAGTCGGCTGGGTGAGATTGGCGACTCGGTGATGATTGATGCGCTGCTTATGCTGACAAAAGATGCTGATGATGTTGAAATACGGATTCTTGCTGTACAAGTTTTGGGTGACATCGGGCATGATGATACCGTTGAAGCACTGTCAGATGCCTTGCACGATGACGACGATAGCGAGGTGCGGCTACGGGCGGCATTAGCATTGGGCAAAACAGGCAGCAAATTGGCAATCGGTTCACTGAGTCAAGCAATGCAGCGTGACCGTGATATGAAAGTTCGTCAGCACGCAATTGAGGCACTAGGTATCATTGGCGATGAGGCATTGATTCCGGCGCTAGTGACAATTATGGAAAATGATAGCAATAAAGAAACGCGCACCTTTGCCGCCGAAGCGTTAGGACGCATCGGGCATGAAGATGCTTTTCAACCACTTGTTGATGCCCTGCAAAATACAGATTTTCCGCCCATCGTGCGTTATTATGCGGCTCATGCGCTCGGATTATTAGGCGATAAACGGGCTATTGAAGCCTTGCAGATAGCCACAAGCGATTCTCATAGTTGGGTGGCACAAATGGCAGGCGAGTCCTTAGAAAAACTAGAATCCTAACCTAATCTTCATCACCCAAGAAATCTGCCCATTGACCGTGCATCCCGTTTTCAGTCACACCATAATAGA
>JAUZRW010000042.1 GCA_030950085.1 Anaerolineae bacterium
TGCCATCAAAACCAAAGCGGATGCTGTCGGCAAAACCTTGTACGCGCTTGTTCATGATTTGTTATATGAATTTCTCAAGGCGGAGTTGCGTGACCCACGCATTCCTGCTCTTGATACCGCTTAGAAGCGAAAGTCCTATAACAATGATTTCCAAAGCTATTGTCGCGTGATTAATCGGTCTCTGGTCGATAAGGGACATCTTCAATATTACCGATAAACACCGGCAAGTCTTTCTGACCCAACATCTGTCGGATAGCGAGTGCTTCTCCAATGTGATACCAATAGTGATAATTCAAGTGGTTTAGCATTGTGCCGATACTTTCAGGATGCGGTTTACCATCCACTATATAATGCTCTTGCAATGTCGAAGTCGTCAGTGCATCGAGATACACATCCGATGCTTCGGTGATTTTGTGCCATGCGTCCCACATTTCAGTAACAGGCGGATTACTCGCTGGTTTACCATAGCCGCATTGCAGCACATTTTCAGCGATTATTTTGCCTTGTGCGCGGTCTAGCCAATACAATTGCTCATGCCATGCCAAATGCCCGACTATCCACGCAATCGTATTCATCGGGTCAAGTTTACGAGCGGCAGCTTCAGCAGAGACATCTTTCAAGCCGCGATGCCATTCGCTACGAGTGAATCGTAATTGTTCAACCAAGGGGTGTGCCATATTCGTTTTCTCCGTAATCAATCTGAATCATTCCCCTATTCTACCGCTAAATGATAGCGACTTATATCGCGGACGTGGAGAATCATATTCCTACAGTTCAAGGTGGGTTTTTGAAGAAATAGCAATCTTGCTGTCCGAAGAAATATCAACACTGTAGCTTTCATCTATCGGATAGTTTCTGCTATTCTTATGATGATAGGACTTACGCAGTTGACTGTTATTTTCGGGCGCAGCACGCTGTCGCCCCTACGATTTCTAGCTTGAAGTGCGTAACGCCTAGATGATTTGAAAATGAGCGATTTGAAGACAGTGGACAGTCAATGAAGATTCAACATTTGCATGATTGGGACTTAACACCGAAAGAGGCGATTGCCAAGCAAAAAGAACTCGCCTCACGTTTAATTGATGATACCCCATTAGATTTAAGCACGATTCGTCATGTAGCGGGAGTCGATGTTAGTGTGAAAAATGGCGAATCACAAGCGGCAGTCGTCGTTATCACCTATCCTGAACTAGAGCCTGTGGAAATTGTTCGTGCCAAGCAAGCGACTAGCTATCCTTATATTCCGGGCTTGCTGACGTTTCGTGAAGGTCCCGTACTAGAAGAGGCTTTTCGTAAATTGACAATCGAGCCGGATGTTTTTGTATTTGATGGCATGGGGCAAATTCATCCGCGCCATATCGGAATCGCGGCTCATCTAGGACTGTGGCTCGATAAACCGACCATTGGTTGTGGTAAAACACACTTCATCGGAGATTATGATGCACCCGACTTGAAAAAGGGGGATTATAGTGCCCTCACTTACAAGGGACAGCCGTTAGGGGTTGTCTTAAGGACTCGTGCTAAGGTCAAGCCTGTTTATATCTCAGTTGGGCATCGCGCCGATATTGATTCAGCGATAAAGCTCATCATGAGTGTCACGCCGAAATATCGTCTGCCGCGTCCTATTCGCCTTGCCCACAATGCCGCCGGAGAATTTAAGCAAGAAACATAGGTTATATACCAACAGATGCTACTCGCCGAATCTGAGTCATGGCAGCGTTGACATTCGGTGCATGAGAGACCAAAACGGCTGGATTTTGCGCGTGCAGAACAATTTCTATTTGTTTGGCTGCTGGGTGGTTGATATTATCTGTGATAATCACGGCATGATGGATGAAGGGTGAAACTTGTAGCAATCTCGCATCTTCCACAAGCCATTCTGTCTTGGTCATATCACAAATGAGATTGATTTTTTCTGATACGTGGCGTGCGTACTGCATCAACTGCCTATAGACATGATTATAGCCAGAGTAAGACCATTTACCTTCGATTCGGCACAGGACGGTGTGGTAGGTTTTATCGTACCACCTAATTTCAACGAGCATATTCTACATCCCCAATCTTTTAAGCATAGTACGCTAACCCAGTGCAATATGTCAAGCAACATTACAATTTTGGTACATTTCATCTTAGTGCAAAATTTGGGGCGTGGTTTTAGGAGATTTATATTTTTAGAGATATAGGAAAGCTTATACGCTGCGAAACAAACGACCTCACAGGATTCCCCCTACGATATTCGAACTTCTTTAGCTGATAGGTGGCTCATTTAATACAAGCCAATACATGCCAATCTGCTGTATCGCCTTCATAAATTCGCTGAAGTCAACTGGTTTTCGAATAAAACTATTGACATGAAAAGAATAACTACGAATGCGGTCTTGCTCCTCGTCGGATGTGGTCAACATCACGACGGGTATCAATTGGGTGCGCTCATCAGCACGGATACGACGCAGCACTTCGATACCATCTAATTTGGGCAGTTTTAAGTCTAACAAGATGAGTTGCGGTTGAATACTGGTATCGCGCTCTGTAAAGCGTCCCTCACCAAACAAAAAATGAACAGCTTCTTCGCCATCGCGCACAACTTCAATCTCATTGGCGAGACCATTTTTTGCCAAGGCGCGTCTAGTCAAGGTTTCATCATCGGGGTTATCTTCAACAAGTAAAATCATGGAATTTTTTGTCATCCTTTACTACAACCTCTCTTGTTACTTCTATCTATTTTAGTGGCTAAAGGCGATAAATCAATGCAGGAGATTAGATGTAAAAACATATAGTGTTATGGAGTACATAGGCGGCTGCACAAATATCTAGCCCATCATCACTTTATTGTGGGCAAAATATCCCCAACAGTGAAAAAGAATGTCGCCCCTTCATCCACTTTGGCATCACACCAAATACGTCCCCCATGACGGTCAATTATTCGCTTGACAGTTGCCAGCCCAATACCCGTACCTTCAAATTCAGTCATACCATGTAGGCGTTGAAAGGCACTAAAGAGCTTATCTGCATATTTCATATCAAAGCCAATACCATTATCACTCACACGGTAAATGACGGTATTATCTTGTTTTCGGCAAGTAAATTCAATCAGTGCTTTATCACGCATATTCGTAAATTTCCACGCATTAGCTAGTAAATTTTCCAGAAGAATCCGTAACATTCGGGCATCCCCTTCTGCCATTATCTCAGATTCAATCACAACTTCGACCTCGCGTTGTGAGTAGTCTTGCTGCAAAGTATCAATAATCTCGGCTGCCATAGCCGATAAATTGACTTGCTGGTGCTTGAAGTCGCGCCGCGTCACACGCGAAAGAGTGAGCAAATCATCAATGAGGTGTCCCATTCTTTGACTAGCGGCACGAACCCGTTTTAGGAAGTGCTTACCGCCATCATCCAAGACATTATGATAATCTTCCATCAGGGCTTGACTGAAACCATCAATGCTGCGTAAAGGGGCGCGTAAATCATGCGAAACAGAATAAGCAAAAGATTCGAGTTCACGATTGACGGTTTGTAGTTGGCTAGTACGGGCATCAACGCGACGCTCTAACTCTGCGGCATTTTCTTGGGTTTGGGCATAGAGCTGAATATTTTCCATATGTAAGCCGACTTCTATTGTTAGTTCGCTCAGAATCTCTAAATCTAAATCACTCAAACTATTAGCTCCCGCCTGATGGACAAACAATAAACCTATCACAGTGTTATATTGCATGATAGGAGACCCAACAACACTGCGAGGGATATCGGCTATATCAGCAGGTGCGGCATATAAAGAATCTTTCGTGGAATCATAGCAAATATAGGGTTTGGCGTTCTTGACAATCCAGCCCATAATGCCCCTCTTGATAGGCCACAGTTTATCATCTAATTCACGCCTAACTTTACTAATGAAGGCACCAATCCTGATGACACTTGCCTCATAATCCACAAGGAAAATCGCTGCAAAATCATACTGGAATTCTTCGCTTAAAGTTTCGACAACTGTTTGCATAAAAACCTTCAGATTATGCGCTGGCATAGCCCGTTGGGTGACACGGCGCAATGTGCCGAAGTAACGCTGACGACTGTTGATAAATTCATAGAGACGGGCATTGACAACTGCGCTGGCAAGATGGTCAGCGATAAAGCGCATCACAGCACTATCATCACTGGAAAAAGCATCAAGTTGTGAACTTTGTACGGTGATTGCGCCCAAACATGCGCCGCGATTCATGAGTGGTAAAGCCATTTCAGACTGTGTATCGGGTAAATTAGGATTGGTATAATGCCCACTTTCTAGCTCAACATTCGATACAATGATACTTTCGGCATTGCCGATGCAGCGCCCAATCATGGACTGATTATCAATCGCTAAGCGAAAACCAGACTCCAATAGTTTGCGTCCAGCATCGCCGCTCCCCGCTGCTAGCGTTGCAAACTGATGCTCCTTATCTGCTATAAAGAGACCAACGTAATAATAGTCAAAGCGTTGACAAACTAAATCAACACTATACTGCATCAGTTCATCAGTATCTAAGACAGTCACAATGGACTTCGAGATATCGCCTGCAGTATGGAGTTGTGTTGCTTGATATTGTAATCGCTCCAACAATTTCATTCGTTCACTCAAGTCATCTCCTGTACCAATGATGTACTGTTTCTCCTTTATCTGATAGCGGCGAGTGGAAAAAATGTGAGGCACATCGCCTTGGTCACGAGTGCTAATGTGTAAATAGGCACTACTACTGCCCCTTTTCAGCGTTTGTGCAAGCAGTACATCCAGACTGTCCCTATCAGACTCCATAACGATTGCCAACGCAGGCAATTGATAGAGGGTTTCGTTATCGTAGTCCAGCAAGTTTGCCAGATTTGCATTCCAACGTACTAATTCCCCATCTTCTGAAAACATAAAAAACACATTGGGGATACTTTCAATAATCGAATCCGACAAAGTTTTTTCAAGCTGGATTTCATTAATAAAGCGAATATTAGACAGCGCCAAGCCAACAGTTTGCCCAATCGCCGCATAGGTCTGATAATCACTGGTTTCTTGTTGGATGTCATGTGCAAAGCCCAAATTAATGACCCCGAATACTTCATCGCCAAAGATAATAGGAATAAAGATGATACGATCCAAGTCTGTCGCTGCGAGTTGGTGGCGGAGATTTAATGACAAACGCTCATCATCCAAAAAATCTTGAGTGATTGCCACTGTTCGATAGTTAATAGCATAACCCGAAAGTGAACTTTCTAAGCGCAGTTGTAGCGGGGGAGTAAATGGAGCGTTAACCTCAAATACGCGATTGAGAATTTGTTTCTGTTCATCTAACAAATAAACGACAACCATCGGTGTATTCAATGAAGCAGTGAGCGTGTCTGCCATACTCTTAAATATACTATCTGTATCGTGCGCTTGATGCAAGCGTTCTGCCAATTTATTGAGAGTCGATAAAAATTGAGATTTGCTTTGTAAACGGCGCTGTGAAAATCGCAGATTCTCTTCGGTTTGCTTACGAACAATGACTTGGGCTAATATCGTGCTATAAGAGGCTAACAAATCAATTATGGCAGTATTCAAAGGTTCTTGAGAAATGAGATTATCGGCGGCTAACCAGCCTAATATTTTGCCGCCATCCCACAAGGTTATGATGACATTCCAACCGCTCCCTACCACTTGCCCGTTGTCCATCAATTCGACATCTTCCTTAACAAAAATGGTCTGCTTTGTTTCCAAACTTTCTTTGATGGTTGGCATTTCAGCTAGTGGATGAAATAAATGGTTTTCATTGCGGATATGACCCTTTGCATCTGTGCCATAGGTTCCGACAGCCGTCTGTGTGCCTTCATCAAGTAAAAACACACTCAGGCGGTCAAATCTTAACGTTCTAAGTCCCAAGGCAACCGCATTCCGCAATATCTCTTCAAGTGAATGGTAATTAGCTAGTTCAATGGTAACCTCGTGCAATGCGGCAATATTCTGTTCGCGTTGGAGACTGATTGCTTGCTTATGTTGTATAACGTTTAAAAAGAAATACATCATGAGGGCAACCCCGATTGTTGCTGCTAAGATATTTAAGCTGAGGTAAATAGGGGTTAGGTCGATAAAACTAGCCGGTAGCACTTGATTGATTTGCGCGATAGCAATCAAAAGAATAGTGCTGATACTCAACACGAGGGCATAAAGCAGCCAACGCACATTGTATAGCAAGCCCACAACCAGCACAAAGACAATGTATGAGCCTATTAAGGGGTTTTCTAGCCCACCGAGTAACACATTGCTGATGGTGATATAAAGCCACAATGACCCTGAAATCCATGCGCGTGTGATGCGAAAATACTTGAGATGCACCAAGCCCCGTGCAGCCCCAAAAGCAATACACAAACTAATATCTAATATAACAGGCACGAGCCACTGATTGCTGATAAAAGCCATCGCCAGCGCATGTCCTAAAGCAAGTAACATGAAGATACGAATTGTGAGTAGCAGCAATGCCTTTTCATGCTGCATATCGCTTTGGTCGAGATGTTTAGTCAGTGTATTTATCACAACAGCGCCTTAAGTTGTTCAATAATTTTTCATTCAAATTAAATAATAGTGCAACAACATCGTAAAAAGCCCCTTTCGGGGTTTCACGCGCCTCACACAAAATTGCAAAGTGAGACCGATGTTAAAGGGTTATCAGAGATACTTTGTTAAACAAGACAAGCCAACTGGAAAGGCTAAAAGGAATAATACGTCTCAAATAGTCCCTTTTAGTGGACTTGGTAGCCAATAGCTATGTGGTTTTAGCCTCTAGTGTAAGGAGATACCTACCACCTATGAAAAACCATACATCTTGCCCCTACAAAATATGCCTATTTCCCAGAATTAGCGACAACTTCTGGTTCAATAATCGGCGCAATGGTATCACCTGCATGAATTATGCCGCCTTTGATAATAGTCGCACGTAAGCCGCCACGATGCAGCATGGCACTAATAATCGGATTGCCGTAACCACTAAATTCAGCTAACCCCTTGCACGGTTCACAAATTTCGACACCTTCTAGCAGCACGTCACCAATACGAAAACGCTTGCCAATCAGGTGACTCAATGGCACACCGACAGTTAGCAAATTGCGCCGTGTCTGTGCGGCTGTAATCGGGAAATCATACGCTTGCTGCACAGCATCCAAATCTTCTTGGGCAATGAGGGTGATATTCGTTGCTTCTTCATCATTGACAACCCCAAAATATCTATCACCACACAAACCCTGTCCGGCAACTGCTTCAACTTCGCTGAGGGTTTCAAGCGATTCGCCCTCTTTTGCTGCAATGTGGATTTTTCGCAAAACACCCTGCCATATCGGGCGACGACGAACGGACTCTAAAACCGATTGTTCAGGATACCAGTATGCGCCCTCAAATGCCTCGACTTCTTTTTTCTTGGCACTCATTTCTTCAATTTTCACCCGAAAAACAGAGGTGCGTTTCAGTTCTTCTGGCACAGGTGGGCGATAATCGTCTCCGGCGGCGAGGTGCGGTGCATATTTATCCATCAATAATTGTAGTAAGCGTATCGCTTCAACTTCATCTGTCACAATTTCATTCTTGCCAAAAATAATAATGCCGCCATATTCCACACTAAATTCCAGCGCGACTTCATCTGGCAACAAACGCCCCATCTCCATAATCATGAAACAGACGCGATTGTCGTTCTCAACATTAGCACGGGTGCGACCTTTATCGGCGGTGTGCAAAATAATACTGTGAGTCACTTCATCATAGGCAAATATGTTTGTATTAACGAAAGGCTGCCCATTATAAACCGTCGCCAATGTGCCAACAGCCGCTTGATGCAAAAATTGTTTTATCCATGCGTCATCTTCGACTGCACGGTCACTGCGGCGCATCGTTGTGGGTGGCACATTCAAATATTCACGAGCCATCGCTTATCAATCCTCCTTGATATAGCCATCGTAGGGGCGAACCCGTGTGTTCGCCCGTTGTGGTCAGTAGTGGGATGAGGATGACACATGGGTCATCCCCTACACTGATATGATTTTTTCTACACCCCTCCACTGTCATCTTTTTGCAGTCATGGGCATAGTACCATTGTAGACCGTTACTTGTTTAACAAACTATCTTTGTTGACCCTACAAACTCTATTTCACCCTGTCGTTTTGTGTGAGGCGCGATGAAACACCGAAAGGGGCGTTCGTAGAACTTGTCAGATTCTTGTCAGATTACAATACCCCGCTTGAATGGTCTTAGTCCTAACCGTATAATGAAGAGAAATTCAGACATTTAGGATTTGTTCATGGCAGCAAAAACGCGATCTGCCCAGCGCAGTATCACTGATTTAACACAATATGGCAGTACAGTCGAACAATTACCGTATTGGGCGCGGAGTACGAATCCGATTGTGCGTCGCCATCTAGGATTATATTGGCGCACTGTTCCGCCCGAACTTCATCCGTTCTATGTGATGTTTGGGACATGGGTGGTCTTGCTAGCAATTGGAATCGTGCTACCGCCATTATTTGGTTTCATCATGATTAGCTTCCTCGCCTCTGTCATGATTGTGCCGTTGGCGATGCTGCTCTATGGTCATGTATTGTTGAACGTCGCCATTGAATCAGCCCGTACTATGCAGCAAGAAATTTCCAATGATACATTTACGCTGTTACGCGCCACGCCGATGTCGTTGACACAGGTATTTTTGGGCAAGGTCGCGGCTGCGATGTGGCGGCGCATGGATGACATTATCATGTTAGCTCAAATTGCCATCGTCTTTAGTCCACCCCTGTTATTTACGATTTATTCTGACCTCTGGAAACTAGAGGGGGCTGGCTTGGTGATTGCTCCCCTAATGACCTTGGTAGCGACCCTCGTTGTGACCGTGCGTATCATCCTTGAACCTGTGATGATAGGGGTCTTAGCTGTTTTTATCGGGCTTGTGATTGAAGGGCGCAGTCGAGCGATTGCCTCTGCTGTTTTTATCGGTAGTTTCTACTTCATCTTATTAAATTTACTGGCTCGCTTACCCACTATACGCGGTTTTACCACTGCCGATGGCATCGAAATCCCACCCAATATTCCGTTAATCATTTTGATGGATCTTGTACTACCAATTGTGCTGCCATTGCTTATTATCTTCGGCTTATTGAAATTGTCAGAACGGATTGTAACGAGCGATTAAGCCAGTAACCGTCAGTAATCTGGAGTTTTGTTGAAGGATTCTACCTCATTATGCTTGGGATTCAGCCCAAATCACACGAATTGCCAGTATTTGCATTTTGAAGGACTCGTGTTAGAATCTCGCAGTCTTAGATAAAGGACACGGGGGAGATATGTATGTCCCGTACTGGATTACGAGATGCAAGATGGCTCATTATTGTTGGACTACTTTTTGTAGTCGGGAGCATCTTAGCACAGGAAGCTGAACCACAAACAACAATTAATATGTTGGGCTTCCAACGCGAAAACAATCAAATTGAATGGATTATTACGGTGGGCAATATCGGCGCTGTTGATGCGCGGAATGTGGTTATCACCGATAATTTGCCCTATAGCCTACAAATTGATAACGTACAAATCAATACGGGTACAGCGAACATCAACAACCAAACGGTGACAGTGGTACTGCCCCTTTTAGCACCCGGCGAAGTCGTGCAATTTAGTATTTTCAGCACTCGCTTAGTTGACGAAAGTGCTGTTAATACGGTTTGCATCACGGCTGATAATGTAGTTGACTTAATTTGTGTGCCGGCTATTGCTATCCAAGCCTTGCCCAACACGGGCGAACCCCCTTATTGGCGTAGACCAATGTTGCACTTGGGTCTGCTGACGATTTCTGTCAGCTTGTTGATGATTGGCTTGGGTTTATTTGGTTGGCAAATCCTCACAGTAGATGATGAGTAACCCTTCGCAGTTTTATGAAATTGTGATGAAACGTTGTTCATTTTCCTCAAAAATTAGCCAAAACGGGGTCCGACCTTCTGCTTATTGATGGCGCTATTGTGTAATTTAATCACATCTTCGACAACCATCTCACGAGCTTGGGCATGATGATAGGCATTTAAGTGGTTTTCATTGCCGACGCTGAACATATAATGGGTTCCCGGCACGACATGGATATTTTTAGCCGGAAATTCCAGTTTACTGAGCAAATCCATCATCGAAACCAATCCAACCAAGGGGTCACGATGCCCTAACATCACTTGCATCAAATCAAAGTCATGTGCGATTTCTGTATCTTTCAAGCGCCCCATCGCCATTAAGGTTGCCCCTGTAATACCACGCGGCGTATTATTATATTGCTTATCATGCAACGCTTTCACTTCTGGACTAGCACCTGATGCTAATACATTCAAGACACTCGGTTTGATAAAACGCTCAAAAACTTCTAGTGCTGGGAGTTTTTGCAAGATGCCGATACCCAATCCGAGCGTTGAGTAAAATGCACGGTGCGAGTCATCTTCTAGTAAGAGTGCTGGCGCAAGAGCAAAGCGCGTGACTTCACCAAAACTCCACAACATAGGATTCAGGTAAAAGAGGGTTGCACCACCCATCGAATGCCCCACGAAGTTAATCACTTTCTGTTGTGCGCCGCCCGGTTGTCGCCGAATCTTGAGAAGGTCAACGAAGGCTTGTAAGGTTTTCATCGCTGCGGGGGGATTGCACCAATCTAAGGCAGGGCTTTGATTTTCAAACTGAGAATCACCGAAGCCATTATGGTCAATGCAAATTGACACTAATTGTCGATTGCTTGTTACGACCATGCTGGGTAATTGTTCCCAAATATGCAAATTCCCTGTCCAGCCATGCACCCAAACAACATAACCTTGTACATTGGCGATACGGTCAACCAACATCTCATCGGGCATCTCAAAATCTTCAGTCCATGTGATTTCCCAATGAAAATCCAGCAAGCCGCTTGCTTCTAAGAAGGCTTGACCATCACGGCGGTCAATATACCCTTTTTGCATCAAATCGCTGAGTTGATATTCAGCCCGATATGTGCCATCCATCATGCTTTTATTTCGCTGAGAATACCCCGACACCCAATTGAGATGGGGATTTAAGTGACTCATACTTTTTCCGCCCACAATTCAAACAATTATAACATTCTATTGTGCTTGATTTTACCGACGATGCCAATAATTTTCCAACAAATTGAATTTTTCGCATTCTTATCATGAATTTTAGCGACTCCTGCAACTATCTCTTGGGCTTATGCGCTATAATGAAGTGTGTCGTAAATGCTTGGAGAATGTCATATGAGACAAATGTTGGATGTTTTTAATCGAATTCGCAATTTTGACCCGCGCAAACTGACACCGATGCAAATTGTGGTGGGGATTGCGGCGGCTATCATTGCTATTTTTGTCGTGTGGCAAATCATAAAACTATTCTTGTCGTTGTTGCCTATTGCTATCGGCATACTAGGGATTTATCTGGCATATCGCTGGTTGAGCAGTAACGCTGAAGAGTTGCCAGAAGAAATGACAAAAAGTAAAAATGAAAGAATGGTGGATGAAGCGCTGGCGAATGTGAAAGCGGCTTCGTCTGGCACGGCGACTTCACCCACAGTAGAAGGTATTGCAAACACATCGGCACAAGTCGTAGACGAGGCAGCAGTCGATGAGGTTATTGCGCCAGCACAAGAAGAAGCGGAAGAGAATCTCGCTGTGAAGCAGATTATCAATCCAGAAACAGGCTTCAAAGAACCCGATATTTCGCGCTTAATTGAACGTGAGCAAGAAAAGCTCAAAGAAGCAGACCGTGTTAACGAAGATGTGATGTCGCAGATTGAAAAGCGGCGGCAGCGTTTGTTAGGCAAAGATGGCAAATAATTTGACGACTATAGTGATTCATCTTTCAAGAAAAAAGCCTAACACAGAGAAACGGAGAATCAGAGACGCAGAGGTGTTTTTGAGCTGGAATCTTTGTGTCCCTGTACTTAAAATTGTCGTGAGTTCTAGTACACGACCAAAAAAGTTTTTATGTAGGGGCGCAAGGCATTGCGCCCGAAAAGCACATAATCTATTCAAGAATTAAATTGGTCAAGTACTAGGTAGTACACGACCAAAAAAGTTTTTGAGGTTTCGTAGGGGCGACAGCGTGCTGCACCCAATCTTCAAGAATTAAATTGGTCAAATAGTAGTGGACACTTCACAACGGGTCAAAGTGATTAAATAAACCTGTTAATGTCGTCGCGCCTGCATCAGTCATCAACGAGATTGTCAATGCCCCCTGCCAGATACTTTGCTCTATCCCGTTACGAGTGTCGCTTGTTCGGACAAATAAGACTGTAGCGGATTGTATCAGCACAACGCTATCCCCTAAGCGGACTTCCACTGATATAGGCGAATCGGCAGCTAAGACATTGTATTCGCCTGTTTGCAAGGCGCGATAATTTTGGGCAGTAATGATCACTGAGCCACTTTCAGCTTCGGCAAAAGCGCGTCGTGCAGTAAATCGCAAGGTGATAAAGCGCGTATCACCCTGAATACCCTTACTAAATTGCGGTTCAGAGTCGAGTTGTGTATAAATGCCACTCAGTTGAATCGAATATTCTTCTCGTGGCGTATAGGGCAGGCGATGAAATACCCCCCGTATGGTGACGGCTTGCCCACTAGCATTGAGCAGTGTGACATCAAATTCCCCATTGATGCTACGCCGATTGATGAAATCGAGTGTGAGCGTCCCACTCACACGCTGGTTAAAGGGTGCGTATCCACTGGCTTGGAAAGTTGCCCCAACAGGTGTCGGATTAAGGTCACTTTGGATACCAATTTGATGTGTTCCTGTGCCGATATTTCTCGCAAATTCTAGTAACAGCACACCTTCTCCACCCGATTCGACTTCTGCAATGAAACGAAGACCAACATTGCCCGATTCGTTGCTTCCTGCATGGCGCATCCCATTGACAGCTGCTCCATATTCAATTGGGATAGCATTATTTGTGCTGGTTGTAGCGGATATCGCTCCAATGACCGCAATCCGATAACCGCCGGGGACAAGCCCATAATTAAGCATATCATCGGGCGCGACACTCTCATTTGGAATGGGTGTTGCTATAACAGGTGCAGGAGGAGTTGATGTACACGCTGCAAGCAATACCGACAAAAATAACAGACTACACCCAACGACAAACAAGCGCATCACACATTATCCTCAGAACACAGCAATTTCTAAGTCATGTTACGCAAAAAAGCCGTCATTGCAATATGTAGCATAGGTTTTCCGTAGGGTAGGCGTATTCTCTGAGACAATTTGCAAGTTGCGTTCTATGGTACGGTATAACTAACGCAACGGACGTGATATATCGCGTCCCTACAGGTCAAAGATGGTTATTTGTAGGGACAGCATACATGCTGTCTGCTATAACACACAACATCATGCTAAGACAGAGTCTACTCAAAGGAAGAATACCCATGCGCCGATGGTTTGTACTGCTATTATTATGTGTTTTCGTTTTTCCAGTGGTTGCCCAAGATGATGACAATGAAAATCCTATTCCGGATGCCATGCCAATGGTGGATGAAGGCGATGCCGATATTATCAATATTTTGCTGATGGGCAGTGCAACCAATAATGGCGAATACAATCCCGGTTTGACCGATGTACTGATGCTGGTTTCTGTCAACCGTGATACAGAACGAGTCGCTGTTTTGTCGATTCCGCGAGATTACTATGCCTATATCCCCAACTTCAATATGCGTAAAATTAATCAAGCCTATTTTTATGCAGAAATGAATGATTTAGATGGCATAGACGTGATGCGCCAAACCATCGAATACAATTTTGGTATCGAGATAGATTATTATGCCCGTGTTGATTTCAATAGTTTTGGGGCTGTCATTGATAGCGTTGGCGGCATTGATGTTGCGGTTGATTGTGCAATAGAAGATTGGATGCTCATTTCGCCCGAGTTGGATAAGCAAGATGCTGATAATTGGGAAATGCACACGCTCTGGGCAGGGATGAATCAGTTGGATGGCGCGACGGCATTATGGTATGTTCGTAGTCGGCGCACAAGCAGCGACTTAGATAGAGGTCGGCGACAGCAAGATGTTTTGCGTGCCTTGTGGCGGCAAATTCGCAACGAGGGCTTGCTCGAAAATTTTTCTGACTTATGGCAGCAATTCAACGAAATCGTAGAAACCGACATTCCACTATCGGAAGCAGTGTCATTCTTGCCGATGATGGCAAATCTTGAACCAGCATCGGTTGAATTTTATGCGATGGAACGTAACACGCATATGGTCAGTGGTTATACACCCGAAGAAGGGCGTTTTGTGTGGTATCCGCAACGCGAGGCAATGATTGACCTCATGCAGCAATTTGTGAATAGTAGTGGCACACGTCGCCTAACCAGTTCGTTGCCGACAGTGGCAGTCTATAATGGCAGTGGTATAGATGGCATGGCATTTGTCGCCGCCCAACGTTTAGAGCGTGAGGGTTTTCGCACAACAGTTATGTTCGATTATACCCAGCCGCGCAATTACAATCATGTCATTGACCATACCGGCTTAGAACGGCGCAATCCGGTTGGTGTCATTCAAGATGTCTTGAGTATCACCGATGAAGGCGTGGGCATTGAGCCTGACCCTAATCGAGATTTTGATTATGTGGTTTATGTCGGCAATGAGTATCAGTATTTCGCTTGCACTTATCCCGTAGACCAACCCGTTTATGCACCGGACGAAGAATCAGAAACCGCGTCAAGTGACTAGGTTAAAATCATTCTAAAAACCTCCGTTTAGAAACCCCTAGATTTACCTATGGGGAGGATAGGAGGGGATGTTTGTTCCTTAGCCCGTTGCTGAGACAAATGAATAGGCATAACCATCGCTCCTATGCTGTGGTTGACAATACTTGTAACTGATACCTTGAATAGTTCCTTGTGCGGTCTTGATGTTGAAACTACCGGAAGCACGGACAGCCACACGCCCGACATATGTTCCAGTTTTTTTGCCATTGGCAACAATTGCTTTAACCATATCTCCCGTCTGAAAACCTTTCACGCGCTTAAATTGCTTTGCCTTCGTGCGCGGAAAACCGTACTTATCAACCCGACACATTTGCCGTGAGCTGCGTCCACTTGCAGAGATGATGAGTGGGGACAAGCCTAGATGAACAAAGACATGCTGACCACTTTTGCCCACGCAAACGGCATCCAACCAGTGTTTTTTCGGATAATCTTGTTGGTTACGATTGAATTTCGTTTGTCCACCTGTGCCTGTTTCAATCGGCAAACCTGTCAGTTCCATTTGGCGAAACAAAGCCCAGCGTGTCGCATTCATCGCGGCGGCATCTTTGAGGGGCTTCTTCGCTTGGGTTTGAATGTTGGGATAGCCAAATTCGGCAGCAGTACGATTACCTTTTTGCTGATTACAATCCGCACAAGCAAGAGTTAGGTTACTAATACGATTACTACCGCCTCTGGATTTAGGGCGAATGTGTTCAACTTGTAAGGGGGCATGAACTGCCCCACAATAAGCACATTTGTGTCCCCATTTTTCCAGCAGATACTCGCGTACTTCGTAACCTTGCAATGTCCCTTGCTGGTATTCAATGCCACTAATCTCAGGATTTTCCATCTTCTGCGTATCGAAACGGGTCAGTTCCATTGCTAAATTCGTAATTGGAACAAAGCGATTTAACCGTTTGAGCCATGTCCAGATATTGCGAACGCGACTTTTCAAAGACGGTGCAAGCCAGCCTTTCGGTCTGCGACGGTTCAAAAAGCGCGGTTTACGATAGCGTGTTTTACGACTTCTACGCCCTCTTCTTAACTGCCGACGTTTCAACAGAGCATCTCGGATTTGCTGTCCCCGATGTGTCAATTCAGCGACCCAGATAGCACGCAAGCCGCGTTTGAAGTTGGCAACTATCGCTATCCCTGTCGTCTTAGAACCGGGGTCGATCTTGACCTGTACAGCTTGTGTGTCTCCGCCTTCGCGGTCTTTTAAGATAATCGTGAAGGGATATTTACGGAACACGGCGGCTTTGCCTTGTTTTAGCAAGTGTCGCGCTCGCGCTGGATGACAAGGCATCAAGGGCTGCTTGTTCTTGTCGATAACTAAAACTCGTTGCATTGAAAGTTACCTTTCAGTTCTCTGCTTTCGCAGGTAATGGTCTCCTCGCCAATGTTATGAGACGGTTTGGTGTGAGCAACACTGTCCTAGACCCTCAGACTGTTTAATCACTCACCGCAGGGTTCGGGACTGGAGAAGCATCCCGAAGTGCCTATACATTCGTCTCTAACGGAGTTTCCCCTCCCTTTGATTCCCTCCCCATCGCAATGGGGAGGGCTAGGGTGGGGATACTGAGGCTGGTCAGCATGGCTTTTTCAAGCCCCCCGAATTTATTCGTGGGGTCGCTGACCTACAGTATGAAGGCTTGTTGACAAATTATAAGCGTGTCCCTCATTGAACATGCAAAAAGAACACGCAAAAACACAAGGATTGCGTAGTGCCAGAAATAGTGGTGTGCTGGTGATAGCTGTTATTGTAGTGCCTTGCTGTGCATCCGTCAATTGTAGGATGATAGTGGTTTTTAAGGGTTCATATAGGGTAAAAGAAAACACCAGCCTATACGGGAGTGGTATTGTAAGATTTTCTTGGGAATTTCAGATAATGTTTAGGCTTTACTTGCCGTGTCCACGACCACATTTGAATGAGCGAATATTGCACAAGAATCAATTTCTCGTCTTCGCATCTAAAGGGGTTTTTTCTTCCCAATACGCTGAATTGCATCAATTAAGTTGCGAGGTGTAATCGGGACAGGGAGGTAGTCGGCGGCACCCTTTTCTATTGCAGATGAGCGTAGATGCTTACGACCACCGAGCAATATCACGGGTGTTTCGGGAAACTCAGCATGAATGTTTGCCATCAGTTGGAAGCCATCAATCGGTATCATTGCATAATCAATCAAGACAATATCGGGTGTCATCTCTTGGACGAGGAAAAGGACTCGTGAGCAAACGGTTGTCGCGGCAACCATTCTGATATCATCTGCCTTATCCAAAATGGCATGATAATACTGCATCATGTGTGAGTCATCGTCGGCGACAAGTACGCTAATTTTAGACACGACTATTATTATCCTCAGATTGCTTGATTCAAAACGCCAGATATATTGATAACTTCGATTTCGTGACCCATCTGTGGGGCGAGTAGGTCAAACACTTTTTCCAGATAAACGACTTCACGATGACGGGCTGCTGGGCTATAACTGGCATCATGTGGAAAGTGAATATCTTCTGGTGCAGATGGATGCACGACGATTTCAACAATCCCCTCTAACTTGAGAATATCATGCTGCATGAAGCTATGCGGAAATTCCAGATAGGCTTTCACGACAGTTAGATAATCTGGGATGAAAAAGTTGTGGGGTGTTTCGGCTATTTTGGATCTTGTATCTAGTAAGGGGTGCATCGGCACAAGCGAGGAACGAAAATCATGATTACGAACCCATTGCACATCATATTCTTCGGCAAGATGGTAAATAATATCCCGAATCGCTGGAAAGACATGAAAGTGCATATGGGTTGTGATGTGTGTCGGCGTTTGCCCGGCTAATGCGATAAAACGTTCAATCTGGCTGCGAAATTCAACTTCAATGGCATTTTGCATTTTTGTGGATAAAAAGAGTGCCTGTGCATATAGAAACAATTTATTGCGAAAACGCCCCGATGACCGTACAAGGTCAGATTTTTGTGCTATTTCTGATAATGGCTCACCTTCAGTCAGATTTAGATGTATTCCTGTTTCAAGATTAGGCAAACGTCCGAAGTAATCGAAGCTGTGTCCGACATGGGGGTAATTCATCATGATACTCGCTGTCGATACCATGCCCTTATCAAAAAGTGAGCCGGCTGCATGGTCGATGCCCTGTGATAAACCACAATCATCGGCTGTTATAATGAGTTTGATTGCCATATGGTTTGCTGTATACCCTCAATTAACTCATATTACGAATTTTTGATTTAACAAGCTCTCGCATTACAATAATGTTTAATCTAGTGATGAGTCATCAGTTTACAGATACGCTAATTCCTGAGACTATCGTACCAAAAACTGTCAACTGAAAACTGTCAACTGATAATAATACACAAAGGGAACTTAACGGTTACGATGTTCACGATACACACGCCGAATGAGTGCCACAAGTTTATCGGGTTGGATGGGCATCAGGACAAATTCGGCTGCACCACTCTTGATAGCTCGTTGCTCGGAGTCACTATAGGCTGAATAGAGTATCACAAGCGTATCTGGAAAGTGAGATATGATATATTTTGTCGCTTCATCGCCAGACATTCCGGGCATCAAAACATCCATAAAGACGACATCAGGGTCATGTTGTTCTACCAATTGAATAGCGCCATCACCATCAAGGGCATAACCCGGACAAGCTAACCCCGGAGCCATATCAATGATGCGCTGCCATAATTCGCACATTGCACGCTGGTCATTGACCACCAATACCCGCAATAATGGTAATGTAGATGACATTTCACGAAACTCCTCAGGTGGGCAAACAAAATCCTAACTTTATTGTACAAGCAAGCCACGTAGGATAGCAATAACAAAACGTTGCTACAAATTATATGTGCCGTAAGAGATTAAAAAGATTCCTGTGTGCATTATAAATAGACTATTTAAGATATACACAGGGGAAGTAACCATGAAATATGATGCAATTGTTATTGGTGCAGGTCAAGCAGGTCCCTCATTAGCGGCGTTTTTAGCCTATGCAGGTCAAAAAGTTGCCATTGTTGAAGGCGGCAAAATCGGGGGGTCGTGTGTGAATTATGGTTGCACACCGACGAAAACGATGCGTGCCAGTGCCAGAATCGCCTATCAAGCGAAACGGGCGGCTGAATATGGTATCCAAACAGGAGATGTCCAGATTGATTTTCAAGCAGTGATGAAACGCACGATGGGCATAGTTGCTAATTCGCGTGATGGATTATCCGGTTGGCTAGAAAGTGTCGAAAATTTGGATGTTTATCGTGCGTATGGCGAATTTGCTGGCACAGACGATGGACTTCACCAAGTAAAAGTTGGCGATGATAGTCTTGAATCCGAAAAAGTGTACTTGAATGTCGGGACTCGTGCCTCTGCACCGCCGATTGATGGTCTCAGCGATGTGGCATTTTTGGATAATGTCAATATTTGGGATTTGGATGCTTTACCGGAACATCTGCTGATTATCGGTGGCGGATATATCGGAATTGAGCTGGGACAAATCTTTTGCCGCTTCGGGAGCAAGGTGTCGATTGTTGAATTTATGCCGCGAGTGGCAATCCGAGAAGATGAGGATGTCAGCGCCGAAATCGAGCGTATTCTGGGTAACGAAGGCGTGAAATTTTATACCAATCATGCCGCGAAAAAAGTGCAAAACCTCGCTGATGGGCAGGTTTCACTGCTGCTAGAAGACCGCGAAACAGGGGAGTCTCATGAGTTGCAGGGGTCGCATGTGATGGTCGCTGCCGGACGCAAACCCAACACTGATTCACTCAATTTGCAAGCTGTCGGGCTAGAAACCGATAGGCGCGGATTCATTCAAACGAACGAAAAACTAGAAACGGCTGTAGCGGGCATCTATGCGCTCGGTGATATCAATGGACGTGGCGCATTTACGCACACATCGTATCATGATTTCCAGATTGTCTATGATAATTGGAAAGGCGCAGACCGCAGTGCTGATGACCGTATTATGGCTTACAGCATGTTCACAGACCCGCCGATGGGACGTGTTGGTATGAGTGAGCATGAGGCTCGTGAATCAGGTCGCAACATCCTCACCATGACACATTATGCCAAAGATGTGAGTCGTGCTAAAGAAGATGGCGAAACCAACGGTCTGGTAAAGATTGTGGTCGATGCCGACACAGAGCAGATTCTCGGCGCGTGTACTTTTATCATGCAGGGCGATGATGTTATTCAGGTTGTGAGTAATTTCATGGCAACAGGGGCATCTTATAAAGTGATGCAACATGCCTTACCTGTTCACCCCACAATTTCCGAATTTTTCCCGACATGGTTATCGAAACTGGCACCTGTCGAAGATTAAGATAGCGAGTCCGATAAGTGCCTAAAAAAAGCGTAACGCAAAGGGCAAAAGGGTGAAAGACGCAAAGAAGAGTTTGAACGGAATTTTTTATGTTCTTTGTGCCTTTGTGGTTCAAATTCCCCTGAATTCATGGATAGGTGAACTGTTACGCACAAATTGAAACAATAAACTGCAACGGGCGAATACATGGGTTTCGCCCCTACGAGTATCAAGCTAATATCTGACTATCTAATCGTCTAAATCAGCAACCAAATCAGACAAATCGCCAAACTCATCCAGAAAATCTGCCATTTCTGCTTTCAAATCTGCTAATTCAGGGTCAAGGATGACAGCTTTCTTGGTTTTGACAACTTTATAGCATTTGATATGTTGGTATGCCTCTTTGGGGCGTGCTGGCTCAAGAATTTCTTCACATTCAAAATGGTCGCGCACTTGGTCATAGGTATATTCGCTGATAGCGACTTCTCCTGCGCCGGCTTGCTCTTGCAGATACTTACAAATATCCATCGCTTCGCCCAATGCAGAGAACTCTTTGCGGTCTTTACCGCCGACATTGCCCAGCACGGCTGGTCCGGTATGGATGCCAATGCCAAAATGCACAATTTCGTTGCTCAGACCATCACTTTCCATGTTGAGGTGCATTCCGTTCATATCATGCACAAGATGTAAAGCAGTTTGGACAGCACGAGCAGCATGGTCAGTTTGTGGGTTGAGTTGGGTATTGAACAAGCCCGTCACAGCATCGCCCATATACTTATCCACAATCCCTTCACCAAAGGTAATCGCATCACTGGCAAGGCTGAGATATTTATTGATGATACTCATCAACGCATCCGGTTCTAACTTTTCGCTAAAGGACGTAAAGCCACGAATATCAGCAAAGACGGCGGTGATTTCGCGCTCTTCACTGCCTACCGTATTAATATCGACCCCTTTGAGTGTATCCACTAAGGCAGGCGGCATATAACGGCGTGTCTCACGGATTTGCATTTCGCTCTTGCGTTGTTCCGTTAAATCTTCAATCACTAAAGCGACACCTTGCGTACCATTTTCGCCGCGTAAGGGGCTGGCAATCACCGCCCATGACCGTGAGGCATTATCAACTAGCAAGTCATCGTAATCTTTGCCGTGTTGTGTTTCCGTCGTGCGGACAGTCTCTAGCATCGCATAGAAGCTATCGCCCATTGCTGGCAAGATATCCTTGAGCAACTGTCCCTCAATATCTTTTTGGTGCGTAATGCTTTCCGCCGTCTGATTGGCAACCAAAATTAAGCCATTTTCATCGACTGTGATAATGCCACTGGTGACTGAATCGAAGAGATTGCCCATGCGATTCTGAATTTCAGTGACTTCTGCAAGGCGGTCACGCACGGACTCAAAGAGAGTCGCATTTTCGATAGCCACGACTGCTTGGTTAGCAAACGAAGTCAGTACACCTAATTCATGCTGTTTGAATAAGCCCGACATAATGCGGTTATCACAATAGACCACGCCAATCACTTGGTCATGCGACTTTAACGGCACAGCGAGGATGCTCCGTAATTTAAGACCTGCCACACTCTCTTGTCTCTGATACCGTTCATCCATACTGGCGTTATCAGTGAGAATCGGTTCGCCACTATCAGCAACCATATTGACGATTGTGCGACTGACAATTACCCCCTCGCTGCTATCGAGAGAGGCAGCATCCATACCGCGTGCGACTTCTGGTTCGAGTATGCCCGTTTTGGGGTCTCTCAACATAATATAGCCGCGCTCTGCGCCCGTGAGTGAGATAACCGTATCCATCACCTGATTCAGCACATCATCCACATTTCGCTCGGAGTTGATGAGAGCCGACGTTTTGGCTAATGCGCGCAATGAAACAAGTTCTTGTTGCGAATCTGCTACAGTGCGTGACAGTGTTTCTAAGCGTTTGCGGAGTGTGCGGAGGCTATCCATAGCACCTGTGGGCAGGTTGATACCCCGTTTACGCAAGGTATCACGTTGAATACGGAGCAAGCCCATAACATCGTTTAAGCGTTTTGACACATCGCGTAGTTGATTATCGTTGCTTTTAGCGCCAGATTCTGCATTGGGTTCTTGTTTGTCAACCATTGTTTCTAAACACCTCATAGACCTGTGTGGCTTCTGATTTGCCCTTACCGAGAATGGCGGGGCGTTCTTGAAAGCGATATGCACTTAAGTGTTCTTTTGTGTTGTTTTGGAATTGTTGCAATGTATCAATGCTGAGAATAATTTCGCCATATTTGGAATTTTCTTCCAAACGTTTCGATAAATTAATCGTATCGCCAATCGCTGTAAAATCGCGGCGATTCGGGCTACCGACATTGCCTAACGTCGCAACCCCCGTGTGCATCCCAATACGATAGAGAGGTTCATCAATATTCATATTGAGGTCAGTGTACATCTTTATAAAATTCTCGCGCATTCGTAGTGCCGCTTCCACTGCGAGGTAGGCATGGTCTTTCTGTGGATTCAATTGCGTATTCCAGATCGCCATAATCTCGTTACCCATGTATTTATCAATCACCCCTTGCGTATCATGGATGCAACCTGTTACGACAGAAAGATAGGTATTGAGAATTTCCATAACTTCACGCGGGCGGACATTTTTCAATTTCTTCAAGGCATAGACTTCAACAAATAAGCAGGTGATTTCGCGTTTTTCGCCACCCCCCAATGATAATTGGCTGATATCGCCAATTTTATCGACTAATTCAGGCGGAAGATAGGTCTTCATAATGCGAAGTTGTTGCTCTCGTTCGCGCTTATCGGTAACATCATCTGCCACAACAGCGACTCCATCAGTCTGATTATCACTACCACGTAAGGGCGCGAGCTTAAAGGATACGGCTCTGCTTGTGCCATCTTTGCGCGTCAGAATCGAATCAATCGTATCTTGGTCATCATGATGTTGGCGAATATGGGCAAGATGGTCTTTCAAATCAACCGCGATGCGTGGTAAGACATCCCGTAGCTGCTTACCTTCGACTTCTGTTGCCGGAACTTCAAGAATCGTTTCAGCAGCGCGATTAAAAGTCGTGATTTCATCTGCCGCATTGGTCGCAATCAAACCACTGCCAATCGAATCGAAGACATTATCCATCAATTGCTTAGTCTGCGTAATTTCATTTAATGCTCGTTGCACTTCTTGGTACATCTGCGCGTTGGCTAGAGCAACAGCCGCCGTATTCGCAAAAGCCATCAAAGTATTTTTCTCGCGCTCCGTGAAGATACCCGCTTGCAAGCGATTATCGACATAAACTGCGCCGAGTGTCTCTTCTTTGAAGATAAGAGGAACACAGAGTACCGAACGCAAACTCAAATTAACAATACTGACATTGCCTTCAAAGCGGTCATCATTAGAGGCATTGTCTGTCAATATCGGCTCACGAGTTTCAATCACTTTTCGTAATACTGATTGGCTGATTTTGGGCGTAGTGCCAGATTGTGCTTGACCCGGTTTGAGGGTGTTATCGCGGCTAAAACGAAAAATAAATTCATTTGTTGCTTCATCCAACGAAACGACATAGCCACGTTCGGCACGGGTGAGAGCAATCACCAAATCCATGGTTTCTTCAAGCACCTTTTGTACTTCTAAGGATGTCGTGATTTCAGCAGCCATATCTGCTAAAGCTCGTAACTGCCCTAATTCGGTTTGTTCTTCAACCAGTGCGGTTTCCAATTTGCCCAAATCAGAGCGCACAGCGGACAAAGCAGTTAAGACCATCGGCGGCAAGTTCAAGCCACGTTGTTCTAAAATTTTCTTCTGTGTTTTCAAAGATGCTGTCACTTGCTCAACCAGCGTTTTCGCTTGGCGTAACTCTTGGATTGTACCCGTGACAGGTGAAGTTGTAGGTTGTGACATTGCATCAACACTCCGAGACGTTAACCATTTATCTCTTCATTATACCTATTTATAAAGTATCGCGTTATTCACCAACGTTAAGATATGCAAACAAAGACCGCGTATTGCGTTATCTTACACAAATCATAGCTCTAATTCCCTGTTTTGCCCATTCTGATTCTAAACAGAACATCCAGAAAATGGTAGCATTTTGTTCTATAACGACATATGCGATGAATGTCTCAAACACTATGTTGGCAGTCTATGGCATTATAAAAGCAGAACTATCGTGTTTGATACACAGAAAAAGCCCTTTTCGGGGTTTCATCGCGCCTCACACAAAATAACAGAATACGATAGCACCTGTAGGGTTAACAGAGATACTTTGTTAGAACAAGTAGGCACAGTCTGTCACTTGCTGAGAATAAACGGTTTATGCTAATTACAGGTGACATATTGAGAATACTATTGTAGAGTCCCATATGGTTTTAGTGAAAGCGTTTCACAGAACGATTTTGAATTATAATTTTTGTGCCATTCGCGTGCCTTTGTGGTTCATCTTTTTTCTAAGTTTTTCCCGGATTCTACATATGTGGAGTCCGAAAAGTTTTTAGAATTCCGTCGTAAGGGCATAGCCGCGCTATGCCCCCACAAAACCGAAATTTTATTTCCAACTACTTTCTAGATTCTGCATATATCAATAACAGTCATACATTATAGAGAAGCCAGCCGAGACATTCATATAGGGTAGGAAGCGCCCAATGTCGGAAAACAATTTACAACATGTCATTATCGGGCAAGCAATCGTTGCTGACCGAGTTACTGAGGCACTATCTGTTCTAGCCTTATCAGATAACCTGAGCGAAGAGAGTGTCGCTGCATTGCAACAAGCTGTGACACTGACACCGCTTGCTGCTAACGGACAACGTGAATCACAAACGGTTGCTTTGGCAATGCTGACAAATGGAAAAGTGGTGGGCGATGCTAGTCGAGTGTATGTGCTGGCGCGCAGTCACTATCAAAAAAATGACCAAACGCAGGCAATTTATCAATATATACGCATCCCTTGTGCTATCTTGGATGATTTGGATGGCGATATTCAACCGCTACTGCGCCTCATTGATGAGCCAATACAACCCTATGCCGTGACTCATGCCCCACTAGAGCCACTCCCTTTGCCGACTCCGGTAACAAGTTCCCTTGCTGATGAGGTGACATTACTCAATACAACCTTGAATATGCTTGCTGATGGCGATATACAGCGTTTATTAGCCTTGTTAGGGGCAGCTTTAGATGGCAGCGTGATTATCTGTGGTTTTCCGAGCGAGAATACGCAGCGACTCATCTTGATACGTGGGTTAGCCTTACTGCTGCCGAAGATTGCACGGTCACATTTAACATTTTCCAGCAATGATTCGCTGCTTGATGGACGCTTGCCACGCATTGTATTCAGTGATGTTGAGGGGGTATCAAATACGCGACGTTTTGATTGGAATCATAGCGACATTGACGCATCTCTGCTTGATAATGCTTATATCGCACATTTACAGAGTCTCTGGAACGATGATATTCAAGCATTTGTAACGGCGATAAAATCCTTAAGCGCCTTAGCTACTACCATCATGCCCGGATATTTGCTAATGGATGGTTTACAAGCTGTCACAGAACGGCATCAATATGATTTAGCCGTCGTGCAGCGCGAACCCATTGCAGCCGAAAACATCATGACTATCCTCGATGGCAATACACCGCCACAAGATGCCTTACGAGTGCAATATCTGGAACAGTTGCTACAACGTGCCTTAGATGACCGCAATACAGAGGCCGCACAGCGCGTTGCTCAAGAGATGGATGCTGACGCTGATTTGGATGCCCATTTAGACAATATGTTGGCAGATGCTCTCATAACCCAACCGGATGCTGTCTATGTTTTTACCCGTACTCGTTTGGCAGAGGGAAACGATAGTCGATGGCTACAATGGCTTCATGATGCGGCACAGCAATCACTAGATGTGGCTATCGAAAGTGGCGATGCGGATACGCTCTCTAGCTGGTTGAACCTGATTTCACGTGAACCGAGCCGTTATGAATTAGCCGATATTTTGCGTTTAGGTATCCTTGCTGCACGCAAACGCGCCCCTGATAGTCCCAAATTGATACAAGATTTATTAGTCATGTCTGTCAAGCGGCAACCAGACACGCTATCAACGCTGCTTCATGACCCACAAGTGATGAGCCTCTTGCCAGAAGAGATGCTTAATGCCATTGAACGCTTTGATAGCAGCGCGATTGACAAGCTCTTCACCGAATCACGCGAATTGTTTTTGCTGGCAATTAAACGTGCGATTGACGAAGGGGAACTTTGCATCACAAACAGTATTATTCGCAATTTGTGGGATATTTATACACAACCGCAGGCTATCACCCTCGCGCCTGATTTCCGCCCATTGGCATTGTTGCGGCGCATTGCAAAAAACACCGATATCTTGGTCAATGGGGCTTTGGAAACATTGCTCACATTGATTCTCGCTAATAGCCATGATGACCTCTTTTTCGAGATTACACCGCATTTAGCACGACAAGGTGTGCTATCCGGCGTGATGGCAAGCAGTCTACAACAGAGTGGGCGTGAATTGCCTGAATTAATCACTATCATTAATCAATTGACAAGCCGTGAAATACTTGAGGCTCAAGATGCCGTATCAATTTATGCCGACTTATTGACCTACTTCGATTCACCGCAAGCTATGATGCCATTGGTCGAGCAAGTGGCACGGGTTTTGGTGCAGCATCCCGAAACAACTGCGTCGATTAATATCATGTGGAAAATCGCAGAGTATTCCGGCGAAATGAAAAGTGAATCGATGATGAGAGTCGCTATGCGGCGCTTGCTTCATGATATCGAGCAGATGGTATCCCAAAATCAAGTGGTGGAGAACATTCAACGGCTGCGGCAGGCTATCATTTGGAGTGCAACAGGACGCACTATGCTGATTCGTTGGTGGCGACAACATACCCGTAGCTTGGGCTTAGGACAACTCCAGAAACTTGATAAGGCATTAGAGGGCAAACGCCCCCTAGAAGATTTACGCGCTGTCGTACAAACCAGTGTCGCACTACGACGAGTCATCGGTCAGCGCACACTGGAAGAATTTGCAAGCGATATTCATGTTACTTTCACGATTTTGCAAGCCCTCTCCGAAAGTTTTGACCCCGATGGGAAAGTCAATATCCATATTGATAGTGCGACCATGCGCGGTGAGTTAGAGGCACGTGAGGATGAATTACCCACAGAAATGCGCCAAGTGCTGGCAACCAATCTTAAAGAGTTGGCACAGTTGATTACGACCTTATCAGATAACCGTAGCAAACCCTCTATTATTCGCAGAGATGAGGCGGTTGAGCGTCAACTTTCGACAGGAGAAGCCCAACCGCATAGTGCGATTGATGTCATGCGTTGGTTATCGGGCTATTTGGTTGGTGTGCAAAAAAATGATGATACAGATTGATTATGAAACTTTTGTAGCGACATCTTCCCACTCTACCATCAATTCTGATAAGCGCGTTTGTTGTTCTTTGTACTGCTTACTGAGTATCGCTATCGTCTCGCCATTGCCGGATGCGCTGGCATGAGTGAGCAATGTTTCCAGTTCAGCAATTTCACCTTCTAGCGATGTAATTTGGGCTTCTAACTTCGCTACAATTTTGGGGTCAACACTCGGTTTTTTGGGGTCTGCTTTGCTTTTTGTCCTCACAGATTCTTCAGCCTCTGCCCGTTCTAAGGCTAAGGTTTGCAGATAGTCTTGATATGTGCCTTTGAAAACGTGCAAGTGTTCATCGTGCAAATCCCATATCTGAGTCGCCAGCCTATCCACCAGATAGCGGTCATGGCTCACCAGCAAAATTGTCCCGTTGAAATTTTCCAAGACATTTTCCAAGACTTCTTGTGCTGGAATATCAAGGTGATTCGTCGGTTCGTCCAATAGCAAGAAGTTCGCGCCTTTCAGTGCCAAGATTGCGAGTGCCAAGCGCCCACGTTCGCCGCCGGAAAGAGCATTCACGGGCTTAAAGACATCATCACCACTGAAAAGATAGGGACCCAGATATTGTCGCCCTTCACTGATTTTCATATGCTTTTTATGGCGAATCAATTCTTCAACGACAGTGTTGCTATGGTCAAGTTCATCATGTGCCTGTGCAAAATAGCCAATTTGCAGATTCGCACCGAAATTGATATGTCCCTTAAGTGGTTTCATTTCTGCACGCAAGGTTTTGAGCAGCGTCGTTTTGCCTGTCCCGTTAGCGCCAATCAGTGCCGCAATATCGCCGCGATTCAAGTCCAAATCGTCCGATGTAAATAATGGTTCATTACGCTCATAGCCAATCGACAAATTGCGCCCACGCAGCACAATATCACCACTGCGGTCTTCGGCATTGAGGCGTAATTTCATATTTTTCAGACGCTTAATTGGGCTTTTGAGAGCCTTCATATCGGCTCTTAATTCGCGCATCGTTTGTGGCGTGCGTTTGCGTTCAAATTTTTGCGTATATTGCGCCCATCCATGACGTTTGATATAGCGCAAAGCCTCAATACCGTGATGGCCAACCGCTTCCACTTCACGGGTTATGCGGCGGAAACGTCCCATCGCATTGGGGTCTGCTAGGCTATATTTTTCGATAAACTTATATTCGCTCTGGAAGCGTTCCATCATCGCATCCCATTCCATCTGAGTGCGTTTACGCCGTTCACCACGTTGCTTGAGATAAGCAGTGTAATTGCCGCGAAATTCGTCTAATTGCGAACTTGTCATTTCCCAGATGCGATTAACCACTCTATCGAGGAAGTAGCGGTCATGGCTGACGATGAGCAGTGCGCCCTTCCATGTGTGTAGTGCGCCTTCTAGCCAGCGAATCGCCTCAATATCAAGATGATTCGTCGGTTCATCGAGAATCAATAAATCGGGTGATTCGAGGAGTAATTTTGCGAGTAATGCGCGAGTTTTCTGTCCACCACTGAGAATCGACAATCCCTTGTCCCAATCGTCTTTCTCAAAGCCCAAACCTTGTAGTGTGCGTTCGATGCGTCTATCGTAATCATAGAGACCATAAAGTTCGGCTTTTTCTTGCAACTCGCCATAATGTTGATATTCGTCATCCGTCGCGGTGCTATCTGCCATTTTGTTTTCAATGATGTGCATGGTAGCCTGCATTTTGAAAACACGGTCAAAGATAGTCAGCATTTCTTTGTAGAGGGTATTGCCTGTATCCGCAAAAGCTAAAACAGCTTCTTGGCGTAGATAGCCGATTTTCGCGCCGCGCATCAGGTTAACACTGCCACTGTAGGCATCCATCAAGCCGGCGAGGGTTTGTAGCAGCGTTGTTTTGCCAATACCGTTGGGTCCAACGAGTCCGATTTTGCTATCTTGTTCGATGCGTGCGTTTAAGTTCATAAAGACATCAAAGCCGCCATAGGCTTGGCTCAGATTGTCGATGGTCATGATGCTCATTGTTATTGCTCCGTTGCGTGATAAAACGATTGTGGTTGTTGGTGATTGGAAATTGATTGATAGTCATCAGTTCTCGATTCTTGCTGATACCTTCTTGTTGTGTTAGCACATTGATTTGTCCTTTGATTTTTAGTTGTCAGTTTACAGTTTTTAGCTGTCAGAGAGTCAGCCTGTGTCGTTTTCCTGTAGGGGCGTGATGTATCGCGCCCGAAATGTGTCAGAAAAGACTACAACAATAGATTACTTTACGGTGTGCCTCTGCATCTCTGATTCTCAGTTTCTCTGTGTTACGCTTTTTTCTAAACAATTATCGGCCTCTGCATCTCGGATACTCTGCATTACGCTTTTTCCAAAATATAGCGTACCATACTATTTACTAGATGTTACACAGTTACAGATAATTGCTCACCCGCTTCAATACGAAAATTGAGGCGATTCTGCATTGGTGCGAGTGGGCATGTCCACAGGGCATTGTAATAACACGATGGATGATACGCATAATTAAAATCCAGCACTAGTGCCGCGCCCTCACTGCCCAAATCAGCCCCTTTAATGGTGTCATAGAGATAACGTCCACCGCCATAAGAGGTATCGCTATTCGTTGTATCACGGAAAGGGATAAAAATACCGCCGCCGTAAGTCGCTATCCAGAATACACCTAATGACCCTTTCCCAAGTGGCAGTTCAAAGTCAACTTGTCCGATTTGCCGCATTTTGATAGCGCCATCATGTCCGCCATCAAGGGCAAATTCAACTGGCTCGATATCTTGATTAACTGTGGCAAGCACTCGATACGCCGCATTGTAATCGTAGTAATTCAAACCCTTAAACATTGCTTTTTGTTGAGCATCTAAAGCCGATTGTGAATGACTCGCAAATAAATCATCACGGCTGGCACGGAACAAAGCAAAAGAATCCGCCACCGATGTGCCTGTTTCCCGAATGTGATTGTACATGGCAAAGACACGCCGCCGATAATCGAGTAAATCTAGCATGATAAGCCCCTATCCTCTACAATTCCTGTGTAATTCCTATACAATATGCTGTACACTGAAAATCGACAACACATTGTTTGAAAGCATTTTCTATGTCAGACCAAGAATCGCAACCCACGCCTGAAAACGACACAAAACGTCAAGGTCATCCTCTCACTGATATCGCAGAGCAAGCGCGGCAACAGCCTCAAAAAAAGGTCAAACAAACCGTTAATCTGCGCTTTCCTGAAACAGTTACCAAACCACGACTGACCTATATTCTGATAGGCATCAATATTTTCATCTGGTCGCTGCAATTTTTCGTGCCACGAGAGATTGTTGTCGCCTTATTCAATGGGGCATTTTTGGATGTCGATGCAGTGCTGAATCAACGCCAGATTTATCGTCTCTTTACGGCGATGTTCTTGCACATTGAAATTTATCATATCTTGTTCAATTCGATGGCACTCTACTATATTGGGCAACATGTGGAACGCTTTTTTGGTCGTAGACGCTTTATCATCATCTATTTGCTGGGTGGACTTGCTGGCAGCATTCTATCGCTCTATGTCGGGGCGAATGGTCTAGGAGCATCGGGCGCGGTGATGGCAATTTGGGGTGCTGAGGTCGTGTTCTGGTATCAACATCGACAAATGTTTGGCGCGATGGCTACCAAACGTCTACGCATGACAGCGATTATCATTATCTTTAATTTTGTCGTCGGTTTTGCGGCTAACGCTCAAGGGACAGCCAACATCGGTAATTTTGCCCATCTTGGTGGACTCATCGGTGGGTCAATATTGGCATGGCTCATCGGACCCCGTTTCTTTGCGATGCGTGTTAAAGACCCCAAGCCACAACAAGTCCCGATTCGTATCGTGCAAGCTAATCCATTGGTACTACGAGTGCGCGAGATTCTATTCTATGGTGCTGGATTAGCGGCGATGTTATTGCTTGCCATCGTGTTCGGCACGTAAGGTCTCGATATCATGGCGCAAGAGAGCGACTTCTTGGGCAATCTCTTTGTTCTCTTGCGTCAGGCGCGTAATCACTGTCGAGAAGTAGAGCAGCAAAATGAGAAGAAACAGAGCCGCCATCAAAAAGAGTAAATTCGGCGGATACACAATCCCCACTCGTGCCGATAGTACGTGCAATAAATCGCGCCATGCACTCACAATCAACATCACAAATGCTGTACCGAGCCACAAGAGCGAATACTCCTCGCGCAATTGCCGCCGCCGCACCAATTCCAACACCAATATTAAGGCGGCTATTGAGGCACTTATGGCAAATATCACTGACCGTTCCATCGTTCAAACCCCTTGTTTAACAATTTGTGTTCTTACTTGTTAATGTCGAGTCCTAAAAGTCTTTAGAAAAAGCGTAACGCAAAGCTGCAAAGGGTGAAAGGCGCAAAGAAAAGATTTGAACTTGACTCTCTGTGTCCTCCGTGTTCTCTGTGGTTCATTTTTAGTGCCTCTCAGTTCATTTTTGCAGATTCGCATCCGCATCATAGCAGTTTCTTGATGAAATAGCTGCTATGCCCCAACGGACGATTATTCAGTGTGCCATAGACTTCAAATCCGAGCGATTGGTAAAATGATAAGGATTGGAAATCAGCCGTATCAGTTTTGATGCCGATAGTGCCGCGCTGCTTACATTCTTCAAATAGCATCTGCATTGCCTCTTTGCCGAATCCCTGACTACGCACGGCATCGCTCATCCACAAAAAGCGTAAATCAAACCAATCCCAATAAAAATACCCCCATAAACCGCCATGCAGCAATCCGACAGCATCACGCAAAAATACGGCATACCGCGACATATTCAGTGGTACATGCAAGGCGATATCATCTATCAAGGCTTGATTTAGAAAGTTGAAATCAGCAGGGTTAGGTGGTGACTGAATCTCTAATTCGGTAGCAGTAGGCGCGAGATTATCTTTCCATAGGTAGTACATTGTATTGGCAAGTGGGTGTTCTGGTATTTCGCCAAACACTTGATAGCCTAATTTCTCGTAGAGGGGTTTTGCCTGAAAAGTCGTTGTGGCGAGATATGCCCGTTGGATACCCTGACGCGCCGCATAGCCTTCAATGGCTTGCATAATACGAGTCGCATGACCAAGACCGCGTGCGCTATCTTTGACCCATACTGTATCAATAAACAGATAGCCCCAATCAAATTCGCCAATCGCACCCCCCATAATCTGACCCGAATCATCACGTACAAGCACCAACACCTCATCATCGGACAGTTGCAACAATGACGAGACTTTTGCCACATTAAAAGCACTCAGCCCATCACGAATCACTTGCATATCGGCTTGCGATGGGCTTATAGTCGCTTCTAATTTCATCAATGCCCACCCTCAACTTTGGTAATCAGAATCGGATTATCGCCTGCAATAATCACGGTATGCTCGTATTGTGCCGAGATACTCTTATCAGGTGTACGGAGTGTCCAGCCATCGAGGTCTGTGACGATATGCCCCCGTCCAAGATTTAAGAACGGTTCAATCGTAATCACCAGCCCTTCTTTAAGGCGCATCCTAGCGCGAGGATTAAAGTGATTCGGGACATTTGGCTTTTCGTGGATATGTCGCCCGACACCATGTCCACCGAGTTGACGAATGAGACGATAACCGCCTTTTTTGGCAACCGCTTGCACAGCCTTGCCAATTGCATTCAGGGGTTTATCGGTGCGTGCTTGTTGAATACCAGCATACAAAGCCTCTTTGGTAAAATCGCAGAGCCGCGCATATTGTGGTTCTATAGGTGGCACAAGCATACTAGCGCCTGTATCGCCCCAATAGCCTTCTAAAACAGCCGAGACATCAATATTCACAACATCGCCAGATTGGATGACACGCTTGCCGGGAATACCGTGTGCCGCTTCATCATTGATGCTGATGCACGTCCAACCGGGATAATTATACGCTGTAATCGGTGCAGAAGTCGCATTATGCTTTTTCAGAAATTCAGCACCGATATTATCAAGTTGCTTGGTTGTCATACCGGGTTCGACATGCGCCAACATATGTTGCAATGTCAAACCGCAAATCTGCCCAATTCGCATTAATCCGTCAAGGTCTTTATTGTTGCGAACAATCATGAGTCGTCCTTAATGTGTGGATTAGAATGCGACCTATTATAGCGAAAGAATGACTCTGCGCGAGGGAACTTTCAAGAAACATCTTTCCGTAAGATGCTATAAACATTCATGCGATTGTCTGACCCATCTGCCCGATAGCTTGTCACTTCGCTTAAGCCCGTCGCCGCAATCAGGGCTGTATGTTCGGCATCATCGACATAATGACAATAGCGCAAGGCACGTTCGCCGCGCCGCCAATCCAACAAATAATCGCCCTGCTCAACCGCAATATCATCAGACCAATTGACCAAACGCGCCCGAAAACGTTCGTATTCGTAAAAGCGCCAACTCGCAAAACAGAGGATGCCATTGGGTGCGACACGTTGCGCGAGTTGCTGCATAAAATCACGTCGTTTTTCTGTCCCCGGCACATGATGGATGACTCCAAATAAGACCAGTAAGTCAAACGTGCCATCAGGGAGTGCTTGTGAGATGATATCCTGCTGTATGAGGGTGAGTGTCAATTGTGGTTTATCCGCAAGCGAGATTTTAGCAGCTTCAAGCAAAGCAGCATTGTTATCAATCCCGTGATAGCTGATATTTTCGCTGAATGACTCGGCGAGGAATAACCCAAAGCGTCCATTGCCGCAACCCACATCTAAAACAGACAGTGGCGCTGTCAAATACTCACGCAGTGTCAGCCACCCCTGCCATGCCCTAACGCGAGTCTGGTCAAATTCTGTGGCTGTCGTCTGATAAAATTCACGATTGATGGCATTAAGCTGACGAATTGTAGACTCATCCATTGTGGTGGCGTTTCATGGCTGCTTCATCCATCAATTGCCGTAAAGCACGCGACTGCTTCCTGTGCTTGAGCACATTTTCGCTGACAATCAAGCCATCGACATCTGCTTTTAAGGCAACTTCAACCTCATCAATAGATTGCAATGTGTGCATCAGCATGACTTTACTATGCAAGGGTAGGTCATCTCGAAGCGCGTTCAAATCGGCGACTGTGGTTTCGATATTGTTAGACAGATTATCGCCAAAGCACAAAACATGCGGACTCAACATTTTTGCAATTTTGAGTTCTGCCATATCATTCACTTGAATCAGGGTGAACATTTTCCAGCGTTGCGTCATAACCACCACGCGCCGTAAAACATCTTCTGGCAAGAGCGATGCAAATAAAACCAGCCCACTCGCATCTGCCGCCCGTGCCGCCATCACCCCATATTCATCAAGCACATAATTCTGATAAATAATCGGTACTGTCTTTGTCCCGCGTGCGACTAGCAGCATATCATCCAAATCTTCGTGATAAATCGAATGGTCAGTAAAGAATGATACGGCATCCGCACCGTGCGCGATACAATGCAAAGCACTTGTCACGGGGTCATAAACTTCGGTGCGTGTAATTTGTGCAATCAAGAAGATTCTGTCGCCATCTGTTGTGTAATTTAACAAACTACGAGGGCGCTTTTGCATCTGTGCAAGCGAAAGAATCGCCTCTGTCGGGGTGTGACGTTGGCGTTCTTTGACATGTTGGCGTTTGGTTGCCAAGATGATATCACGATTGAGATGGAGACTTCCAGTTGCCATGAGTGACTTTCTACTGATATAGACCTCTGATTATTATAGCAATTTTGACAGATTTTGTGAGTTTCTATCTGCCATCAACCGTCTATTGCACTATAACATTTCACAATGTATGCGTATTCTAAAGTATTTTCCATAGAAATGTTGCAAAAAACTCATTATTATTACGACGAAACCTTCATAGACCAACCATTTTGAAAGGTCATCATTTGTTTAAGATGGCGTAGTCTATGTTATAATAGGCAACAGTTGTCGTCATTACGGAAAAAAGGTTGATGTATAGTGGCATCACAATTAACAAACGATGATGTTCAAGACATTGCAGAACTCGCAAAATTAGATTTGAGTCCTGATGAAATTACGATGTATACTGAACAATTATCACAAATTCTAGGCTATTTTACACTGCTACAAGAAGTAGATACCTCACAAATTGAATTGACAGACTCTATTTTACCATTACGGTCTGTGATGCGTGAGGATATGGTAGAAATGGCTTTAACACCCACCACAGCGATTGCCAATGCTGCGGATGCTGAGGCTAATCAATTTAAGGTGAGCGCCGTTCTCGGCGACGAGTCATAACAGGAAAAAGGGAAAAATTATGACGAAGCATCGGCTCTTACTGATTGAAGATGATTTCGATGTGGCAGAAATGCTCTTGATGTATTTTCAATCTATTGAATATGAAGTGCTTCATGCTGATACCGGAAAAGAAGGCATCGAACTCGCACGGACACGCTTTCCACATTTGATTTTGCTCGATGTCATGCTGCCGGATATGAATGGCTATGAAATTTGCTATCAACTACGAAAAATGTCACTCACCAAATATATCCCGACACTTTTTTTGACGCAACGTGACGAGCGCGCCGATAAGGTACACGGTTTAGAACTCGGTGCGGATGATTATATTACCAAACCATTCGATATTGATGAATTGCGCCTACGAGTTGTGGGAGCAATTCGACGAGCTACTCGTGAAAATCTAAACGAACCGCGCACAAGCCTACCGACAGGGTCGCTCATTGATGAAGAACGTCAAAAACGCGGCAGCACCTATGGCGAAATGGTCTTTAAGTTACATGGCTTCGATGCTTACAGCGATGTCTATAGTTTTATGGCAGCCAGTGAAGCCCTCTATCATGCTGGCAAAACAATCCGCGATGTGTTGAGTGAGATAGGTCATAATGATGCCTTTGTCGGCATTACAAACAATGATTTTGTCTTGTTTGTTCGCACAGAAGATAGCGCAGAAGTCGAGAAGCGTGTGACTGAGCGCTACAATATGCAGGTGAAGACATTCTATTCTTATGCCGATGCCAATCAAGGGGGGATTGTCTTACGCAAGGGTGAAACCGACGAAAAATTCGTGCCAATGATGAGCCTCACCACAGGCGACCCACGACCTATCGCCAAAGAACCTAGCGAAGCCAGTCGTGACTCTTTTGAGTGGTGACAGAAACAGGCACAGTTAGGAAAGCCGCTAAACGGGTGCATTATCAATGGTTTGGCAAAATGGATTTAGCACGCTAAACTCTTACAATAATTACGGTGTTTTGAGCGTAGGAGCAAGATGGTTCTTGCCCAATTGAGCGTGTACTACTTTTCCCAAATACGAAGATTAAATCTCATTGCTCTCAAAAAAAAGAAAACATGCTATGATATGCACAGTGTCTCAATTTGAGATACAATAAGGTACTAGACAATCATTCATCGACTCAACAGCACGACAGAGAGGTTTCGATGTCGCAGCAATTCCGTGAGGAAGCACTAACAGACGAACTAAAAAAACTCCATACGCTTGTCACTGGGGTAAAAGCAACCGTTATCGTAAATATTGATGGCTTGTTGGTTGCCGCCTACCCATCCGGTGATGATGAGAACCCTCACCAAAACCCGACCAGCAGTCCGCAGGTAGCGGCGATGTCTGCTACGCTGATTGGTTTGGCAGAAAAAACACTAGGGCGTTTAGCACAAGGCTCATTAGAGCGCCTCTTGATGGAAGGCGAAGATGGTACGATGGTCGTTTACCCCAGTGGACGGGCTTCTGTCGCTGTATTGGTTGAAAAAGATGCCAATATGGGACAAGTTCTATATGCAACCAAACAGGCGGCTGGGGAGGTCGAGCGAATTTTGGGAGGGTAGAACAATCTCCCATACTTCGTTTAATTCTTCCGTTGGAAATTGACTCGTAAGGTGAGGTTGCCAAAGCGTAATTCATCGCCATCGCACAAGGGATGCGTACCGCCAGCTTTGACTTGTTCTCCATTGACGAATGTACCGTTACGGCTACTCAAATCTTTGACGAGTAAGGTCTTTTCTTGTCGCCTAATCAATGCGTGACGACGACTTAATCCTAAGCGATACGCGCCATGTGGTGTTAAATCAATTTCGGGTGTGTAATCCGTCACATTATCAGCACGTCCGACAATTAAATCGCCACCGACCTCTAATATAATCGGTTGGTTGGATTCCACAATATCCAGACGCAACATCATATCATCATCAAAAGGAAGACCTTCGGCGTTGGCTTGTTCACGTTCGAGGCGCTCTTTTTCAGCTTTAATGGCTTCTTGCTGGAGGTTGCTAGTGGTGTTCCCTGCTTCAGAGAGGTCTATTTCATTTGTACCCTCTGCGGCTTCCTCACTGTCTAGCACAGGCAAGGCATTGAGGGCAACTTGTGCATCTTGTTTTACATCTTTTGTCGTTCCGCCGACATCTTTGCTTACTGTTGTTTCGGGGGCTTGCATATCCTCATTATCGCTACTTTGTGGCGGCATATTTGCAGATAAGTCATTCTTGCCTTCGAGATTGTCGCTCACAGTCTTAGTGTCCCCCTGTGCGATATGACTATTATTTGGCTCATTATTGTTAGATGAGTTAACATCCTGCGCTGGCATAGGCGCGTCTGAATTGTCTGATTGTGTGTTTTGGTCTTCGTTTTTATGAGTCATCAGCATATCATAATGAGTGTGTATCGCTGTTATTCTATCATTTTCTGTTTACTAGAACAATGCGTTGCGACATATTCAAACCTTTAACCGCTCGATTGATGCAAGATGTTACATTTTCTAACCGCCGGGTTGCCCTACTGGTGCGATTCCAGTCGTGGGTGTTGCTGTCGGTTGATTAGGGTCGATTGTGCTATTCGGGTCAAGGGTTGCCACAAGTCCAGTCCCATTACACTGCGCCTGTACTTCATCACGCTTGATTTGCAGCGACGGTTGCTGCTGCATGGCTAAGGCGGCATCATATTGTTGCACTGCCCGACAGGGTTCACCACCGACGACAAAGGCATCGCCATAACCGATGTATTGTTCAAACAGCAATTGATTGGTATTCCGATAATTGGACGCAAAGGCGCGTACCTGATTCAATTGTTGGATAGCAGCCGCATAATTCACATCGAGAAAACCTTGGGCATCCAAGTAATATTGAGCCACCGTGCGTTCAAAGGCTAAATCTTGCACATCACCATAATTTTCTGCCCGATTCGTCAGTTGAATCGCTTCGGCAAGGCTACCGTCGCTGCGATATAAGAAAGTGGCACGATTGGTTAGCGATGTAAAGAGTAGCTGATTCACGGTTGCTGTTTCATAATCGGGGTCAATGGCAATGATGGCATCGAGTGAACGAATTGCTTCGACAGTATTGCCTTCAAACAAGTCATCTCGCGCTTCTTGAAGCAATCCTGCTAAATCATAAATGCTAGTCGGTGCCGCATTCTCGATAGGAATTTCGGCTGTTGCAGTGGGGAGTTCTGTCGGAAAACTCGTTGCAGTGGCTTCCAATGTTGCTGATGGCATCGGCGTTGCAGTGGCTAAACTATTGAGATAGATTTGGGTCGCCTGTGCGATATACGGTTGGGCGCATAAGGGAATCGCACCTTGCTGCATCCAAGTATCATAACGGAGACCAACCAGTTCAACCTGTTCACGGGCAATTTGAGTCGGCAAAATTTCGCACTCTCGCGCAATAAATTCTTGCTCACGGGCAACTGCTGTCTTTGCACCAGCATCCGCACCCTGACGGACTCCAGCTTCACCTGCCACTAGCACAATCGCAAACGATAAAAATATCCCAAAGATGCCGACAATACCCCATACAACACAACCAGGTTCATTATCTGCATAATCTTCTTCGCGCATTATATCGCTGCGATTTGGTTTTGTTTCTTCAGTTGATAGCATCGCTTCTCGCTTATATACTTGCAAAACGCGGCACATTATATAAAAAACTGTTGCTATTGGATAGCGACGTTTGCCCTACGCTTCATAACACTTTATAGCATTTGATACGATACCAATATTTATGATGCAAAGCAAAACCCAAATGGGCATACAAAGTCTGTGCTGGAGCGTTTTCCGCCACCACTTGTAAATAAGCTGATGATGCCCCTTGCGACAGCCCCCATGCCATCAAGCTACTAACTAAGCCCTTGCCTAAGCCTTGCCGCCGTTGTGAGGCATCAACGACAATATCAAATAAGCCGACGAAATTGTCTTTGCGCACAGCCAGCCCAACAGCCGCATCACCCATCATGGAGCCAAAGCATGTATCGGACTCGATATTTTGCAGCATAGCATGTAATGTCGGGATATGGCGTGGCGCTGTATCGTTCATGCTTGTATAGGCAGCAAGCCATTTTTCCGTGAATTTTTCTGTGAATTGGAATCGGGTGTCGGTCATCGGGGGATGTTGCGCTAAATCACAAACCAAAACGTGCGTTTCGCTAAAATAGTCATAACCGTGTTGTGCCAGTGTCGCGTCTAATTCTGAGGGAAAAACAGCTTCATTCATGCGAAAGCGCATATCCAACTGACGCTTTGCATACAGATTTTCGCAATAGGCAATTTTCTCATCCAACGACAATGACGAGCCATCAAAGGGATTGACACTATTGGCGCGTCCAGTATACCCATTGCTAAAGCGCAGTAGCCAACCATCATAAAGTTGTGTTTCGAGTGCTGGCCAAGCCCGTAAAGAAATATGCTCCAAGTGACGAATTGCGTCTGCCATGCGATGATTCCTTTGTGTTCAGTCAACGCTATACACTATATCGCATTTTTGCAGAGCAGACAGAGATTCAAGTCCAAAAAAGGTTGTTACACAGTATTGATATGCCGATAAACGAAGTACGAATAGGCGACCAATCCGAGACTCACAGTGACAGTTGTGATGATAATAACGATACCGACTGCTTGTAGCGGCAATATGAGCGATACAAGCATATTGGTAAGCCCCATACCGACAAACCAGCGTGCGCCGACGCGATGCGTTTTGCGCCAAACACGCTCATCTGCCAATGTCCATGGAGTGCGAATCCCTGTGAACCAAGTTGGGCGGAAGCGTCCCATTTCATTACCAATGACTGCTAGTAAGAGACTGACAGCGAACAGCAGCAATCGAATCAAGGCTTGTGGGTTATCATATTGTGTCAGCATGATAATGTGTATCCCGACCATGAACATCACAAGTGCCAGCCGTACCCGTTCATAAGAGGGCGCGAATTTTTCATAGGAGTCACGGCGTGGGTCAATCATTGGCACGATATAGGTGCTGGCAAATACCAAGATGGCAACCAGCGGCATAATAAATACAGCGATTGCTTTGGGTGCGGTATCATCAACCTCGCCGCTTAAGTTCCAATGTATCGGCAATTCATCCGGCAACGATGGATACAATATAAGACTTGTCACCAACATAATGCCAATGCAGACGGGCATCACCCATTGATTATTCAGTTTCATTGTCATCCTCCCCAATGTCGAAAAATTCCATGATTTGTTGTACTACCTCTTGAATAACCGATGTATTCAGCGAGTAGATGATATTTTGTCCATCCCGTTCAGCGATAACCAATTCCGCATTTTTCAAGATATTCAGATGATGCGACACGCTCGGTTTAGTCATATTAAATGATTTGGCGATATCCCCTGCTGAGAGGGCTTTATCATTGAGCATTTGCAAGATTTCGCGCCGTGTCGGGTCTGCAAGTGCTTTGAATGTATTGTCCAGAGTCATAGTGTCATTTCGATATTTAGATAATTATCTAACAGTCTAAGCAAATTATAGCATAATCCAAATCCAAGTCAATAAAAATATTGTAAATACGCCTTCTTCAACATAGCATAGCATTATTTTATGTGCTTTAACCAGTGTAGACGGCTGTTTTCACTGCTCAGTACCAAAGAAGAAATATCGCATATATTGTTAACGCTTTGGGTCACTACACATGGATACTTCACTCAGAATAGTGTATTGTTACTTGTGCCAATCGACAATAAACGAGGATGGATACTCCAATTATGCCGAAACACCAAAGTTTGACGTGATGCAAACATTTCGCCCGATGTACGACATCGAGGAATATACCTGTGTCGCAACTTGCTAAAGACATCACCATTACCCTTATCGGTCGGATACTGTATATTGGGCTGGCACTGATAACAAATATCATAATTGCCCGGTATTTAGGTCCCACACTTCAGGGAACATATCAAGTAATTATATTGGTTATGAGTATCAGCAATTTGATTTTTGGATTGGGACTCAATAGTTCCAATATATTTATTGGGGCGCGTCATCCAGATAAATTGCCTTTTATGGTGGGGAATTCGTTACTGGCCTCTGTAATTCTTGGGCTGGTAGCGATATTAATTGTCGAGCTTTTAACGCTTTGGATACCTTTCTACCATTATTTGACCAACGTTGGTGTTCCTATCCGATTAATGCAATTGGTTTTGTTCTTGCTTCCTGCGATGTTGCTTTGGAACTATTTGAAAGAAATCATACATGCCGTTGGATGGATACTAATTTACAATCTTCTTTCGCTAGCTCTAATCGTGACTCAACTTGTTTTGATTATCGTATTTTCCGCTTATCAGCAAGATGCGTTGCAGAATGTCATTTTTGCATGGGTAATCTCTTACATTTTCATTACCATCATAACGATATATTTTGCATTAAGGGCTGTCAATTTTCGGGTTGGGATTAGTCGGTCTATTTTTAATGAAAGTATCTCCTTTGCGTTGAAAAACCATATCGGTGTGGTGACACAGTTTTTGAATTACCGTGCAGATATTTTCATTATTGGCTTTTTCTACCCACCTGCTTATGTCGGATTTTATGGAATTGCGACACTTTATGCAGAACGCATGTGGGAAATACCAACGTCAATCCGAACAGCCTTGATGTTCCATGCGGCATCCGATGAAGAACATGCCGCCGTCATGACCGCCCGTGTTACCCGTGTTGTAGCATTTTTGATTGGAATTTCCTGTCTAATTTTGGCAATCGTGAGTTACCCATTCATTTCCTTTGCATATAGCAAAGAATATCTGCCAGCTGTTCCAGCATTGCTTTACCTCTTACCCGGTGTCTGGTTTTTCAGTATCGGTAAACTACTGGCTGTCTATATAGCGACTGAAAATCATCCTGAGATTGGTTCAATAACGGGATTTATCGCATTAATTGCCACTATAATTCTGGATTTGCTGTTAATACCCTCAATGGGAATTAAGGGTGCCGCAATCGCTTCTAGCGTCTCTTATACACTATCTAGCGTCATTATCTTATTTGTCTTTGTACGAATGAGTGGCATTGCCATCACAGAAATTCTCGTCCTCAAGCGCAGGGATCTCATATTTCTCAATCGTATCTTTACAAGGTTTACGAATGCTTTACACCGAAAACCAGCGCCGAAATAACCGTACGTGTACCGTACTGTACATTTTTTGTAACTTTACACTCATTTTTCTATCTGGTACACTTCATCCCACTATCACGAACTCTAACAAATACAATTCATTGCTTTTTGACCACAAGAAAAATCGAATCGATATCAAGGTGAACTAAATATGGTCAATCAAGAACTCGTAGTTAGTGTGGGGTTGCCCATTTATAACGCAGGCGAACTTACCCGAACAATTCTTGAGAGTTTGATTTCTCAAGAGTATTCCAATATCGAAATCATCATCTCAGATAATGCTTCGGAAGATCAAACGTGGTCAATTTGCCAGGAATACGCCGCTCGTGATAATCGCATCCGCTTGTTCCAAAATTCAGAAAACATGGAGGCTATATACAATTTTCATCGGGTGTATGAATTATCTACCGGAAAATATTTCATGTGGGCGGCTCATGATGATTATTGGGATGTGAAATTTATCCAAAAATGTGTGGATAAGCTGGAAGCCAATCCAGAAGCAGTCATGGTCTATACCGACCAAACACATATCAATGAAACAACACAGGAAAAGAAAATTGTTCATTTTTCTGCACTCAACCTAACACAACATGATAGACCACAGCGAATTAAGTCTCTTTTAACTTTCCGTCCACAACTTCATGCGATAATTTACGGTATGTACCGGCGAGAAATCATCAAGCCTTTTCTACCGTTTGCGCTGATTCCTTCTGCAGATTTATTCTTTTTGTTTCGGGTGATGTTGGAAGGAGTAGCAGTTAGCATTCCAGAAGTCTTATATGAGCGTCATGTGAAACCACCTCTTGATTTCAGAACACGCATGAAAACAGTCCGTCCAAATGAAAACTTGCCACCAAATTTTGTTATTGTTTTACAAACCTTTTTTGTACATCTAGACGTTATCAGGAATCTTTCAGAAACTTTATGGGGCAAAATGAAAATAAGTCTTTCAGCAACACGCTATGTATTTTCAACTTATGGGGTTCACTTTTTTCCGCGCCCTTTGCAACCAATATTACGATCGATAAAGCGTTCTTTGGTAGGTTGACAACTATGCTTTATTGTCAAAATAAATAGGCAAGTAACTACTTCATGTCGAAACAAAACCGGATAGTACATATCACCACAGTACATAGACCTTTTGATGTCCGTATCTTCTATAAGGAACTGCAAACGCTGAGAAAAGCAGGGCATGGGGTTGTTCTGATTGCGGGATATGATTCTGACAAAGTTGTTGATGGAATCCAGATACGGGCTATTCCCCGTATGAAAAACCCATATAGGCGTGTTGTCTCCGCGGGGTATTATGCCATGAAGCAAGCATTAGCTGAGGACGCTGATGTGTATCATATCCATGACCCTGAGTTATTGCTATGGGCACTGATACTGCGCTTACGAGGAAAAACAGTGATTTATGATATGCACGAAAATGTACCATTTGCTCTGCGGCATAAAGAATGGATACCTGTTTTTCTACGCCCCATGCTGTCAAATTTTTATCGACTGGTAGAAAGAGTATTACTGCATGGTTTGCCAATTATATTTGCTGAAAAATCATACAAAGAAAATTATCTCTGGCATGGAGGTGCAGAAGAGACCATATTAAACCTGCCGATGATTGATGAATTAATCACGGTAGATGAAGCGAAATTCAACACGCCCACCGTTGGCTATATCGGGGATGTTACCGCACAAAGAGGCTCATTAGTCACGCTAAATGCCCTTAATATCCTCAAGGAACGAGGGACAACTGTCGAGTGGGAATGTATAGGGTCTATTTTAGAACAACACAAAGCCGAATTGACAAGCTATATCAACACGCACAATTTGCAGGGTGTCCGATTACAGGGGCGTAAGATTCCAGCAGAATGGCATCCACGCATTGTCAAGTGTCACATCGGGTTAGCTGTTCTAGCGCCTGTTCCGAATCATATGAAATCTTACCCGACCAAATTGTTTGAATACATGGCTCTAGGACTCCCCATCATTGCATCAGGCTTTCCACTCTATAGTGAGATTGTTGAAGGTAATAGTTGTGGTCTAGTAGTGAAAAACCCCACTGACCCGGAAGAATTGGCGAATGCGATTGAATACTTAATTACTCATCCAGAAGAAGCTAAATTAATGGGCTTAAACGGACGTGAAACAGTTATACACAAATACCGATGGGATGTGGAAGCCCAAAAACTCCTTAATTACTACACACAATTTCAGTAATTTGCGAGGCGAAATAGCTTATGAATCAAGAAAACGAGTTTATTATCGTAAAGATATTTGCTAGTCACAAAGCGAACATTGTGTTCGGTTTGGGCAAGAGCCGTACAAAGTGCCTTGTCGTAATACGCTGTTAAGTGGGCGGGGTCAAGTTGCCAGATATTCAAAATATGCCTTTCATCGTGCCTTTGCCAACTAGAATGCACCGGGTTTAATGACTTCGCGCCAAAAGCCAAGCCCCCATGCGATGTGCATGATAATAAAGGTTAGCAGTGTGCGCCATATAGAAACATCTTCGCTCTGCTTGCTAACTGCCCGTATCGCAAAAATCAGACCGAGCAGCAGATAAAGAAATAGCACCCCAACATAAATCCAGCGCAGAGGACGCGAAATTAGTGCTAGGACAAGTCCACTCAATAGACCCACAACAAAGAGTGGCGCGACGGTCTGGCGCGGACGAAGTGACTCTGGGTATTGGCGCAGCATCTTAACCTTACCACGTCCATAGCGATAATACTGGCGTGCCAATTGTGACCACGTTTGGCGACTGTAATATATAGACTTGATGGCTGGGTTATAATAAATCTTGCCGCTACTCTTCCGTATGCGATAGTTCAACTCGTAATCTTCATTGGTGACAAGTTCCGTGTTGAATAAACCGATACGCTCAAAAACACGCGCTGACCATGCACCCAAATAGACTGTATCTGTATATTGCGCCGTCGCACTGACATGAAAGGCAGCCGGCACAGCAAATGCCGAGTTTCCGGCTGTTGCGATAGCCTTGCCTATTGCGGTTATTCCGACAGCATCCATGCCACCGCCCACATTATCAGCACCCGTTTCTTGCAAGGTCTTCACACATTGTCGGATATAATCAGCCTCTATAATCGTATGACCGTCAATTCGCACAATATAGTCACCCTTTGCCAGTGGAATAATGTGATTCAAGCCGTATGATTGGATACGCTCTGGATTAGGCACAATCCGTACACGGTCTGCACCCGTCAGCGACTCGATGATTTCGACAGTGCGGTCATCACTCATACCATCCGCAATTAAAACTTCAATCTTATCGGCTGGATAATCTTGTTGCAGCACAGCCCCTAGACAGCGTTCAATAAAATGCTCTTCATTCCGAATCGGCATGACCACGCTAACAAGGGGTAGTTCATCTTGCGATGTCACCTAGCGTCACCTCATTATCTGTGTTGTATCTTGTCAATAATAGATAATACTCCAAATGAGGCATAAAGGATACAAAGATTTGAATTTTGGCGACTTGATATTTTGGTGGTTCAAACGTGCGACATAGCCATTTGCTTTGTCATTTTTGGTTAATCTAAAACTTATACAAAATTCTTACGTAATGGCTGTAAGAAGCTATCAGAGCAAATGCTCTAATGCTCAGAGTTTTGAGGCACATTTTTAAATTGAAACGGATAATATCCAGCATGAATACCACAACAACTTTAATCAATAATCGGTTTCAGGTTGCGCTAGACGATAAATCCACCTTCATCGGGCAAGGGGGTGTGGGGGCAGTCTATCGTGGTGTCGACATAAGCAGCAAAGAAGCTGTTGCCGTCAAAATACTCAAGCGTGAACTCATCGCTAATGACCCCGAAATGGTGACGCGCTTTGAACTTGAAGGTCAAGCGTTGCGCCAGTTGAATCACCCCAATATTGTGAAGATGTTAGGCTCTGATGAAGTGGATGGCGTGCATTACCTCGTCATGGAATATGTCAAGGGTGGTTCGCTGCGAGATGTATTAGAAGAAGAAACAAAACTTTCGCTTCAACGGACACTCTATATCGCGCTCGATATTGCCGATGCCCTGACTCGCGCTCATCGTTTGCGAATATTGCACCGTGATATCAAGCCAGATAATGTATTAATTGCCGAAGATGGCACACCGCGTCTGACTGATTTTGGTATGGCTCGTATGAAGAGTGAACCACAAATCACACAAGATGGTGCCATTGTGGGGACGTTAGCTTATATTGCCCCCGAAGTTTTTCAGGGTACAGTGCCAGATGAACGCAGCGACATCTGGTCATTTGGTGTGATGTTGTGGGAAATGCTGCTGGGCAAACGTCCCTATCATTATAGCCAGCCTGCCCAACTTATCAATGCGATTTTGACCGAACCCCTGCCCGATCTGGAAACATTGCATCCTGAACTGCCTACAGCCTTAGTCGATTTGATTTATCGGATGTTGTCTAAAGAACATGCAGCACGGATTCCAAGTGTGCGCTTAATCGGCGCAGAATTAGAAGCGATTATTCGTGGAGACCGCACAACATCGTTACAGGCTGTTGTCAACGTGGATGATTCTACAGGGCGTTTTGACTTAAATACAAGTGAATTTCCCAAAGTACCGACATCTAGCACCATAAAAGCACCCCATAACCTCCCTCACCAACCGACACCCTTTATTGGGCGCGAACAAGAACTTGAAGATTTACAAAAACTCATCGACTCGAATGCCTACCTGATTACTCTCAATGGCGCGGGTGGAATCGGTAAAACGCGCATTGCGCTTGCCTTTGCTGAAAAACAATTGTCATTCTTCCATGATGGAGTCTATTTTGTGCCGTTTGCGCCGATAGAAGACCCTGAATACATCTTGCCCACGATTGCTGAATCCATTCAATTTACCTATGGCAGTAGCGATGGCAAGCAAGATTTACTGAACTATCTGCGCGAGAAGAAAATGCTGCTGATATTCGATAATTTTGAGCATTTGACTCGCGCATCTGGCATCGTTTCTGATATTGTGCAAAATGCCCCGAATGTGACTGTTCTCGTGACATCGCGTGAACGTCTGCGTTTACGAGGTGAGCAACTTTACGAAGTCGATGGCATGATTCTACCGACAAAAGAAGACGAAACAGTAGAGAGTTTATGTAAGCTACCCGCAGCGAAATTATTTGCCTTGAGTGCGCGGCGTGTGATGCCAAGTTTTGAATTGGATTCGCCAGAAACAGTGCATAATGTAGCAGAAGTGATTCGTCTTGTGGGGGGGATGCCATTAGGGATTGAACTCGCTGCTGCATGGCTAGAGGCGTTACCGCTAGATGAAGTGGTGCGTGAGATTGAACGCAGTCTTGACTTCCTCGAAACTGATTTGCGTGATGTACCAGAACGTCATCGCAGTATTCGGGCTGTTTTCGATTATTCATGGAATCTGATGTCCGAAGATGAGCAAGCTGTTTTTCTCAAGCTATCGGTTTTTCGCGGTGGCTTTGAACGCGAAGCGGGGCAAAAAGTCGCAGGGGCTTCATTACGAACACTGACTAATCTCGTCAATAAATCGCTTTTAACCCGTGACCCTAGTGGTCGTTATCATGTGCAGAAGATGTTGCGCCAATATGCCGCAGAACGCTTTACTGACTCAAGCGAAGAGCAAGCGACACGTCTCGCGCACTGCCAATATTATGCCGCTTTTACGAGTAAATTTGCTGTGCCGTTTAACAGCCCCAAAGAAAATGCGGCTGTCGAAGCATTAGATGTCGAACAAGAAAATATTCGCCTTGCGTGGCATCATGCCCTGACAAATGGCGAATATCATATGCTGGATGTGATGCAAGAAACCCTGCATTACTATTATCTAGCCCATAGTTGGCTACGTGAAAGTTATGACTTGTTTAAGGATATGGCAGATGCTATGCAAAAAGCAGGGCATCAAGATTCGACCTATTGGCGGGCGCGAATCCGACAAACATGGGCAGGAACACGCTTTGGCAAATACGAAGAAACCCTGCAAATCGCAAGTGAGGCGATTCAGTTTTTCGGTGGCGACTCACGCTCGACAGAAGTTGCCCACGCGCTCAATCAAATCAGTTATGTCTATATGGTTCAGGGCGATTACGAGAAAGCCAAAGAATTTGCGCGGCAATCAATCTCAGGCGTTGAGCGAACGGATGATATCGTGGCATATTACATGGGCATGGGTAATCTAGGTTATGCCCATTATCTTGGGAGTGAATATCAGCAAGCACGCGAAATCTATGAACAACTCAATAGCAGTGATGTTTCTGAAAACTATTCGCCGTCGGGCATCGCCTATGGTAAGAATAATCTCGGCGAAATCTTGCGTGAAATGGGTCAATTGGGACAGGCGATGGACTTGTTCCATGAGGCTTACGACATTTTCAAAAGTACCAATCGTAAGCGTGGTATGGCTTTCACGACTCTTAATTTGGGTGGCGCTTACTTTATGCAAGGCGAATATGCGAAGGCGAAAGAAAACTACGAAAGCGCCTATCAACTGTATCGGGAAGTCGGCGACCAATACGGGCTTGCCCATGCCTTGAGTAATCTCGGCAATGCCGCTATGTCCATCGGGCAACACGAAATTGCCACATCCAAATATGAAGAGGCTCTGAAAATTCGGCGGCAATTAGGCGATAAGCGTGGTATTGGCGATTCGCTCAGTGATTTAGCCCGTATCCATGTCAACATGAAACAATTGGATAAGGCTGAGGCATTCATTGATGAATCGCTACAGATTCGCATCGAAATTGGTGATAGAACAGGCTTAGGGCTTGCCCATGCCGGACGCGGTTTAGCAGAGTTGGTATTGGGTCGATTTGAGGAAGCGCGTGCTGACCTTGAAAAAGCAAAGGTCATTGGAGACGACATTGGACATCTGATTATTCGTGGACAATCTTATGCTGGTCTAGGGCAATTAGCGTGCATCAATGGCGATTTTGATGAAGGCTTAAGCTACTTCAAGCAAGTTTTGGGCATGACTGATTTTGAGCATTTGCCATTGCCGATGGTCTTATTCTCGCTATCCGGTATTGCTGGAATTTACATCAAACAGGAAAAATACGAAGAAGCCATCACATTGCTCACGTTGGTTTTACGCTATCCGCCAAATTTCATCGCCATGATTGAAGACCGTGCCAGCGATATGCTCGACCAACTGAGGAAAAACTTAGGCGAAGCATTTGTCCAAACGACTCTTGAGCAAAGCAAATCACTGGTATTGAAAAATGTCGTCGCTGATTTGCTGGCGCAGAAGTAAAAAACTGAGGGCAGGTGTATAACCCATTCTATTCGTTAAAAATAAATTGCGATAGAATAATAGAATTATGTGCTATAATCACCTTCTGGCAGTAACCTTGTCTGTAATCCTAAAAATAGACAAACCCTCTGCCATAATTTTTATTTCCTAACACCATAAGGAGATTTTCGTGAAAGCAAAATTCGCACTGTTAATTATCGTTTTTTTATCACTGACTACCCTTGTTTTGGCAGAAGATAATCCGACCAATGATTTGCGCCCTGATGCCCCCGAATTGGCGGCACGCGGTATGTATGATATTGGCGTTCGGACACTTGAATTGGTGAATCCTGACCAGATTGATATTGTTTCCTACACACCCGATGCTGAAACACCCCGTTATGACCGCCCGATTACGGTTGAAGTCTGGTATCCAGCAGTGATTCCAGAGGGTGTTGAACAGGTTGATTTGTATCAGAGTACATTGGGACGACCTGCCATTGACCCTAGCCGCCCACTGATTCCTTTCACATGGACAGGCGCGGCGCTACGAGATGCAGAACCGGATAATAGCAATGCGCCCTACCCATTGCTGATTGTCTCACATGGTTGGCCCGGTAATCGTTACCTGATGAGTCATCTAGCAGAGAATTTAGCGTCTAAGGGGTATGTTGTCGTATCTATTGACCATCTGGATTCGCGCTATGACGACCCGACACTGCCGGCATTCCAAAGCACACTGCTCAATCGCCGCCTTGATATTCTGTTCGTACTCAATGAAATGGCAGCGATGAGTACAGCAGATGACGGCTTCTTAGCAGGGTTGCTGGATGCTGATAATACCGGACTGATTGGTTATTCGATGGGCGGTTATGGCGCATTGAACACAACTGGAGCCGGAGTTAGTGAAGCCGCAATGGGCTTTTTTGGACAGATTACCGGCGGCAGCGATGCGCTGTCAGTCAACCAAGCGGGTAGCGAAACCTACGCCGACTGGCGTGATGAGCGCATTAAAGCAGTGATGGCTTTCGCACCATGGGGCATGAACTTTGGCATCTGGGATGTTGAAGCGTTAGCGGCTGTGGATGTCCCTTACTTCCTCGTTGCAGGTAGCCAAGATGAAGTAGCAGGGTATGAAATTGGGACACGCGCCATCTTTGAAAATTTGGTCAATTCAGACCGTTACTTACTGACCTTAATGGGGGCTGGTCACAATTCCGGTGCGCCTAATCCTGCACCTGTTGAAGCAGCAGATAACGCGGCTGAGTTTTCGCATTTTGCCGATTCGGTCTGGGATACGACACGCCAAAATAATATCGCAGAACATTTCGCTACTGCCTTCTTTGGCATCCAATTAAAAGATGAAGATTTAGGTGCTTATCTTGATTTGGTTGAAGTAGCAACAGACGGTGTGTATGCTGTTGATGATGATGGCAACTTTACTGAAGAAAATACCTATTGGATGGGCTTCGCGCCTGAAACAGCACGCGGCTTGACATTGCAACATCAAACACCCTAAATTGAACAAGCGTACCCTCTGTTGCATTAAGCTCTAACGAGAAACGTAACAGAGGGTATTGTGCATCAGCGTTCTAATAGCGCATAAGCATTCGCCGCATATTGTTGTGCTGTGCCGCTAATCGGCGCTTGTCTAATACCGCGTGCTTGCGCCTCTTGACGTTTAGCACTCACCTCATCAACTAGCGTATTCACGTCGCGGTCATCAGATTCAAGCATCATTGCCTCTTCCAACAACAAATCACAAATATCCAGCAAGCGATGACTTTTCAGCATCAAGCGCACCAAATCGACAACACCGCTAACGATTTCTTCGCGCTTCTCACTCGTAAATGCCAGATGCAATGCTTGCCGATAACTCAATAAGGCATCCGGTAACTTAGCAGCATGAACTTGTGCCTGACCGAGATTGTTCAATTGTAACATTTCATCGTCTTTATCTTGGACTTCGCGGGCAATATGCAATGCTGACTGATAATAACCAATTGCCTCACTCCACTGTTCAAGGTCGCTATAAGCACTACCCAATCCACCTAGAACACGCCCTTCATAGTCGCGCCTCATCTGTGCTTTGAACAATTCGCGTGCTTGTTCTAAATTGTGAATGGCATCATCCACATCATTGTTATCAAGGTGGGCATAACCCAATTTATATAGTGAAAGTGCTTCATTTTGTTTATCGCCAATCGTGCGCGAAATTCCTAGTGCCTTGTTGAATGCCTCAATCGCCGCGCTTATTTCACCCAAATCTTGACGCGCATCGCCCAAGGTGGTCTGCAATTGCAATTCAGTCGCTCTATCGCCACGCTCCCCTGCGAGTTGAATCCCGCGTGTGGCGTGCATGACGGCGGCTTGATGATTCCCTGTTTTACTGAGCAAAGCCGCCAGCATATTCAAGGCATCGAGTGTCCCTTCTTGGTCGCTTTGTTCTTCGTAAGTTTCTAGCACTTCGTTATACGTCGCAATCGCTTCAGTATCTTTATCTTGCCCAACTTGTACTTTGCCAATCGCTTTTAATATTTGAATCGTGCGTGCTGCGTCGCCCTGAGATTTTGATTGCGCGAGAGCCTGCCGCAATTGGTCAACATCAATGCCAATGATGGCATCAGTTCGCAAAGCGGCACTATTCATCCCTTCTTCGACATCTAAATCATCGAGTGGGGCAGCAGCAAAAACGTCGTCATCTTCATCTTCCAGAATCTTGTCTTCTAAAACGCTTTCGCCGTCATCAAACTCATCGTCGTAATCATAGAAGTCGTCATCAGGACTCGCTTCAACCTCTACTATCGGGTCGGGACCATAAGCAGGAAACGCGGCTGTACTACCAGACCCCATATTACGCAGTGCCAATAGTTCATAGACATAGCCAGCACTTTGTACAAAATCGTCAGCTTGAGTCAAGATTGTAACCAATTCATTCGCTGTTTCACGATTACCTTGCTCGGATGACCACATCGCCGCCGCAATAAAATTATCCATCTCTTTAGCGAGATTAGCCTTGTTCACGTTGCCGGATGCTGCATTCTGTTTGGCATAGGCGAGGGTTGTCTCAAGGACTTTCTTTTGTAACCCTGCCAATTGATTTTTACCCTGTAATGCCGCTTGTGCGAATTCATAGACCCGTTGATGCAAACGATAATAGGCTTTGCCGTGACGCTCAAACTTTTCGACCAGATACAATTGCGACAAAATGGACATCGGTTGTAGAATCCCATTTTCGGGGACACCACTAATCGCACTCAGAAAATCGAGCGAGGCTTCGCCACGAAAAGTCGCGCCTAACATCAACACCAAGCCTTGCAGTGCATTATTCAACGCCCGATAAGTCAAACCAATCACTGATAAAGTTGCATCGCCTGTACTTTCAACAACCTGTTTTAGATTATTGTAGTAATCAGAAGGCGTTTGTTTGGCAGCAACCATACTGCGTGCCGCCATCACAATTGGCAGCACCTTATAACCCAATTGCTTCGTCACAGCATAGATATCAATATCGTACTTATTATCTTGGATACCAGCTTTTTGTTTCAGCAATACTCCTGCACTCATATCATTGAGTGTGGGAACACGGACAGTTTCCCATGAACCAGCTAACTCGGTATCACTAATCAGAATCAGGGGTCGATTATCGGCGGCTTTATCAATGAATTGTTGGGGTGCTAGTGCATCAGTCACATTATCTAGCACAATAAAGGGTTTTTGTGTCGTTAATGCCGTCGAGACTGCCCCAATCCGTGAAGCGGGTTGTTCATTCGTTGTAATATCATCTATGCTTAAGGCACGCCCTACTTGTACCAACAATTTTTGTAGAGGATGTGTGCCAGAGGCTAACCACAGCACGCCACCGGGTTGTTGTAAAAAAGCGGCTGCCAGTGCCGCAGCGAGGGCAGTTTTCCCATTACCAGAATCGCCATAAAGCAACACAGGGCGACGCGCTTGGATATGGGCATAAATTTCTTTCAACAAGTCATCACGTCCGACAGGTCTGCCGGGGTGCATTAGCGGGAGCGCATTAACATCATGTGCAGGTGATTCATGGGCTGTAAATTCGGTCATCAAGCTATCCCGTGTTTGTTATCTCGAATAAGTTTATCTTCATGTATATTGGGAATTATAGCATTGTCTTGCAAAATCGGGTAATTGTACAATCCTGTTAGGAATAATGGGGGATGCGCCTCATTTTCCATTTCTCCAACCATGGTAGAAGTTACACAATTCAGCACAAAAAATTGTAGGGGCAATAGCGTGCTGCGCCCGAAACTGCATAAGTTCTAATTGGATAGAGCTTATCGGCTGCCATACGTTTATCATTTCAAGCCAGAGTGCATGAAGCTACGAATGAATTGTTTTTGGAAAATCAAGAAAATCAACATCAACGGGAAAATGATAATAATCGTCGCAGCCGTGACCAAACTCCAGCGTGCGCCAATATCAGTTAGTTGCGTAAAACGTAACAAGCCCATCGTCAGTGGACGCGATTTATCACTGGTGACAACAAGTGGCCACAATAACGAGTTCCAGTGGAAGCTAACACTGACCAGCCCGAATGCCACCAGTGTAGCACGACTCGGTGGTAAATAGACATACCGCAGCAAATGATACCAGCGACAGCCATCCATCAAGCCAGAATCAACCATATCACGCGGCACTTCTAAAAAGGCTTGCCGCAGCAAAAATGTCCCAAATGCCGAGCCAAAATAAGGCATGGCAATTGCTAGTGTGGTGTCATACAAACCCAGCACACGAATCGTCCTAAAGTTGGGGACGAGTAAAATCACTGTGGGAATCATCAACTGTGTCAGAACAAGATAAAATAAGACACGCTTGCCAAAAAATTCATAGTGGGCAAAGGCAAAAGCGGCTAAGGGCATCGTCATCAATTGAACCGCGAGTGTCAGCACGACATATTGAATCGTATTGGCATAATATGAATCGCTAATTTTGCCATCTTCGATTGTCGGGAAAAATGGTGCAAGGTCAATCGCTGTTTGATAACTTTCCAGTGTCAATCGGTCACTAAACCAAACATCATTATGACCCAGCGAGTCTTGTGGTGGACGAAACGAGACCACTATCGCCCACACAATCGGTATCACCCACAGCAAACAAATAAGCCCTGTAGCGATATTCGCGCCGATTGTTCCCCAATGTCGTGATTTTTGTGGGATAAAATTACTGGTCATCCGAACGCTCCGATAGCAGGAAATTAACAATCGTAAACAACAGCAACAGCGTAATCATGACAACTGTTAGGGCATTGGCAAAACCATAATTTTGCAGCACAAACCGTTGCTGATAAATCTCGTACAGCAGCAAATCGGCTTCTCCTGTGACAAGTTCGTTGGTGAGTATTAGCGCATGGTCAATATTTTGGAATGCCCCAATAATGGCAATTACCGTGATAAACAAGGTCGTTCGTCGCAACAAAGGCAAAGTAATCTTCATTATTTTGGTCAGCCAAGTCGCGCCATCTAAATCAGCCGCCTCAAAAATATCGTCGGGTAAACCTTGCAATCCTGCTAAGTAAAAAATCATGAAATAGCCCGCATTCTTCCAGATGGCTACTATCATCAAACCATAAAGTGCCAAATCACGATTGATAACCCAATTTTCTGCGCCGCGATACCCGAAAAAGCGCAAAGCTGCATTCCATAAACCGTATTCTGGGGTGAAGAAAAAGAGCCAAATCGTTGCCGCACTGACCATCGGTAACATGGTGGGATAAAACAAAGCCACTCGTGCCAATCCAATCCCTTGAACGGTGCGATTGACCAGTAATGCAAACAAAAACGCCAGCAAGATACTCACCGGAACAGTGACGATGGTATAGCGAAGAGTATTGCCCATCACCTGATAAAATATCTCACCTTCTGTTGTAGATGGGTTGAACATCGCTCTAAAATAAGCAAAGCCAACATTATAGGGTCCACGAATACTGCGTGTTTCGCTTTCAATCCCCGGCAAATTGAGGTCAGTATCCCTTTGGCGTTCAGGTCGGTTGGGATGAAAATAAACCTGACTCTCGCGCAAAACCTGAAATGTCGGATACACCGTAAACAACAAAATAAAAATCAGGGTCGGTAATATCAGTAAGTAGGGTAACGGATTAAATGACTTTTGTGTCATGCGTTGATTCCTAAGAAAAAGTGCAGACAGTTTAGGTGATATAGAGGTGGGTCGCTATTCCCTCACGCATCAAAATAACACTTTTCAGCCTCATTTCGGCGAGATAGTCCAAGACTATCCCCTACGCTTGAACCCAATTTGTCATGTGTAGGGGAAGGTTTCAAACCTTCCCGTAGGTTCAAATAGGGTGCAGCACGCCACACCCCTACGTTCCAAAATATCTCACCTACTCGAAAATGCTCAAGATAGATTCGGCTTCTGTTTGTGCTTGCTCCATAGCAGATGCGGCATCTGTTTCACCATTCAACACAGCGAGAATCTGCGCGTGGAGAATGTTACGGATGTCGCCCAAAGATTGTACTGAGAATTCGCGCACGGCAGAATCAATCGTGGCACGGGCTTCATCTACTTGTGGATTTTCTTCAGAAAAAGCTGTCCATGCGTCTAGTTCAAAACCACTTTCACGAGTATTGTAGTACCCGGCGTTGATGCTCCAATCGACAGTTCGTTCGGGGGCTGTGAGCCATTCCACGAAGTCCCAAGCAGCTTGTGCGGTAGCATCGTCAATATCGGCTGACATATACAGATTACCGCCACCTGTCACCGTGAATGACCCGCCATCTTGTCCCGGAATACCACTGACACCAAATTCAAAATCGGCATTGTCAATAATGGTTCGCAATGAGCCACTGCTATGTAAAATCATCGCTGCTGAACCATCCAAGAAGGCACCGGGCGCATCACCCCAATTGCTTTGAACGCCATCAGGAGTCGCGTCGTATTCTTCGTAGAGTGCAACCCAGAAATTAAGTGCTTCAACCACATCGTCATTATTGAAAAAGACTTCGGTATCGCTATCAGAAACGATGTTTTGTCCACTGCCAGCAGCAAAAGGTTGGAATAACCAGTAGGGCCAACTATTTGGAATCAGAATACCTTCGCGCTCATCCGTTGTGAGAGCCTGTGCTGTGGTAGCGAGTTCTTCCCAATTTGTTGGGACATCTAATCCAGCGTCGGCTAAAAGGTCAGCATTGTAATACAGCAAGACAGTTGACCGTTGGAACGGAACGCTATAGAGTTCCCCTGTGCCATCACCATCAAAATCATAATAGCTATTAGCGAGCCATGCCGCGACGAAATCCGATAGATAGTCTTCTGAGGCAAAGGCATCCAAAGATTGTATCACTTCGGCATTGCGGAGGTCGTAAATATCAGTTGCCAGCATAATGGCTAATGCCGGCACATCACCCCCACCTTCGGCAACAGTCAGCAGACGATTCTTGACATCGCCATAGCCACCTTCAAATGACCAGACGATTTCTACGCCGTCATTTTCAGACATATAGGCTTCGGCATAACCATTCAGAATCTCCGTAATGGGGCTATCAACGGAAATCGGGAAATAAATTTCAACTGTCACCGTCTCTTGCGCGGAAATGATGTTAGCGCCAAGAAGTAGCAGAACCAGTACAACAAGTATTGAACGTTTCATAAGTAAATCCTTCGTACATTCATTATTTTGTGCTTTTTGCATCGTCAATATTAGACGATGGTGCATATTATAACGCAAAAGTGGCTAAAAAAACGGTTCAAAATAGTGTCATCCTATGAAATACACCCAAGCAACAGAGATTAACTTCAAATATAGATAGTATGCAGGTACTATGGGAGAGTAACCCTGATGAACTTGATGGATTGTCAAAATTTATGTCTTCCAACCAACAGTGAAAGCGAAACACATTGACTGAGAATAAAATCCCGATAGCGAAACCATTTTTAGGCGATGCCGAGGCTGACCTTGTACGCGAGGTGATTCGCAGTGGCTGGGTGACTCAGGGTCCGATGGTCAAGGCATTTGAGGGCGAATTTGCGGCAACTGTTGGCGCACAATATGCAACGGCAGTTTCTAATGCCACCACAGGCTTGCATCTTTCCTTGAAGGCAGTCGGAGTCAAAGTCGGTGATGAAGTGATTACGGTCAGTCATTCCTTCATTGCAACAGCGAATGCCATCCGTTATTGTGGCGCGATTCCGGTTTTCTGCGATATTGACCCCCGTACCTATAATATGGATATCAACAAGGTCGAGGCACTCATCAGCGAGAAAACTGCCGCTATTTTATGTGTGCATCAAGTCGGGATGCCCTGTGATTTAGAGGCACTCGTTGCGATGAGCCAAAAACACAAGATTCCATTGGTGGAAGATGCCGCCTGTGCCATCGGTAGTGAAGTGCATTTTCAGGGCAAATGGGACAAAATAGGTGCGCCGCATGGTGATATCGCTGTCTTTAGTTTTCATCCGCGTAAGGTCATCACAACGGGCGATGGTGGCATGATTACAACGAATAATCCCGATATCGACGAAAAATGCAAATTATGGCGACAACACAGCATGAGCGTTCGTGATACAGAGCGCCACAATGCCAAGCAAATTATTTTTGAGGAATATACCGAACTAGGTTACAATTATCGCATGACCGATATTCAAGCGGCTGTCGGGCGTGAACAACTGAAACGGCTACCCGAAATTATCGAACGACGGCGTGAATTAGCAGACCGCTATCATGAATTGTTGGGCAATATAGGCGGTCTTATCTTGCCGCATGAACCGCAATACGCCCGTTCTAATTGGCAAAGTTATATTGTTCGTTTACCAGATGGTTTCGACCAACGAACCGTCATGCAGCAATTACTCGATGTGGGGATTAGCACCCGTCGCGCCATCATGAACAGTCATCGTGAGCCTGCCTACGAAATCGAAGATTGGCAATGTGCAGGTCAACGCTCAAGCTGTGATTGTGCGCCTCGTACCTGCCGCGAATTATCACATAGCGAGTTTATCCAAGATAATGCGATTGCGATTCCCTTGTATGTCCCCATGAGTGATGACGAGCAAGACCGTGTCGTGGCTGCCTTGCGAAGTATCATTCAGTAGAGTCTGGAAAGCGGTAAAAAATGAACCACAAAGCCACAAAGGACACAAAGATTCCAGTTCAAAATGATGCTCTGCGGCTCTGATTCTCTGTTTCTCTGCGTTAAGCATTTTTCTGAATATTTACTAGAATCTACAATATGAACAGCACTGACAATCATAGGAGCAATTAACGGCATGAAATTGGCGATACACGAAGCAATGTTGCCCGGACGGTCTTTGAAGGAACGCTATCAACAGGCTAAAAATCTAGGCTTTGATGGCATTGAATTATTTGCAGAGGGGCTAGATGAGCGCATCATGGATGTCGCTATGGCTCTTGATGCTGTTGATTTATCAGTGGCATCAGTGCATCTTGGTAAAATAGAAGGCTACTTGTCGCCCGATTCGCCGACTCGTGAGAAGGCGATTAGCAATATGCGTCAGGCGATGGCAATGGCGGTTGATTTGAATGCTAACCATGTGGTTTTTGTCCCACAATGGGGTAATCTACTCACACCAGATATGACCCCCTACCGTAGCTCAGAAGAACTTGCCAGCGAGTTACTGATTTGGCTCTTACGCACTGTCTCAGATTTAGCCTATGCCTTGGGATGTTTGCTGCATATTCAACCGCGCAATCGCTTTGAAACACAATTCCTGAATACCGTGCCGCAAGCCTCAAAATTTCTGGATGTGATTCAGATGAAGCGCGAAACAGGCAAAGTCGATAACCCCTTTATCAAGATTGCGCCCAATACATTTGATATGGCGCTCGAAGAAGATAATCTCATTGAGGCTCTCAAACAACACGGTCATCGACTCGGCTACCTGTATTTGAGTGATAGTAATGGACGTTTACCGGGGCAAGGTTTACTCGATTTTGCGACGATTGCCTCTGCACTGAAAGAGACTAACTATGAGGGTTGGCTTTGCTTGCGTGTCAATCCACTCCCGAAAAACCCAGCCGATGAAGCCTATCCTCTGTTGGATGCCCTACCGGACACGATTGAGCTATTAGAAAAAGTTGGCTTACATTGATTGTAATTTTCCTTACCCAATATTCGCTTACAGTGCCTCGAAGCCCCCAGTTTCTTGTACATCCACGCGCACGCCTTCAATCATACGCGGAATGACATCTTCTAGCGCGAGTTCTTCAAGCGGCACTTTCTTCTCAACCATCACAATCAATGCCGCTTCAGAGCTATTGTCATCACCCTCTTTAGCGAGACCAATGCCGACACCGACAACATTCGGTTTTTCCATCAGAACTTGTGCATAGCGAGCTTGTACATCTGTCAGTTTATTGCGTGTTTCCTCATCCATCAGGCGGTTTCCTATCTAGTTTTGACTACTCTGTAGACTCAAATGACCGTCGCAGTTTTTTTGTGTCCCATATGACTAGAAATTCCAATTTGTCATTGATGATAGCAGTATATTCGATAGAATGAATATTGTCACTCATTAACGACAGTATGATTCGTTATCCAACACTACATTTGAAAGACAATTTATGACAACTCTATTGGTAACAAATGATGATGGTGTAAAGGCTGTCGGATTACTGGCATTGGCGCAGGCGATGGAACAATTTGGCACGGTTCAAGTCGCTGCCCCAGCGCGTAACCAGAGTGCGAGTGGGCATAAAAAAACACTCTTTAGTAACATTACTGTTTCCGATACTGAATTAGCAAATGGACAGCCAGCAACCTCTATTGATGGTTCTCCAGCAGATTGTATTGCCTTGTGTGCGATGGGCTTACGTCCATGGCCGCCGCGTTTAGTCGTATCGGGTATCAATCGGGGCTCAAATATGGGGCAAGATATTACCTACAGTGGGACAGTGACAGCCGCTTTAGAAGCGGTCATTCATGGTGTGCCTGCCCTAGCAATATCTTTATCTGACTCCAATGCAAGTGAAGTTGCCGATTATGCTGAAGCAGCCCGTGTTGCAGCTATTGTTGTGCGCTATATGCTAAATCAGGATATGCCGCCACTCACTATCCTCAATTTGAATATCCCGAAAGGTAAAATCAAAGGCATTCGCCTGACACGACAAGGTGTTCGTATCTATCGTGATGAAATTGAAATGGACGAAGACCGTCGAACAGTGCGGATTGTTGGCGAACCCCCGACAGGTGTGGTGGATGAACTCGGTACAGATATTTGGGCAGTTCATAATGGTTATGCCAGCTTGACTCCCATTCATCTGGATATGACAGCGCATCGCTTTTTGGCAGATTTAGGCGCATGGGATATCGAGGTTTAAGCGAATTTTAGAAGAAAGGTTCATAAATATGGATAAACGAACAGGTGATGATTCATCGCGCCTGATTGATTTAAGTCACACAATTGAAGTGGGTCTGATTACCTACAAAGGTTTACCAGCTCCGATTGTCTGTGATTATCTGAGCCGCGAAGACTCGCGTAAAGTGTATGCAGCAGGCACAGAATTTCAGATTGCCAAGATAGAAATGGTCGCTAATACTGGAACGTACATCGACTGCCCCTTTCATCGCTATCCTGATGGCAAAGATGTTTCCGACTATCCACTTGAGCGTTTTGTCGATATTGATGCCATCACTATTCGGGCGGATTATCGCAATGGATTAGCTGTAGATAAATCATTTTTTGAGGCAAAAGAATTGCATGGTCGGGCTGTACTTGTTCATACAGGTTGGGGAGATGCGTATTGGAATACAGCGCAGTATCACGAAAATCATCCCTTCCTCACAGAAGATGCTGCTGAATACCTCAAAGCAGTCGGCGTGAAGTTAGTCGGCATTGATTCACTCAATATTGACGATACGCGCACGAATACCCGCCCCGTTCATTCCATATTACTAGGGGCGGAGATTCTTATCGTGGAGCATCTGTGTCGTTTAGATGCTGTACCAGATGACGACTATACATTCAGTGCTGTGCCGCCCAAATTCAAAGGCGTTGGCACATTTCCCGTTCGTGCCTATGCCAACATCAAATGATGAGTCCTTGAGAACCTACTTGTAATCGGCATATTGAGGGTCGTACATTTGTGACTGAATGTAGTTCACAGGGTTGTCAGGTAGGGTTTCGCGTGCCAATCCGATTTCTTCCGCATAGACCCAAATCGCTGCCGCAATCTCGGCTGAGATACGACGAATTTCTGGCAGTGGTGGGAAAATACGTCCCATAGCAAGGTCTTTTTCATCAACCAGTGTGGCTAATGTTTTCGCGGCTATCAAGAACATTGTCTCAGTAACTTGTGTGGCTCTCGACATCACAACGCCCAAACCTACACCCGGAAAAACATAGCTATTATTTGCTTGTCCCGGTACAAAGGTTTTCCCCTGATAGGTCACAGCGTCAAACGGGCTACCACTGGCGAAAATTGCCTTGCCATCTGACCACGTATAAGCCTCTTATGCCGTACATTCTGCATTAGCAGTGGGGTTTGATAGGGCAAAGATTATCGGGCGTTCGTTGAGTTGTAACATCGTTTTGATAACCGCTTCATCAAAGATATGGGCTACACCGGAAACCCCTATCAATGCTGTCGGCTTGACTTGTTGAATCGCCTCTAGCAAGGTTTGGGCGAAGGGCGCATCATGGGCATAAGCGAGTTTATGAACGGCAAGATTATCGCGGCTGGCGACTACTAAACCCTTAGAATCAACAAACCAACAACGCTGCTTTGCCTCTGCTTCGGGCATACCCTCCTCGACCATTGCCGCAACCAACAAATCGCCAATGCCGATACCCGCTTCTCCAGCCCCTAAAAAGAGGAACGTTTGCTCTGCAAGCGGTTTTTTCGTGATACGCAAAGCAGAGCGTATTCCGGCGAGTGTGACGGCGGCTGTTCCCTGAATATCATCATTGAAGGTGGCAAGTTGTGACTGATATTTCGCCAGCAAGCGAAACGCATTTTGATTGCCGAAATCTTCCCACTGTAAGAGTACATTTGGATAACGGGCTTTGACTGCTGCGACAAATTCTTCAATGAAGGCATCATAGTCTGCGCCACGAATGCGTTGCGAACGTTGCCCAATATAGAATGGGTCAGCAAGATTTTCCTTGTTATTCGTCCCGACATCTAGCGTTATCGGCAAGGTTTGGTGGGGGGCAATCCCAGCACACGCCACATACAAAGATAATTTCCCGACGGGAATCCCCATACCATGAGCGCCCAAATCACCTAAGCCGAGAATCCGTTCGCCATCGGTGACGACAATGACACGCACATCATCTTGAGACCAATTTGCCAAAACCTCAGCCACTCTTCCAGCATCCTCTTTCGAGATGAACAAACCTTGTGGATGACGAAAAATATGCCCGTATTCTTGACACGCTTTGCCCACAGTTGGGGTATAGATAAGCGGCATGATTTCTTCGAGATAGTCAACAACAACACGGAAAAACAGCGTTCGATTGCGCTCTTGTAGGCTGATGAGGAAGTTGTATTTACCTAAGTCATTGTCAATTGAGCGCAACTCTGCCATCACGCGCTGAATCTGCACATCAAAGGTGTGGATATGTGGCGGTAGCAAACCCAATAATCCCAGTTTGTCGCGTTCTTCCGCAGTAAACGCCGTCCCCTTATTCAATGCAGGGTCTTTCAACAAGTCAATTCCACGAACCCGTTCCTGTTTTGCCAACATGCCAACTCCGATTAAGTATATTTGTCAGATTGCTTTTATTATCAGAACAAATATAGTTCGTGTTGAGTGTCCTTTATCATGAATCAACCGTGCAATTATCAACAATTACCGTTGTTTAGATTTCAATCGCTTGCCATTGATAGACAGCACCGTCTTTTTTGACATGCCCGATACCGGGAAATGGTAAGTGATAAAACATCGCCAATAGGTTTTCAGTCGCACAGCGTTCTAGCATGTCAGCACGAGTTTTACTTGCCATCGTCCCATCGCTATCAAAGGCAAAGTGCCAATCGGTATGGGCAAACTGAAATGTCTGATGCAGCAAGTCCGCCACATGGATGAAGCGTTCGCCATTTGATTCGACCAGTAAGCCCGTTTGTCCCAGAGTGTGTCCGGGTATGAGAACAACTGTCACCCCTGCTATAACTTCATCGCCATCATCGACAAAGGCGAATTTATCTTCTAGCGATGTCATCATGTTTAAGAGTTGCTTGTGATACTCTTGCTCCGATGCTTCCCAACGCGGAATCCATTCTTGCCATTCTGCATTCGATGTGACATAACGAGCATTGGGGTACGTCGGATTGCCCTCTGGCGTAAGTAAACCAGCAATATGGTCGCCATGAAAATGAGTCAAATAGACGATGTCAATATCGGCAGGTTGAACCCCTACACTTTGCAATGCGAGATCAACATTGCCTAAGTCTGGGCGACGAGCGATACCAAAGCCCACATCAGCCAATATTTTTGTGCCATTGAGGTCAATATAGAGGCAGTTGAGACTACCGAGCGTTTCTGTTTGACCATCGAGTGCTGCGATTAAATCTGATTCACTCACATCTGGGAAACGCCCCTTGATGCCCTCTAAATCAGATGTGCCGCCGCCTTCATGTAATGAAATACAAATTGCATCGCCAACAGTAATACGATGTGCGTTGACCATAAGCTATAACTCCTAAAAATGTTTTGAGCCGATTATAGTATATCGCCTGCCGCATAACATGGGTAAGACTGGGTGAATATTTCATCCTGTTTAACAAATGTAGAATCTGGAAAAAACTTAGAAAAAAGATGAACCGCCAAAACGCCAAGATTTCTATTCAAAACCTTTCTTTGCGCCTTTCACCCTTTGCGTTAAGCATTTTCTAAGCACTTATCGGACTCTACAAAAAGAAATTATAGCATCCTGCCCCAAAAGCGAAAGCATTTGGCAAACCAATAGCGCAGGAAGCGCACTAAAAGGCGCTCTGACCTGCTTTTTTGCCCCTTTTAGTGGGCATGGATAGCTGAGTGGTTTTAACCCTCAGTGATAGAAAATGGCTGCAAAACAGAAAAAACGCATAGCTTTAGTTATATCAATGTCTATTTATTCAAGCATGATATTGGACATGCAGCAGGTGAAGGAGGTGGATACATCGTTTCAGGTGAACGCTATGCACCTGATGTTGCTTTCATCAGCTACGAAAAGCAACCCGAATTAGCCAAAAGTGGTTACAATCCCAATCCACCCGATTTAGCAGTTGAAGTCATATCATCTGACAGTAAAGCTGAAAATGAGCGGATGACTATCAAACTCAGCAATTATCTCGCTGCTGGAATCGTCGTCTGGGTAGTACGCCCAGAGAAGAAAATGATTGAAGTCCATCAACCCAATACACCTGTCCGCATGGTGCATGAAAACAATACACTTGATGGCGGCGATGTCCTACCGAGTTTAGCGATTAAGGTAAGCGATATTTTTAAGTAATCTCAGCCCTTAGCAATCATAAAAGCTCTGCAAAAATTGTCTGATGCTGCTGTCTTAAGGGTTGTAACCCCCTACTTCCAATATACAATATGGGCGATTCATAGGGCATGATATGATAAACGATGCCCTCTACACACGATATTATATGGAGCATAACAATTCTATGGCACGCTATCTGATTACAGGGGGCGCAGGCTTCCTCGGCATCAATATGGCTCGTTATTTATGGCAACAAGGGCATGAGGTCGTCTCGCTAGATCTTGTCGCATTCGATTATCCAGAACGTGACAAAGTGATTGAAATAACCGGCGACATTCGTAGCCGCGCCACCGTTGACAAAGCAATGGAAGGGGTCGATGTGGTCATTCATACCGCAGCCGCCTTGCCACTGTATAAACCCGAAGACATCTACAGCACAGATATTGATGGTAGCCGCAATGTCATCGAAAGTGCCTACGAACATGGGGTACCGCGTTTTGTGCATGTATCATCGACGGCAGTTTATGGCATCCCTGACCATCATCCACTGATGGAAGATGATGAACTGGATGGGGTGGGTCCTTATGGTGAATCAAAAATCAAGGCAGAAGAAGTTTGCTTTGAATATCGTGAGAAAGGCATGATTGTACCAGTGGTTCGCCCGAAATCTTTCATCGGACCCGAACGACTCGGTGTTTTTGTCCTGCTTTATGATTGGGCGTATACCGGACACAATTTCCCTGTATTGGGCAATGGCAAAAATCGCTATCAACTGCTTGATGTTGAAGATTTGTGTGAGGCGATTTACTTGTGCAGTACGCTAGATGGCGAGATTGCCAACGATACATTCAATATTGGCGCACAAGAATTTACCACCTTTGGCGAAGATTATCAGGCTGTGTTGGATTATGCCGGACATGGTAAACGCATTATTCCACTTCCGGCTGAACCCGCTATCTGGACATTGCGCTTTCTGGAAAAATTAGGAATTTCGCCACTCTACAAATGGGTCTATGAGACAGCGAGTAAAGACAGCTTTGTTAGTGTCGAAAAAGCCGAAAAAATACTGGGCTTCAAACCTAAGTACAGTAACAAAGAGGCTCTGATTCGCAATTATCAATGGTATGTTGATAACCTCAGTAAATTCGAGGGTCAGAGTGGTGTCAGCCATCGTGTGCCATGGAAACAAGGGGCGCTCTCACTAGCAAAACTGGTCTTCTAGCCAGCCGCATATCAACTTTCCACAAAGGGCATGACTGACACTCATGCCCTTGTTTAACAGAGTGCCTCTATTAAACCTGTAGACTCTATCTCACTATGCCGCTTTGTATGAGCCGCGATGAAACGGAGTCAGAACATTATTCGGAGTAAGTATGGTGCGAATCTCACTATGCCGCTTTGTATGAGCCGCGATGAAACCCCGAAAGGGGCTTTGTGTTTTATCTTAACTGGTGTTATTTTTGTTATTTCATTATGCTATAAGTAATCGAATGAACATCATAGTTAGATTGATTATGGCTATAAGTTGGCAGGAATATAAATTTGTGGGGATAAATGGTTATTTCTAATGCGGCACTTGCAGATATTTTAGATTCGATTGGACTACCCGCAATCATTTTCCAAGCGAAGCAAACAAAGCATATCAACGATGCAGCATTAAGTTTAATGGGTTACGGTGAACTTGATAGGCAACACCATAACTTAATGAGTGTCATCCATTCTGCCTCTCGCCGGACTGCCTTAAAACTGTTTCGCTCCTTAGAAGATGATTCTAACCCTGATGCTGTCGTGCTGCGTATCTGCCCATCGGATAAGCGCCCTTGCTGGGTTTCGGTACTTGTCAAGCCAGCCCCTTATGCTGGTGATAAACATTTTTTAGCGATTATCCGTGATGTTACCAGAGAGATTATTACGCCTCAAATAAATTACCCCTCTATGGTTGAAAGCCTACCCATTGGTATCTATCGTACATTGCATGATGGAACGATTGTTTATGCCAACCATACTTTAGCCCAATTATTAGGTTGCAGCAGTGTAGAAGAACTTAAACAGCGTAATATTAGTGAATTTTACCTTGATCAAATTGATAGAGAGGCAGCGATTGCACGTTGGAATCCCGACCAAACAACCTATGCGAGAGAGATTTTGTGGCAACGCCTAGATGGTACACTGATTTGGGTTCATACTGTGGGGCAAATTCTTCGAGATAAAAAGGGCAACATTCTTTACTTACAAGGCAGCATCGAAGATTATTCGGAGAAGAATCAATACAAAACCAATTTGGAACTGCGTAATCATGAATTGGAAATACTACAACAGATTGTTGTCTCACTTGGCACATCATTAAATGTCGAAACAACTTTGCAGACGGTACTGGAACAGATGCAACAGATTGTGCCATTTTCGAGTGCCAGTATCTTCCTATTTCAAAATCGACAAATGGAACTGCTTGCTGAAATCGGTATCCCGTCGAAAGCCAAAATGCCAATTGCTGCTACAACGGATACTTTTTTCGTGAATACTCATATGGGCGAGTATGCTGATACCGATGTGCTGGTTATCCCTGATGTTAAGCAACATCCTGATTGGCAACCTGTAGAAGCCATGGACCATATTCGCTCTTGGATGGGGGTTGCTTTACGGTATCAAAATGAGGTGATTGGTATTCTCAACCTTGACCATACAGAGGTTAACTTCTATAACGAAAATCATATTCGCTATGCCAAAACTGTTGCCGCACAAGCAGCGATAGCGATTATCAACGCTCGCCTCTATGAACAGGCACGCGAAGAAATTGACCGTCGCCACGAAGCGCAAAATATTCTGGTACATAATCTTATTAGTACCGAAACCCTCTACTGGGTACTTCGCAACTTGTTTGAAACCAATGATTTAAGAGAGGTTTTGCCGCATGTTCTCAATATGCTCAGTGCTGCGCTCGAAAAAACGTCCCTGATGCTCGTCGTGTTTGAACCGGAAACAGGTCAATTGCGCCATATGCTGCAAACAAATAATGGACACTTAAATATCTGGCAGGTCTTTCAAAATATTACGGGAAAACCAAAATTGCCGAAAGCGACAATGCTCACAAATGATTTCATATGGGTAGAAGGTCATCATCACACGCTTACAGAGGGTCGCAAAACATTTAGCGCAACAGTTTGGCGACGTGGGTTACTCACGGCGATTCGACATGACGAAAAAGCGCATGATTTTGCAGAAGCCGATATTGAATTATTAGTCACAGTAGCGAATCAATTAACGATTGCGCTAGAAAATGAAGATAAGACGAATCAACTGCACAATAAATCTGAACACTTAAAACGCCTTGTAGACCGTCGCACACGGCAATTGACACTGGAACAGAAGAGGCATCAAGCTATTTTAGATGCCACTGCGGAAGGGATTTTCTATATGGAGAACTTCCATATTCAGTATGCAAACCCCGCTTTTTGCCGTATGGTCGATTACTCGCTAGAAGAGTTGTACGGTAAACCACTGTCATTTGTTCGTAATACACCAGATATCCCTGAAAAACCCAATTTTAATAATTTACTAGATAACAAAGTTGATATTGAACCGAGTCGTAGCGAAACCAAATTACGGCATCGAGATGGGACAGAATTCCATGCCAGCCTACGGTTTTCCATCATTGGACATCCCGGCGATGACATACTACGAATGGTTGCGATTGCTCGTGATATTAGCCAAGAACGCGAATTGTATTTTCAGCGAGCGCGCTTTATTGCCAATGCTGCCCATGAACTACGGACTCCCCTCAGCAGTCTTATGCTACGAATGCACATGATGAAACGCCAGCCAGAAAAAGTCGTGCAACATCTCGATAACTTAGACAATGCAGTCAATCTCTTGAAGCATTTGGTCGAAGAATTACTAGATTTATCACGCTTTGAACGCGGAACGATTGTCCTTGACCGTGATAACTTTGTACTACAAGACTTGATTCAACAAGCTGCTGACACCTATCTTCCATTTGCAGAGGAACAAGACGTTACCATTGATTTAGTCCATCCCGATGATCCTCTAGCCATTCATGTTGATGGCAACCGCATTATTCAAGTGGTCGGTAATCTGATTGTGAATGGTATTAATTATAATGAGGCGGGGGGGCATGTGACGGTGAAAACCCAAATTGAGGTTGACCATGTCGGCAATCGTAGTGTGATTATTGAAGTGATTGATGATGGTGTCGGTATCGCGCCGGAACTCTTGCCCTCTCAAATCTTTGAGCCTTTCTCGCGCCCAAGCGAAGGCTCACGACGCGAAACAGGGATGGGATTAGCCCTCTGCCGTGAAGTGGCGAATCTACATGGTGGTACAATCCATGCCCGTAGCACACAAGGAGCAGGCAGTGTTTTTCGGATGATGTTGCCATTAGATTAAACGGTTGAGAATTGCGGCGGAGGCATGTATACCACCCTACAAAATCTTTCAGAACTGTAAGAATGAAATATATTCTATTCAGCTATCCTTAAACTCAGAACGTTTTGAACCACAAAGACATCAAGAACACAAAGCCTCTTATTCAAAAGTCCCTCTGTGTTACGTATTTTCTTGAATGGTGAACAAGTGAGAACAGGTAAATAATTAAAAATGAAATCTCGATTTTGTAGGGGCATAGCGCGCTATGCCCTTACGACGGAATTCTAAAAACTTTTCGGACTCCACATACAGTTACAAATATATCTCGTGCGCGACTAAGCAGCGTATGGAGCGCTCATTGGGAGTCATCAGAATAATTTAATGCTGGATTCGGGGCTTCATTGACTGTGAATTTGAAGACATCAGGACGGTGATAATGACCGACAACATCAAAATCAAGGTGTCCTTGATGAATCTTATTCAGGTCAAGTTCTGCGATAAGCATTCCTTCGCGCCCATATAATGGCTGACACACATAGTCACCAAAGGGGTCTACAATGGCACTGCCACCGCGACACATTTCTTCGGGCAAATCGGCTAATTCATCATATAAGGCTAAATCAGTTGGATACATAGATTTGGTGAAATATTGATTACATCCCAATACAAAGCAGCGCCCTTCACAGGCAATGTGGCGTAGGGTTGATTGCCATGTATCACGGGCATCGGCTGTCGGCGCGAGATAAATATTGACTCCCTTACCGTACATCGACATGCGAGCGAGTGGCATATAATTTTCCCAGCAGATGAGACCGCCCACAGTGCCATAGGCTGTGTCGATTGTCGTCAGCGTACTACCATCCCCTGCACCCCATATCAGACGCTCAGTTGCGGTGGGCATCAATTTACGGTGTGTGCCGAGTATGTCACCATCGGGGCTGAGATAGAGCAGCGAATTATAAAGCGTGCCATGATTACCAGCTTCACCTTTTTCAGAGATACCGACGACAACATAAGCGCCTACATTTTTTGCCGCATCACGGAGAAGTTTTGTTTCATCTAGTGTGACTGCCGTTGAACTTTTCCAGAAGCGTGCGAAGTCTTCTCGACCTGCGAGGGAACGACTGCCGATATATGCTCCATAGCTAAAACCGCGTGGATAACCGGAAATCAGCGTCTCGGGGAAGACAATCAATTGTGCGCCTTGTTTTCCGGCTTCCGCAATCAAATCAACAGTTTTCGCAATAGACGCGGCTTTATCGGCAAAAACGGATGATGCTTGTATGACAGCAACATGAATAGTATCCATCATGAATATTCCTAATATTTTGATTTGAGATTAAGCATAAGGCGTAGCCTAAAGACGGTCAACACTACCAAATAAAAAGGACGAGTCAGCACTCGCCCTTATCATCATCAAAACAATTGAGTCATTAGCGCCCGGGAACCGATTCCGGTGCTTTGTCGCGGTAACGGCTGATGAATGCCAGAATTTGGTCTTCATCGACTTCTTCTAATGCCAATAAGCGATTCCATGCGGCAACGGCAATCCGTGTATCGTTTTCTGGGCGATAAGTCACAACCACAGAGCTCAGGAATTGTGATTGAATGGACTGCAATAAGTCAATTGCTTCGCTATCATCACTATCACGATAGGACAACCAAATATGACCATGTTCCAAATTATGGATAAGATTTTCGTCCGCGAGTTGTTGTGTATAAAAGTCAGTCCGAACTCCCCCAGCATGAGGTCCAGAGGTCGGTGGGTTAGAATTATAGGGAGCGTGAGCATCATCCACCCCAATATGTTCTTGCCCTAGATTCGCATAGACCACACTTTCATCTGCTATAGAGTCTACATCCACATCCGATAATGGGCTTTGTTGGCGGACAACCCACGCGATGACTCCAATGAACAAGACAAGGGCTGCCACACCGCCAATGAGTATCATGCGCTGATTTTGGGATTGTTTCTGTTGTTTTTCTTTCCGTTGTAAACGATTTTTACGACTCATAAGTAGGCATTCCTTTTTGGTCATGTAATAGTATGGATTGCATCCTGATTTTTTCCAACCGATTGTACATGCTATATATCAGCTTGGCTATAGATTACTCTAATAATTCAAAACCCTCATCCCACAGGGCATCTGCAATCAACTCAACATCAATCGTGAGATAACGCCCTGTCCCACCGAGTATGCCCTCCTCTCGCAGCCGATTGATAAGCGAACTGACTGTACTGCGATTCAAGCCCGTCATATCGGCGATATCTTGTTGAGAAATGGATGGATTCAACGTGAAGTAAGACCCTCCTTGGCAACACATTGTCCGCGAGAGATGCAGTAATGTACCCAGCAAACGTGATTTGGCATCTGCCCGTTGTAGGACGTGCATCCGTGCGAGTGTATGGCGTTGTGAATCAACCAGATGACGCATGAAGTTCAATGAAATTTGCGGATAACGTTGCATGATAAATTTCAAATCTTCTTCGCCGAGTCCATAGAGCGTACAATCTGTCATCGCTTGCGCTTGCCCGATACGAAGACGATACGCACCGAGGAAGAGTTCTCCAAAAATATCGCCACTTTCACAAATTTTGAGGATTCTAGCTTCTCCGTCGGGTGTAGTGTAAGACACTTTAACTAAACCATCTTGCAGCAAATAGAGACAGGTCGCTTCTTGCCCCGTATTGAAGATATATTGCCCTTGTACTATCGTTCGAGACCGTAAAGTATATAAAAGTTGATTGACTTCTGAATATGGCAAACCGTCGAACAAGCGCGTCGTTGAAAACACCTGTGCAGTTGTCATCTTGTTGTAATAGCCCCTCACAACAAACAAATGAATAGATACATAAACCCCCAAGCCAAAACGTATTCAGGATTCATTACCGAAACCTTACAACTGGGCGTAAATGACCTTAAGCAGCAAAACCCGATGGCTCGTCACAAACTTGTTGTCAGGGCAACAGCATTAGCAAATTGTCTGCTTTATACTCAAGATAATGTGTCTCGAAAATTGAAGGCGTAGGGGATGATACTCTCAAACGCGGTTTATCCTAACATCAAGAGACCGATATTCGATGGTACAAAATTGTTAAAAATTTGGAGAGAATGACTTATGGCAAAACAATGGTCACGTCGGCGCTTTATGCAAGGCATTGGCTTATCCGCTAGTGCCGCGTTGCTGGCAAATGCAGGGCTTCCGGCTGTATTGGCACAAGATAACAAGTTCGGTGCATTCCAACAAAGCAGCGATGGTATGCTGCTATCACCCGATGTTGAACTCCTGTGTGGCGATGTGACGGGTTTCCAGTTGCAAAGCGATTTATGGGAAGGTGACTTTGGTTCCGTGACATTCCAGATGCACGAAGCATGGTATAATGGCGAATCAGTTTACTACATTCGCACAGATGCTTCTGACCAAGCATTTGCCGCAGAAAACAAGCTGGTCTGGGTGCCACTGTTAAATGCTGCGATGGCTGCTGAAGGCTCGACCAGTCGCCTCTATACCTTTGAAAATGGCGCAGATGAGCAATTCCCTGTCGTGAGCCATGTTCCGACAGATGAGGCATATAGCCCAGCATGGCGTGTGCATCGTGTGACCTTCAATGGCACAGCAACAACACTCAATAGCGAAGCCGCTATCCAAGAAGCAGAAAGTGCTGGCGATGTGACAGTCGAAGCACTGACACTGGTGGTCAATTTTCCATTGGTGAAATGGCCGGGCGGCGAACTAGCGGAAGATACCGAAAAATTGACCTATCTCGGTACGGGTCCCCTGATTACCCCTGTGAATACGGGCGCAATGAGTGTCACGTTCAAGCTGCATGAATGCTATCCCGGCAGCCGCTACATTATCACTGATACGTCTGCTGCACCGATGGCTCCTATGATGGCGATTGCAGCGTCCCCACCGACGGGTTTGTTGGTCGATGCCGGTGCAACCGATGAAATTTGGGTCTTTGGCAATGGCATTGCTGGCAGTGGTGTGATGGGTTTCCAACCGGCGATTTTTGATAATGCGGCAGGTAATCCCGTCTGGAGTCCGTTCTGGAATCACTTCACAGCCGTTTGGACGAACGAGGCAGATGCGATTGTCGTGACATCCAGTACACAATTGCGTGAGTTGGTCGATGCGGGTGCGCTAGAAATCTTTAATGGCACACCGAATACTGACCCAACAGGTTTTGTGGTCAATTGTCCAGTGCCGATTAAAGCTGCCAACACGTTTCAGGCTGATATGATGTAAACTACGCCTTGTGTGGAATTGAGTTTTGAACTCGAATTCAATTCCACATAAAGCATCTATCACTTGCGATTAGAGGCGGTTCTAATACTAGACCACCCCAAACCTTGTCGAATCAAGAAGAGAAATCCGACGACGGTTACAGGCAGCCAAATCACAATATGGACGACAATCGCATAGGCGAGTGCTAGATCTGCCTCGATTCCGACTGCCTCCATCACCAATGACACAAAAAATTCATAGACTCCCACTTGCCCGGGAGAGGCAGGGATTAATCCGGCAAGATTGACTGTTCCCACCACGAGTAGCGCCACAGCATACGATAAATCTAGCCCAAATGCCCACATCACAATCCAATACACCACAGCTTCGATAGCCCATGTTGCATAACTGGTCACGATTGCGCCCATTAAATGCAAAGGCGAGCGCAAGCCACTCAAACCAACGAGAACGCCATCATGGAACTTAAGCAACAATTTTGCTAACAAATCGGGTAATAATGCTGCGATACGCTCTACCAAAAATCGTAGCGTATTCGGGAAAGCTGCTAGAGTGAAAAATACCACTACTGCCAATCCAAAGACTAATGCCGCAACTCGCGCCATCCACTCAATCTCGGCACTCTGGACATCAACCCACAGTAAGCCGAGCAACAAAAAAGACAGCATCACAATTCCGTCGAAAACCCGTTCAATAACAACTGTTGTTGCGGCACTGGTCGCCGCAATATCATGATTACGCTTCAGCAAGAAAATTCGTAATGCCTCGCCAGCACGAAAAGGATAGACATTGTTCCCCATATAGCCGATTGCTACAATTTGCGTTAAATCTACGAGAGGAACACGCTTCACCGTTTGCAGTAGAAATTGCCAGCGCCACGCGATAATCGTCACCGCGAGAGAATACGTGATAGCCCCAACAATGAGCCATAGGAGATTAATCTCGCTGAGGCTCTGAATCACTTGCTCTGGTTTTAAGCCACGAAATGCCAAAAATAGAAAAATCAAGCTGATGGCGACACCTATCACGACAATCCAGCGTCGTTGCAGGGTGGGTTTGGGTTTTTCATTAGTCAACGTTGCTTTTACCTTAAAGATGAATCATAAGAGACACTATCTGAAATGTTTGAACCGCCAAATCGCCAAAATAATATAAAGGCAAGTGCTAAGTAGCTGAAATGGGGAACACTATTCTATTGTAGCAGGAAGCAGGGTACAGATATAGGAGAATCTGCCAAGTACAAATATCTCGTAATCAAGTAAGATCGGGGACGGAAACACAAAAAGATGAACCACACAGAACACGGAGGACACAGAGGGTCCAGTTCAAAACCTTTCTTTGCGCCTTCCACCCTTTGCATCTTTGCGTTACGCTTTTTATAAGCACTTCTCGGACTCCACATTCAGCAAGAATCGTTAATTGTAAACTACGGTCTGCCTTCTATTGCGACTGCTACTTGGTTGAATATCACCCACCATATAAAATGCCAATGCTGAAGTCATCGGAATATGGGAAATGATGTTGTATGGTAGAAGTTATCATTGTGGATAGTGCCGAGCAGAACAAGTCGCCACGTCATATTCGGTGGCGTTGGATAATACTGGCTATCGTGCTGCTTTTGCTACTGGCTGTTGGTGGCTTTGTTTTATGGGTGAGTACCCCTGTCGGCGACTTAATGCCCGAAGCCCTTACCGCCCTAGAAAGCGATGAACAGGTTAATGTGACACAACGCGGCTGGATAGCATTTGTTCCCCTTAATGCCCCACCCACTGCCGGAATCGTTTTTTACCCAGGACTACGTATCCAAGCCGAAGCCTATGCCCCACTTGCACGTCGTATCGCCGAAGAAGGCTATCTGGCGACGATTGTTTATGCCCCATTGAACCTTGCCATTTTTGATTCCGATGCTGCCAAAGCGGTGATTGAAAATTTCTCTGCTGTCGATACGTGGGTCGTGGGTGGACATTCATTTGGCGCGACTGTGGCGGCGCGTTTTGTGACAGATAACCTCGCTATTGTGGATGGCTTATTCTTCATGGCGGCTGCTCCATCTGGTGATGCTTTAGCCAGTACCAATATGCCTATCATGTTGCTTTACGGCACAAATGATGGACGGGCAAGTGTCGATAATATTTTGCAATCAGAGGCAAATTTGCCTTCAACAGCCCGTTTTATGGCAATTGAAGGTGGCAGTCATTCACAATTTGCCTATTATGGCTTGCAATCTGGCGATAACGAAGCAACTATCAGCCATGATGAACAAATGACACAGACCGCCGCAGCCCTAATTGCCTTGCTCGACTCGTTGACACGCTAAAAACCCAAACATCATAGAAAGTCCAAACTGCTATGTCCGAAAATGCGATTTATGACATTCTTGCCCAACTGGAAAAAGCCATCCACGAGATGGAAACATTATCGGCGGATGACGAAGCCACCACTTGGGGACGTAATCTGGAAACACAGGCTGACTTGTATTGGCAACTGTACAACGTTCGTGGTGAGCGTAAACATCTGGAACAGTCGATAGCCGCATTTGAAATAGCCGCAACTTATTATCAGGATGCCGCACAAGTCCACTTTGCTGCCATACAATGTCGTTTACAAGATATCTATGTTGATATGGCACGTCTGCAACAAGCCACAACCTATATGTATAAGGCGCGAGACGCAGGCTTGCAAGCACAAAAATTTTATGTTCATACCCATAACGAAACCCGTGACATTCACTTTGAATTATTAGCACGCCAAACACAAATCATGACTGCACTCGCCTTGTTAGAAGGCTATGCCCCCTATGGTGATGAGGCGCTTCATATTGCCAAAAAAATTATCAAAGAAACCCATCACGACGCGGATTTACTGGGCTTTCATATTGAAGGGCATCGTGTTTTGGGGAAAGCTTATGTTGGCATAGCAAAGATGATGAACATGGTGGAACAACGTGAGGCTTTACTAGAGGCGACACGTATTTTAGGCAAATTACGACGTTTTACGCATCAATCACAGGGCAATGAGTCGATGCTACGGGGTTTGCTGTTGATGGGTTTCACATATATAGAATTAGAATTGATAGAAAATAATCCCGATTATCTGCCACCTGCGGTTCGCTCATTTCAACAAGCTCTGACAGTCAATAAAACAGTAGGGGATTCACTGGCAGCCGCCATCGCTTTTTATACCGTGTCAATGCTCTATGAACGCATGAACAAAGCACAACAAGCCGCCGAAGCCGCACAGCACGCCGCCGATTGTTATCAGCGTTCTGGGATGCTGTGGATGGCACAAATAGCCGCGTTACGAGCGCGGTACTTCGCTCAAGCAACACTTGTACGGATGTTATTATCGCCGCTTCTGATGATGCTAACTGTCCCGGTCAATCTTCATCGGCGTAACATTCTCCCACGAGTTCTGAAATAAGCTGCTACTAAATTAAGCACGCACAACAGCAATAGTCGGCAAATTATTGTGGTCTTTTTCGGGTAGAGGCGTGGCTTCGCGCATCGGGCGCAACATCATTTTACGCTCAACCAGTAGCTGTTCAACAAATGGGTTGACCACTACAGGCATGGTCATGCGTTCGCTTTCTTGGATAAACTGAAAACAAATGACATTAACTGTTCGCCCGCCCCGTAACTGAACCGATTGTTCATAAGCAAGATTGAGTAACTGCCAGCCATTACGGATAGCGGTCAACAAACTATCCCCACCTGTATAAGATTCGGAACCGGCGTGCCAGTGGCGGTCTGTCAGGGTGTAATATTCGTGCATTCCTTGTGGGTTATTGATAGTCATGCGATTCTCCTCAAAATTATTAAGCAAAGGAAGAATGTATTTTTTAACTATAAGCCCCTTTCGGGGTTTCATCTCGCCTTACACAAAATGACAAGGTGAGATAGAGGCTATAGGTTTAACAGTGATACTTCGTTAAATAAGGTAAATGCACTCATGTTGAAGACGATGAATGTATGATTAATTTGTGATAAATTTCACATATAATATACTTGTCCTATGTTGACTTCTCATTAACCCAATGTGAAAAATCGGATTATCTGATTCTATTTAACCACATTTTATAGATATATTGTTACTCAGTTTCCTTACAAAAATTTTACGCACTTCGTTTAATGGCTCACAAAGAAAGCAAGAACACTAAGAATCTTATTCAAAAACCCCTCTGTGCCTCTGATTCTCTGCGTCTCTGTGTTACGCTTTTTCTTGAAAGGTGAATCAATACAATTTTTCAATCATCAAAGGATGCTAGATTGTGGCAACAACAATACGAATTGCAGATATAGCAAATTATGTCGGGCAAGAGGTGACACTCAAGGGCTGGGTGTATGCGAAAACGGGCAAAGGGCGCTTACACTTTGTTCGTGTGCGCGATGGTAGCGGACAAGTGCAGTGTGTGGCGTTCAAAAAAGAGATTGACCCTGAATATTTTGAGATTGTGAAGGGTTTGACTCAAGAATCGTCGGTGATTATCACGGGTGAAGTGCGTGCCGATGAACGGGCGAAAGGTTTTCCCGCAGGTTATGAAATTGGCTTGAAAACAGTCGAAGTCGTGCAAGAAGCTGTCGATTATCCGATTACGCCCAAAGAACATGGCACAGAATTTTTGATGGATAGGCGGCATCTGTGGCTACGGAGCAATCAACAATGGGCAATTCTGCGGATTCGGGCGACAATTATTAAGGCTCTGCGTGATTTTCTCGATAATGACGGTTTCTTACTTGTCGATACGCCGATTATCACACCGGCAGCCGGAGAAGAAACAACGACTCTGTTCAGTATTGATTATTTTGGCGACGAGGCGTATCTCGCACAAACGGGGCAACTCTATAACGAAGCTAATATGATGGCACATGGCAAGGTCTATTGCTTTGGACCCACTTTTCGCGCCGAAAAGAGCAAGACACGCCGCCATCTGATTGAATTTTGGATGCTTGAGCCAGAAATTGCCTATTGCTCGCTAGAAGAATTGATGGATGTTGAAGAGCAAATGGTCGCCTATGTGGTTCAGCAAGTTTTAGAGAAAAATCGACCTGAATTAGAGGCGATTGGACGTGATATCAGTAAATTAGAGGTGCTTACTGCTCCTTTCGCTCGTATCAGCTATGATGATGCCGTTGAAAAACTCCAAGCTGCTTATGAAAAAGAAAAAGACCCTGAACAAAAAGAACTCCTGAAAATCGAATGGGGTGAAGATTTCGGTAGTCCGCAGGAAACGGCACTGGCAGAAATGTTTGATAAGCCGGTTTTTGTCTATCACTATCCGAGTGCTGTGAAGGCATTTTACATGCAGCCTGTCGATGGTCGTCCCGAAGTATGCCGTAGTGTCGATTTGTTAGCTCCCGAAGGTTACGGAGAAATTATCGGCGGCAGTGAGCGTATTTATGATGCCGATTTGCTGATTCAGAAAATTGATGAACATGGTTTTGACCGCGCCAATTACGAGTGGTATATCGAATTGCGTCAGTATGGCACTGTACCACACGCTGGCTTTGGTCTCGGTATTGAGCGCACTGTGGCATGGATTTGTGGATTAGCGCACATCCGCGAGACGATTCCCTATGCGCGTTTGCTAAATCGTAAATACCCCTAATTTTGAACAACTAAGTCACAAAGTACACGAAGAAATTCTATTGAGGGCGGAAAAATCCGTCCTTTTTTTGAATCGAAATCTCACAGTAACTCAATTTGTTCTAAGGCAATTGAGCCTTTTATGCGCTAGACTAGAAAGCAATATATAGATTTCTACAAGGTATGAAATAATGGATTTAGCAACTGTCGATAAATTGTTAACCACAACACGCTCTGTTCGGAAGCGGCTCGATTTGGAGCGTCCCGTAGAGCGAGAAATTATCATGGACTGTATTGAAATTGCCTTACAAGCCCCCACAGGCTCGAATGCACAGGGATGGCATTTCATGGTTGTGACCGATGCCGAGAAAAAAGCACAAATCGCCGACTACTACAAGCAATCATGGGATGTCTATAGCTCGCAGCGCGTTGAACCAACTAGCGGACAAGTCGCTGTCAAAGGACAAATGAAAAAAGTGATTGGTTCAGCTGCTTATCTTGCAGAAAATATGGCACGGATTCCGGTCATGATTATTCCCTGTGTCGAAGGACGTGTCGAAAAAGCACCCCAATGGATGCAAGCGAGTGTCTATGGGTCGATTCTTCCGGCGGCATGGTCGTTGATGTTAGCTCTCCGCGCACGGGGTATTGGCAGTTCATGGACAACATTGCATCTCAAATATGAAAAAGAAACATCGGAATTACTAGGCATCCCTGAAAATTTCACACAGGCGGCACTGCTTCCTATCGGCTACTTCACAGGCGCGGACTTCAAACCAGCGAAACGTCTGCCGGCTTCAGAACTCACGTCATGGGATTCATGGGGCAATTAAAGAAGCGTAAATATCAGTAGGACTTAGGCAGTTGGCGACTATTTTCGGGCGCACACGTGGGTACGCCCTTACGGTTTTATGTTGAAGTGCGTAACGTCTAATTCGATTAATTGCTATGCAAAACACCGATAAATGTGGCTTCGGCAACGCGAGTGAGTTCACCATCCGCAAGGTTGATTTTCCATATGCCGTCACGGTCAGGGCTGATAAATAAAATAGCGGAATTGTCTTCTGTCCAGCGTATCGGACGTAAGTAGCGCGTAATTGGGTCACTGACTTGTTCTTGGGTCATCGTATCAAGGTTGACACTCATCAGAACAGTTCGGATTTCAGGTGGCGATACGCTGAAATTGGGTACTTGTGACATAGCATAAACCGCCCGTCTGCCATCCGGCGAAATGAGAATATTGCCAGCTTGTGTGAAACCATTGAGCGGAATCGCATCAATCGTATCACGCACACTCGAAGCAAGGTCAAAGAACAAGACATCAAAGCCGGATAAATCCGATGTGACAGATAAGCGCACTAACTGTCCGGCACGCAAAGCCGCACTGCAAAAACACGGGGTATCATCATCTGGCAAGGCGGTGATATTGCTATCAGCGAGTGATAAGCGAAATAATCCGGCATATTGGGTATACGGCGCAAACGCACTAATAATATCGGGATGAAAATCCATGATGAGGGCATTACTATCAACAGAAAAGGCAATCGGCAAGGCGCGTAAACCATCACTGCGTGCGCCCTCTTCAAAGACCACACGCTGATTCATGCCATCGGGAGTCGCTACCTGCGTGACGGTGCGTAAGCCGTCGGCATCATCATAGGTTAATGTCCATGCGACAAACCGTTGTTCGGCAGAAAAAACCCAATCGACTCGTCGCGCTGTTCCAAGCTGAATAAAGGGATGGGCGGTAACAGTGCCAATTGTATTAATTGTCATGACGCTGCGATTGACAGGATCGAAAAATAAGATTTTGTCGCCAAACGGGGTATAACGTTCGCCAAAAACTTGTGCCGAAGTCACGTCCCCCGTGAGGATATCCATGAAAATGAGGCGGTCTGCCCCATCATTCGTAATACCTTGTTGCAAATAGACTTCCCATGTGTGCAGTGTGATATCTTGCGCTTGTGTCGATGAATGAAAGAATAAAACAGTTACCATATAGAAGGATAAGAAAATAAGCGCAACGGGTACGCCCCTACAATAATCCGTATGATTTCGATTAAATTGCTTCTTGGTGTTCTTGTGGTTCATTTTTTCTGCATTTTCTCTAGTACCGCAATTACTTTGGACAGCATATCACCTGATGCCCTTTCAGGACTACAGGAATAATTTCTCAACTATTATCTGACTAAAAAAGTTTTTATGTAGGGGCGCAAGGCATTGCGCCAAAAAAACACATAATCTAATTTTCAAAGATTAAATTGGTCGAGTACTATATTTCGCTCATTTTATTGTATAACTAAAGTTATGCAGTTTCTGTCTTGAACCTAATTTTAGTCCAAATGACTATGATAATTAGGTTTGTAAAAGGTCTTTAAGGGTTGAATTTTGCCTAAAGACCGCTAAATTTCAAAAGTGCATAACTTCAGTGTATAATCTAATCTAGTTATTGTTAATAGGGGACGAAAATGAAGACATATGTAATCCTTTGTATCGAAGACAGACCGCATAATATGCGCTTGATTCGTAAAATGCTTAGTCGCGGTAATTATACGCTCTTAGAAGCAGTTAGTGGCTTGTCGGGGGTTGAAATGGCTGAAACCCATCTGCCAGACCTCATTTTTGTTGATATTAACCTGCCAGATATTGATGGCATGGAAGTCACCAAGCGGATTAAGGCGAATCCTGATTTGGCACACATCAGAATCATCGCCCTGACCGCGAACGCCATGTACGGAGACCGTGAAAACTACCTTGTCAATGGTTGCGATGGCTATCTCGCAAAGCCAGTCACACGCCTAGAGTTGGAGAATATGCTCTACTATCAATTGAATAAGTCCGGCACATATTGAAGCACATATTATCAATAACTAATTACCTAAATGATGCTACCTACAAGATGCGATATGATTTTGCTATCTGTAGGTTATATCCATTTCCTTGCATCAACCTCGCCTAATCTCCATAATCATGCAAATTTGTAACTCACGTTAGGCAGTTACAAGCTGTCAGACGAATAGAGCAACCGTATATGGTATGCAGTCGAGGTTTTAGTTCACAGTTTTCAGTAGGATAGTCTAACAAATGGGCGAATCTGTAAACTGATGACTGATAACTTTAACTAACGTTGTAGAATGGCGAAAACGTGTAAGGCGGCAAGTGTGTAACATCAATTTGTAAGTTAAATCATGGGATTAAGATAGCATGGCTACAGAAGTATACGACTTCGATACAATTCATGACCGCAAGAATACACAAGCCTACAAATGGACTTGGTTTCCAGATGCGATTCCCCTATCGGTTGCCGAGATGGAATTTCCGGTTGCGCCGGAAGTGTTAGATGCCTTGCATCAGCGCGTAGAACACGGTTTCTTTGGCTACACAGGACCCGCAGATGAATTGCGTGAAGTCATTGTACAGAAGATGAAAGACCTTCATAGTTGGGACGTTAACCCTGACCACATTCTCTTTAATCCCGGCATGGTGCTGATGCTGAATGTTATCGCGCAGTGTGTCGGCAAGGCAGGTGATGGTATCTTGATGACTATGCCCGCTTATGGGCCCTTCTTGCGTGTGCCAGAAAATCGGGGGCGTTTTCCACAAATGGTCGCTATGACACGGGTCGATGATGATGCCAGCACATTTCACTATGAAATGGATTTTGATGCCTTTGAAGCGGCGATTATTCCGCAAACATCGCTCTATTTTTTGTGCAATCCGCATAATCCAGTGGGACTGGCTTTTAAGCAAGCAGAATTAGAGCGCATCGCAGAAATCTGCTTGAAACATGATATTGTGATTGCCTCGGATGATATTCATTGCGAAATTCAATTAGGCGATAGCCAGCACATTCCGATAGCGTCTCTATCATCAGAAATTGCCGACAAAACGATTACCATGATTTCACATACAAAACCGTACAACATGGCAGGCTTGGCTTGTTCAGCCGCGATTGTCTCCAATGACGATTTGCGCGAACGGATACAGGCTAAAAGTCGTGCCTCTGGTTATCATTCCGATACATTGGCATTCACGGCAATGTTAGCCGCTTATCGTGATAGTGGCGCTTGGCTACATGCCGCTAGTCGGTATATCACGGCTAATCGTGATTATTATGTTCAATTTGTGCGCGATAATTTACCGCTGCTGAAAACGACTATCCCAGATGGCACATACATGGCATGGATTGATTGCAGTGCGCTCAATTTATCTGATGAATATGACAATGCGTCCGATTTTTTCTTCAAAGAGGCGAATGTCGGTTTGAATCCCGGTACATTCTTTGGTGATAAGTTTGGCGATTATGTTCGCCTGAATTTTGCTTGCCCACGCGCTATGTTGGAAGAAGCACTTCATAACATGCAAGCGGCTTTAGAAAAATTAGGGTAAGAATTTTCTCGCCAAACGTTGAAGCGTCCGACTATAAAAACCCAAATCCGCCGGAAGGGACAAAACCGATTTGAAACGGCATATCGTCCCCTCTGGTGATATAGCGTGCCACACTCTTTACTCGACAACAGTTTCGCTTCCTTGCCCTTGATTAGTGTATTCCACGCCAGAACGTAATTCCAGTTCATAGGCTTTATAGGTATGGGCGATGTACATGCCGGCTTTTTCATAGAGTTGGACTGCGCCTGTTAGACTCGCGCCATCGACGCTTAATGCCGCTTTGTGGATGCCGCGTTTATAGATTTCGCTGAATATGTGTTGCAGCAACTTCATACCCAAGCCGCGCCGCCGATAGTCAGGCATAACGCCAATAAATTCAATATAGGCTCTATCAGCCTCTTCTTCGGAAAAAGACCACGCAAAAACCATGCTGACATCTTTTGTGCTATCTTTGAGCATCAACACCCATTCGGGTATGAACTCTTGTGCGGCATCAATATGACTTTGCCAGACTTCGACGACTTTCTCTAAGGGTTGTGCCACAAAACCGCGATGGTCATGGAAACTCGCTTGCTGGATGCGTGCGAAATCTTCCAAATGCGGATGTTCAGCAAAGGTGACTAAATTCATCGTCTCTGGAAATTTGACCTCTGCTGGGGCTGTGTCAAACTCAATTTTCATATACAGTGATTGGCGTATATGGATATATCCCATATTTTCTAGCAATTGCATTTCATCATCTAGCAATGCCCATGATTGCAAAACAACCCGTGCATCATTTGGCACACATTCAAAAACTGCTTTCGCCCGTTTAATACCCCATTTGGTCAATTTTGTACCGATGCCTTGTCCGCGATGTTCTGGCATGACATAAGCAAATAGGCGCGGACGGACAGGTAATTCATAATCTGCGAAAATAGCGGCATAACCGGCTATCCTGCCATCATCTGTGAAAGCCACTTGTGTATCTTGATTGATGTCAAATTCGGGTGAATTGAACTCGTTGCGAACTTCATTTTCGCTCATATTGAACGAGCCATATTTTTCTAGGTATTCGGTGCGATACATGGCATAGTATGTGTCAAAATCAGTATCCAAGTTAATGGGACGATAGGTATAGTGCATGTTGTCTTTTCCTTTAGAATTAGAGTTTCTTGTAATCAGTGATTTCGTATTTCGTGCGGAAACCGAGACTGTTATAGAGTCCTGTGGATGCTGGATTGTTAATCTCATGCCCGACAATTGCCGTTTTCATGCCCAATGATTTCATCTCGTGCAAGGTATGGAGCATCATTGCTCGACCCAATCCCCTGCGCTGAAAATCTTTGTGTGTACCCACCGGCTCAAATAAGCCAACTTTATTGACATCATCAAGCCATGTTTCTGTGAAAGCCGCGAACTGTCCATCAGGCGCGACAACGACAATTTCACGTTCAACACAATAGCCGGGCTTTTGCATGACTTCATCTCGGTACAATTCTGGCGACCAGTTAGAACCAAAGGCGCTATTATGAACAGCCGCTATCTGTTCATAGCTCTACAATGCCAGATAGCAGATTTTGTACTTGATTTTTGTTGACAATAATTCAATTAACCGAAAATCTCGTACTCGAAAAATTGAAAATCTGTAGTCGAGTTCATTAAGTGGCATTGTCGAGTTATTCACCCCTTGAAAGCGTAAGGGGTCACTACTTGGCAAGGGCAGTGGGTCAAAGCGAAATTCGATATGCCAGTCATGACGCGGATTGTCCATCATATCATCATCAAGTCGCCCTAGTTGAACCTTCGCATCACGAATTTTCTTGGTTTTAGTTTTGTCGCTTTGCATATTCTTGAAGAAGCGAATGAACTTATCAGGTTCATCTTTATAGGAGACACTACCGCCTGTGTTATGCGTTTGAGTGGTAATGAAACGTTGCAATGCCTTCTTTTGATTTTTTTGCGAATTATATTCCTCGATTTTTTCTTGATAGTCGCGTTCGCGCTGATAGAGGTAATCATCGTAATTACCATGATAAGTATGCAAACTGCGCGTAACAGCACTCAATTCACTGATGACAGTCGCCACCCGATTGATAAAAGTACGGTCATGGGTGATGAGAATGAGGGCATTTTCATAGTTAGCAAGATATTGTTCTAGCCATTCGATACCTGCAAAATCAAGGTGATTGGTCGGTTCATCGAGAATCAGCAAATCGGGCGCACGCAATAACAAGCCTGTGAGCGCAACTCGTGTTCGTTCGCCACCACTGAGGGTATTCAAGCGACGCGATAGGTCGATATAGTCAATACTAAGTCCAGCGAAAATGCGCTCAATACGGGCATCAATATCATAACCACCCCGTCGTTCAAATTGCGCTTGTATGTTGCCATATTCCGCGAGAATAGTTGTCATCGCGGCATCCGATAACGATTCGGTCATGCGACTTTCGAGTTACTGCATTTTTTCGCGTAGGCTGGCTAAAGCACCTGTTGCTTCTTCAATGTAACGCTGTACGGTTGTTTCATCATCACCAGAAACCTCTTGTGGCAGATAAGCAATTTCAGCATTAACACTCAAGCGAATTGTGCCACTATCCGCTTGTTCATCGCCAAGAATAATGCGTGATAATGTTGTTTTTCCCACGCCATTTTCGCCGACAAGTGCCATGTGTTCACCACGATTAAGGCTCAAATCAAGCCCATTCAAGATGAGTTTCAAGCCATAGTATTTGCGTATGTCGTCTATTCGTAAAATTTCCAGAGTCATGATTCTGCTCCCTTGAAAATGACATTTATGTGTAGGGGTGATACCCGCGTGTTCGCCCGTTGCGGCACAGAATCAAAAACGCCGCACAGGATACATACCCTTATGCAGCGACAGTGTGGCATCTATAGCAACGAATGTCGTGCAGGAACATCAAGCCAAACCGCTTGAATCAAAGCAGCATCAAAACATAAAGGTATCCGATTGGATGAAAGCCTATGTCAGATGCAGCGTTCCATTGTTTTTCCTGACACTCGAATAAATATCTTCATGGGTTGCCTTTACAACAGTAGTGACCCACCATGACCCTTATATTTAAGCAGAGAACAGTTCTGATGTCAAGTTGTTTGTGAAGAGTGGGACATTTATCTGTCGTGTCCATTGGTGTTGATAATCATTTTGGACAACTGAATGATGAAGGTTAATGTGCTATTTTGCAATTTTAATGGTATCCTCATATGTAAAGGTATATTACCCTTACAGTCAGTCGTCGAAAAACAAAATAAAACCATCAATCAGTCTTAATATAGGTCATATTATGGCAACCTTGACGATTCCTGATGCGTTGGCAAACCGTTTACAAAGGCTTGCAGAAGACAATAACACATCGCTTGAAGTGCTTATTGAAAGTTGCTTAGATGCTCATGAAAACGGATTCCAGCCACATGATTGGTCACACCTACTCCTCGAAAGTGCCTATGAAGGCATCTGGTATGTCGATATGTCGCAGCGTATTGTCTACGTCAATCAACGTTGTGCGAATATGCTGGGTTATACCGCCGCAGAAATGATTGGCAAGCCTCTAACCGATTTTGTCGATGATACTCTCCAGTCCCAATTGCGTAACCATATGCAAAAGCGTCAAGAACAGGGCTACTATTATCTTGAAGCGACACTACAACGCAAAGATGGCTCGGATAAACGGGTACAGGTGACTGCGAGTAACGTCCTCAATGATGTAGGGCAGCAAATTGGAGCTATGGCGTTGCTGACAGACATCACAGCGCAAAAACAAGCAGAGATTATGCTTCATGCCAATTTGTATCAAGCTGTTATCGAGAGCATGACAGAGGGAGTTATCGTGCGTCGCCTCGATAATACTGTCATAGATTGTAATGACAGCGCACTGAAAATTCTCGGTATGTCTCGTGATAGATTATTTGCAGTTGGACGTATTGAACCAGAATGGACTATCATTCAAACTGATGGAACGCCCTTCCTATCGAATGATACACCCTCAAAATTAACGCATAAAACAGGGCAACCACAGCATAATCAGGTTTTTGGTGTCGTCAAAACTGATAAAACTGAACTCTGGTTATCAATCAACACTCATCCGATATTTCTCACCGATAGTGATTATCCAGATGCCGTGGTATCGATATTTAGTGATATCACAGCTTATCGCCATGCAATGAAACAGGCTGAAAAAAATGCTGCTTATTGGCAATACTTTTCTAATTTGGCACTTGAGGGTTTAGCCATTACCGAGGATGGGCGCATTGCTGATGTCAATAATCGCTTGTTGGAAATCTTAGGCTACGAGCGCGATGAAATAATTGGTTCACCTGTGATGAATTTTGTTGCTGAGGCGGATAGAGATTTTGTCCGAGCGCAAATCGCAGAAAGCCCTGATTTGCCCTATTCGCATTATGCCTTACGCAAAGATGGTAGCACCATCATGATTGAGATACACGCTAGACTATTAGAAAGTGAAGGTCGCAGCCTGCGGGTAACGGCTGTGCGAGATGTAACAAGGCGGCATATAATGGAACAGGAATTAGAAAAAACCCGAGCCTTATTACAAGTCGCCGTTGAGCAATCGCCGGCTGGGATTATCATCATGGATGTTCCCGACCTCGAAATCCAATTGATAAACCAAGTTGCTATGAAAATATGGGGCTATGACGCACTATCATCGACAGAGCGCCGAAAATATTATGACTTAGACGCATGGCGACCAGCTTATCCAGATGGAACACCCTACCCCATTGATGAAGTGCCGCTTGTGCGTGCCGCCTTTGGTGAAGAAGTTAATGCTGAGGAAATGTTGAATAGCAATCAACGTTGGATGCTTGTCAATGCGGCACCTGTCCGCAATGACGAGGGCGACATCACCGCCTCTATCGCTATTTTCTCTGATATTACCAAGCACAAACAAGCTGAAGAGGCTCTGCGTCAAAGTGAAGAACGCTACCGCCGCATGTTGGAAAACGCCCCTGTAGGGATTTTTGTTGTACAAACAGATAGTCAAGTGACTATTCGTTATGTCAATCCGGCAGGAGCAGCAATCTTGGCAGCACAAGAAACAGATGAGATTGTCGGACTGAGTAGTTTTGATTTGATACCAACCGAAAGCCTGGAAATTTTGCAACAACGCCTTGATAACCTGACATCGGGCAATGCAACTTCGGCGCTTGAATATGCTCTCAAACGGCTTGATGGCGAATTAGTTTATGTTCGGGCGGCAAGTCTTCCAATTGTTTATGAGGGCGAATCTGCTGCGCTGACAGTTCTGATTGATGTTACAGAAAAACACCAAGCGGAAACTGCCTTACAACGCCGTGATGCCATTTTGAGTGCTGTTGCGTATGCCGCCGAGCAATTTCTCCGTAGTAGCTCTTGGCAAGATAGCTTACAGTCCGTACTAAAGCGTTTAGGACAAGCAACGCAAGTAGACCGCGTTTATGTCTTTCATTATCACCAAGATACAAAAGGCAAGCAATATGCCAGCCAACTAGCGGAGTGGGTTGCTGAGGGCATTACCTCACAAGCTAATAATGCACAGCTTAAAAATATTCCGCGCAATTCAGATGAGTGGCGTGAAGCATTAGCAAGTGGGCGCGTTATTGCGCGGCATATAAGCGATTTTCCTGATAGTGTGAGAGAGTTTTTGGAAGCCCAAGATATCATCTCAATTGTGGCTGTACAGATTTATCAAGGGCAAATGCCGTGGGGCTATCTTGGCTTTGATATGTGTCAGACTAAGCGTGATTGGACACAAGTTGAGATAGATGCCCTGAAAGCAGCCGCCCAAACATTAGGTGCGGCGATAGAACGCCAGCATGATGAAGAGGCTTTACGCCAGAGTGAAGAAACAGCCCTCCAATTCCAAGAGAAACTGCGTCAAGTTCATGAAATTGCCCTAAAACTGACACAAGAAAAATCCCTAGCCGATATTTATCGTCGGGCGGTGGAATTAGGGCGTAGTGAGCTAGGTTTTAATCGTATCGGTGTCTTCTTAATTGATGAAGCCAATGGCGTTCTACAAGGAACCTTCGGCGTAGATGAAACAGGTCAAATCCAAGATATAAGCTATTATTCGCACCAACTGAACCATAATGAACCTGTGGTGACTATTATTCGTAGTCAAAAACGGGCGGCAATTTGGGAAAATATAGACCTCAAAGATAAGGAGAAAGTGGTTGGTATCGGTTGGAATGCCATGGCTGTTCTCTGGGATGGCGCTGAACGTATTGGTTGGATAGCGATTGATAATCTCATCACCCAGAATCCTGTGCGCCCTTATGAACTGGATTTGCTGACAGTTTATGCGACAACACTCGCCAGTTTGATTACCCAACGCCAAGCTGAAGAGACCGCACACACATTCCAAGAACATTTACGAAGCATACACGACATCATGCTCGAATTATCACAGCAAGTGTCATTGACCGATATTTACCGACTGTCTATAGAATTCGGACGCAGCAAACTCGGATTTGACCGACTGGGTTTGTGGTTGCTCAATGACAAGCGCGATACAGTTTTGGGTACCTTCGGTACGGATGAAGAGGGTAATTTGCGCGATGAACAACACATTACTTATCCACTCGCACAAAGTTCTAGCGAATTCATGGATGTTTTTGAGAATAAGGGACGTATTCTTATCCGCAAAAATGCTGACATCATAGATACCCATCAAAACGTAGTCGGGCGAGGCTGGAATGCGGCTGCTATCTTGTGGAATGGTGACGAAGGCATTGGCTGGATATCAACTGACAACTACCTGCAAAAACATCCGCCACGCCTCTATGAATTTGATTTACTAACCGTTTATGCGACAGCACTCGGTAATTTGATTACACAACGCCAGTCAGAATATCAACTCATGCGCCTCGTTAACCGTTTGCAAATACTGGCAGAAATTGACCGCGCCATCCTACGCGCTGATTCGCCAGAGCAGATTGCCCAATCTATTGTTCATCCGCTCAAACAATTAACAAGCTGTGATTATGTCGCCATCATCCGGAGCAGTGTAGAGAAACAGCTCATTATGCCGCTTGCCCATACCGATAATGCCGTACTACCCACAGAGATTATCTTTGGTGAGACAGCATCAAATATGATTCCCAGCCTATTACAAGGCACCGTCGTACAGCTACTCTTAACAGACAACTTACCCGGCGGGCTGATGCTCGATTATTTGCGAGAGCGCTCTATCGTGCGATTGGCAGTGTTGCCATTGTTACAAGGCAGAGAATTACTCGGCTCTATGCTACTAGGCTCGTATGAAGCACAACCGCTTGCGGAACATTATATAAAATCTGCCCAGCAAGTTGCCACACAATTATCAATTGCGCTAAAACAAGCTGCTTTATATCAACAAGTCCAAGATTACGCCGAAAGCCTTGAGCATAAAGTCAGCAAACGGACACAGCAGCTTGAAGAAAAAGCGAGTGAAATGGAGGCTTTTACCTATTCTGTATCGCATGACTTACGCGCCCCATTGCGTGCGATTAACGGTTTCTCTGACTTACTGATGGAGGCTTACAAAGAAGATCTAGACGATAAGGCACAACATTATCTACAACGCATCCATGCCAATTCGCGGCGCATGGGACACCTCATTGATGCTTTGTTGATGCTCTCACGCCTTGGGCGTACTGAACTGCGTAAAAAACAGGTACAGACCAAAGAGATGGTTCAAACACTATTGGATGATATGAAAGCCGATGGGCAAATCAGTACAGCTACTATTCATGTGGGCAATTTGCCAGCATGTTATGCGGATGCCGCTTTATTAAAACTGGTCTATGTTAATCTCATTTCTAATGCCATCAAATATTCACAAAATGCCGATTCGCCAGCGATTCAGATTGCCTCTCTTGTGAATGAGCAACAAGAGGTTGTATACTATGTGAGGGATAACGGTGTCGGTTTTGATATGCAATACGCCGATAAACTCTTCGGTGTTTTCCAACGCTTACATAATGCGCGTGATTATGAAGGGGTCGGCATTGGTTTAGCGACTGTGCGGCGCATCATCAATCGACACGGGGGACAGGTATGGACAGAAGCACAAATCGACAAAGGCGCGACATTTTACTTCACTTTACCCAATGACGATATTGAGGAAGCGAAGGTGAATCCTAATTCTATCTAATGATGAAAGTCAGGGACATGAAAACAGCCATACAAGTTCTGTTGCTAGAAGACAATCATGATGATGCTGACTTACTAATTGCCGAATTAGTATCGAGTGGCTTTGATGTTGAATGGAAACGGGTCGAAACAGAAGCGGCTTTTTTAGCAAGATTATCGCCGGACTGGGATATTATCCTTGCCGATTATACGCTGCCTCAATTTAATGCCTCCAAAGCATTAAAGCATTTGCAGGATAAAGGGTATGATATTCCCTTTATTGTCGTTACCGGGACAATTAGCGAAGAAATAGCCGTGACTATCATGCGCGAAGGAGCAGCCGACTATTTGCTCAAAGACCGTTTACCGCGTTTAGGAGAAGCTGTGCGTCACGCCCTATCGGAGCGCCAAATACGCTTTGAAAAACAACTCGCCGAGCGTGAATTGCGCGTGATGGATTGGGCGATTCATTCTTCGATTAATGCCGTAGCGATGGCGGATTTAGAGGGGCAAATTAACTTTGTAAACCAAGCCTTCTTGGATTTATGGGGTTATGACTCCTACGGGCAGATTCATGGTGGGTCTTTGTTCATGTTATGGGAGAAAGAAGATGAGGCTCATCACATCCAGAAAACATTGCACAAACGCCAAAATTTGCAAAGTGAAATGTTAGCCAAAAAACGCAATAATACGTCAATGGCGCTACAATTCTCAGTCAGCACTGTTCTTGATGAGCATCGCCAGCCGATTTGCATTATGGCAATGTTCATTGATATTACAGAGGCTAAAAAAGTTGCCGCAGCGCAACGCGAAGCTGAAATTTTACGGATTCAACTAGAAAAAGAAAAAGAATTGCGCGATTTGAAGTCGCGTTTTATGTCGATGGTGGTTCATGATTTTCGTAATCCATTAGCTGTGATGCAACTCCAATTAGATGCCCTTATTCATTATGCTGACCGCCTCGACCAATCAACCAAAGAAGACCGCCTTAACCTTGCGCTTAACCAAATTCAACACCTCAATAACTTGATGAATGATGTACTTGCCATTGGTCAACTCGAAAGTAACGATGCTCGCTTCCACCCTAAAGCGCATGACTTAATCCCGTTTTGCAAGCAAGCAGTCGACGTTTTTCGTGAATCTATCGGTACAAATCACATAATCCAATATGAGACAGCAAGCACTGCATTGTCTCTCCCTTTTGACCGCCAACTTTTACGCCGTGCCGTAACGAATTTGCTATCGAATGCCGTGAAGTATTCGCCTGATGGCAGTACTGTTCATGTCACTCTGAAAAACACGCCGGATTATGTGACTATCGCTGTGACTGATAAAGGTATCGGCATCCCTGATGATGACCAGAAACGCCTATTTGATGCCTTTCATCGGGCCGGCAATGTGGGTGCAGTAGCAGGGACAGGTTTAGGCTTGGCAATTGTGAAACAGGTGGTCGAATTACATGGCGGGACAATCAGTTTTTCGAGTGAAGTCGGCAAAGGCTCAACGTTTACTATCAAGATTCCTGTTTCATCCTAACTGGACAGTGTGCCAAAACCTTCTATAATGCAGATAATCTGACCAACTATATGCCATCTCATGCCTGATTTATCCATTGTCATTGTTAATTACAATACCCGCGACAAACTCCGTGATTGCTTACACTCGCTTATACAACATCGCGGCAAGTTTGACTTGGATATCATTGTTGTCGATAACGATAGCACGGATGGCAGTGTCGCTATGATACATGAAACCTTCGCAGATGAAGTACGCCTTATTGAACCCAATTATAATACATGGTTTTCCGGCGGCAATAATCGCGGTGTACGAGCCGCAACATCAGACATTGTTTTGCTGCTCAATGCCGACACCCTAATACAATCCGATACGCTACAGGTGATGTACGATTATCTTATAGCGCAGGATGCTGTCGCAGCCGTGACATGCCGCCAACGTCATCCTGATGGTGAATGGTTACAAACTTGCTCGATGCAGCCGCAATATCTGGATTTATTATTGGGCTATACAGGTCTTGGGATTGTGTTCCGTTCTCTGCGCGATAAACGTCGTTTGCGAATGTGGTATGACGGTTGGCAACGCGATAGCAATCAATCAGTTGAGGTTGCACCGGGGTCGTGTATCATGACGCATCGTGACTTACTGCTTTCATTTGGTATCTTCGATGAAACTCTAAAACTCTATTTCACAGATGATGATTTGTGCCGCAGTATCCTCAATAGCGGTCAGGAAATTCATTTTTTAGCGGATACAATATTGTTACATTATGAGAAATCTAGCATCCAAGGAATGACAAGCCGCGCTCGCCAAATCTATTTTGATGATATGCTAGTCTTCTGTCGTAAACATTATGGCTTGTGGCGAACACTCTTATTAACCGTCTTGCATGTGCCAACACGCATCGCTATGACTATCAAACAAAAAATAAGCCCTTTTCGGGGTTTCATCTCATCTCACACAAAATAACAAGGTGAGATAGAGTCGATAGGTCTAACAGAGATACTTTGTTAAATAAGCTCAAGGGATTAAATGATGCCTGACAAATACGAAGAAGAAATCATTGACCTGCATCAATATTTTGAAGATTGGTTTACAGGCAAGTTAGAGAAAACAGAGATTAATGCCTCCCGATTGCCAGATGCCCTAGCAGACGATTTTCACATTATTGCATCTAATGGTCGTATTACACCGCGAGACACGCTTATTCCAGCACTATTCAATGCCTATGGAACACAATCTGATTTTCGCATTTGGATTGAGAATGTTGTGATTCAGCAACAGGTCAACGACATCAGCATTGTCACTTATGAAGAATGGCAATCGAGCAATGGACAAACGACAAGGCGCACGAGTACCGTTATTTTCCGTGAAGATGCGGCAATTCCTAATGGTGTCAGTTGGCTGCATGTGCATGAATCCGGCTTGTGTCCTGTAGAATCAAAATAGTAATCAAAGTAAGAATCGGTAAATAATTAAAAATAAAATCTCGGTTTTGTAGGGGCGCAGCGCGCTGCGCCAGTACGACGGAATTCTAAAAACTTACCGAAGGTTACTCAAGTAATATCGGGCAAAAAACTAAAACAAGATGAACCGCAGAGAACACGGTGGACACAGAGAATCAAGGTCAAAACTTTTCTTTACGCCTTTCACCGCTTTGCCTCCTTGCGTTAAGCATTTTATAAAAATATACCGATTTCATCCTTTGCATCTTTAGAATTATCAATAATTGTTTTGCTGCAATAACAGATGAACGAGTATAATGGGAGAACTTATTTCGTTTATGGGAGTTATTCTATGGCAAAGTGGGAATATTTAATCGTTTTTGTCTATGATAGTAAGGTTGCAGAAGACAACAAAGATATTGATGTTTTTCTGGATGCGGATACGTTTACCGATAAGTTGAACAAATATGGAGAGGCTGGCTGGGAACTTGTCACCTTTGAGTGGGAAAAAGACGGGGCAAAAGCGGCTTTCAAGCGCCCACGTAAATAAGCACTTGTGAGGTTTTCAGCGCATCTTACCTATCCGTGAACGATATCACGGATATGAAAAATATGTCCCTACACTTCAAAATTGATGATTTGTAGGGATTGGTTTCTGCCTGTCGGAAAAAATCTCACGATAAGGTGAATAAATACTCATCAGAAGACAAAGCGATGCGACCCATCATCATGAATCAAAAGTGGGGCGATAACGAGAGCATACATTAAATCATCATCTTCAATAAAACGCTTTGAATTACATTCTATAAGCCAGCCATCATCAGTTTCTTCAATATTCGTCACCATAAATTCGTCATCATCTGGCATATCTATTTCTCCGTATAATACTTTTTTTGCAATCGTAATCGCATCTTGCTTATCCATAAGATAATATCCCTACACTAAGTGCATCAAATCTAGTTTAACGTCCTTCCGTGCATTACTATCAGACCAAAAATGGAATGGAGTAACATGGCAGAGCAACCGGGTTTGGATGGTCAATTTTTGTTGGATGAATATGCACGCTACCGAAGATGGGGGGCGTTGCTCGTTCTGGGCGGTCTTGCACTATTGTTCATCGTCGGTGCATGGCTATCAACGCGCACTACAATACCCCTTTCTCTGGATTATGACAAACTAGGTGTCCATCTGATGCTCGATGATGGTCACAATAATTGGTCGCTTGATATCTGGGATGAACACCTTGCGGCGGCTGATGCCATTGCAAGTCCTGGCGGAATCGCCGTTCAGCTGATTCGTGCGGATGATTTGAATCCCGAACGTTGGCAAGTTTTCATGGATTTAGCGGCTGAACATGACCTGACTCCTGTAATACGCCTTGCCACCACATTTGACCGTGACCGTAATCTATGGACTGCGCCGACTGCTGATTCAGAAGGACGTTATACCACATGGGGCGAAGATTATGCGGCTTTCCTCAATGCGCTAGAATGGACGACTGCTGAAAAACACATCATTTTACTCAATGAACCTAATAATGGGCGTGAATGGGGCGGGCAACCGGACGCGATTGCTTATGCCCAATTTGTGGTCGATGTAGCGGCGGTATTGCGCGAACAGGTAGACGGGGTGGTAATTCTGAATGGGGCATTGGATTTGGTTGCGCCCAATACAGGCAGTGAACCTTTCCCCGATAGTGACCTGTATATGATAGATGCCAATAGCTTCATGGATGCTATGAACACAGCACAGCCCAACATCTTTGCGCTATTCGACAAATGGAATAGTCACGTTTACCCATTAGGCGCATTTACTGAACCGCCTTCTATCCAAGAATACCGCTTCGATTTCTTACAAGATGCTGTCGATACGACAACGACTCCACCAGAAAATATCTATAATCGTGGCATCAATAGCTATGCGTGGGAATTGTGGAAGTTAGAACAATTTGGTATTAGCGATATCTCTGTAATGATTACAGAATTCGGTTGGCGACATGCAGAATCGACAAACCCTGATGCCCTAGATGGCGGTGAAAATTATCCTGATGCCGACCTTGTGGCTCAATATGTTGATATGGCATTGCGTGGCACAGAATCGCCGTTTGCAGAGACCGTCACTTGGCAACCTTTATTGGCTGATGAACGTGTCGAGGCAATTGCCCTCTTTGCCCTGAATGGTGTTCCGCGTGATTGGGGGCATACAAATTGGTTACAATTGGATAGCGAAGGCGCGATTATAGGCACATATATGCCCTATGATTTGATAGTGGGTTATACGCCTTGAGATGATGATACGTTTATTGCACTTTGCTCGCGTCAGCCTCCACAGAGGATTTCGTTAGTTTCCCCTACGCAGTGATAGCGCAATCGTTGAGAAATAGATTGTGCTATCATGAATAGGCTGATTTGCTAGAAGCCCAAATTATTTTCACATAAACGATAAGATTCTAAACAGGAGAACGCCCCTTCATGACATTTAACCCTCATTATCTGGGTACACCCGAAGCAACACTTGTTTATTACACCTATGGCAATGCCGATAATCCGCCACTACTACTCATTAATGGTGGACCCGGTGATGACCATCAGTATTTACGCTCGGTTGCTGAACATTATGCCGATTCATTCTATTGTATTTTGTATGACCAACGCGGCTGCGGCAAATCTACGGCATCATCTTATAATCAGACGGTGATTAATATTGTGCATTTCATGGCGGATATTGACCGTATTCGGCGCTATTTACGAGTTGAACGCCTAGCATTGTGGGGACATTCATGGGGAGCAATGCTCGCCCTCTATTACGGCGCATTTTATCCTGATAAAGTGCAGAGTATGGTCTTAGTCGGGATGGGTCCACTGAGCGAAGCGGCGCGGCAAGTTGCAAAGACAAATTTACTCAAGCCACTTTCTGCCATAGAACGTCAAGCCTATGCCGATTTACGGGCGCAACGTCAGCAAGCATTTGCCGCCGAAGATTGGAAACATCACGCACAACTGCACATTGTGCAATTGACACAATACAATGTGCGTGCGTGGTTTTATTCACCACAGAATGCCACCCGTTTTGCAGAAGATTTTGCCGCGAATTACAATTATAATCCGCAAGTTGCCCCATTACTGTTGCCGACTGTGCGCCATATTGATATTTTTAGCAAATTACAAGATAAGCATTTTCCGTTACAAATCGTCTATGGCTACCAAGATTTTGAACCGATTACACAAGCCTATCAAGTGCAAGCAGTATTGCCATCGGCGGAATTATGTTTTATCAACCAAGCCGGACATATTCCTTGGTATGAGCAACCGGACACTTTCTATGCCCAGACGAACGCATTTTTGAAGCACCATATCGCAAAAATCGAGCCAGAGGTTGCCGAATTAGAACCAGAAGAGGTGGAAGAATCGAGTTAGTGTTCAAGTTATTATTCAATGGCGATGACACCGTGATTCTGTCATTTCTGGTGTATAGTGAAGTAGAGATAATCAAGGAATCTTCTATGCAGAATATCTTCAGCAATCTCTGGTACTTTGGGTCACGGCTTTTTGGCTATGGCTTGCTCTTTGGGCTGATATTCGGGTCAATGGTCATAAATTGGTGGGATATGACGCAAAATTGGTGGCAATCTGCTCCCTCATCGTCAAAAGTATGGCTGCAAACAATCGGGGTCGGTATTGCTGTCGTGATTTATGGCTTTATTCTGGCGGCAGTGATTGGCTTGGTGAATGGTCTTTTCATGCACTTCATGAATCACCTACATTTTTCACCCGATACGCCTAAAGACCAGTACAAACGGCTAGTTGTTCCAATGGTGACGCTGCTCACGCTCTTGATGACGATTGTTGCCGCCAGTTTTGTCGGTGCGCCTCTCGCTGCCATTGCTGCCGGATGGGGTGCGTCTAAAACCGTCGATTGGTACTATGATGGTCAAGAAAAGCCCAAACGCGATACCCACTATAGTCGGCTTTCTGATGAAATAGCCATCCAGCGCGAAGAATATTTTTTCGATGACTCTTCTGATGAAGGATACACTCTCTGGAATGAGGTTGATTAGCATATACAAAATCTGTAGGCAGAAAAAGCGGTCAAATTCTTTGGAAGGCTTATAATAGGGGAAAGTTTATTCACATTTTAATGTCGGAGAGAAACATATGAATAACGCTGTACAAATTGATAGCTTGATTGCAAATGAATTTGAGTTCCATATTGGTGATAATAGTGTGGGCGGCATTTTTGGTGTGCAGAATCTTGTCACCTATGCCACAGATGAGGATGGCAAGCGTGTCAAGCCGCCCTTCTCAGTATCTAAGATGGTGCAGCGCGATGGCAATAACGCCTTCAACACATGGTTGCGCGAGACGATGGATGCCCGTGATAGTGACGACAAGCCGCGCCGTGATGTGACGGTTGTTGCTGTGGATGATGGTGTTGTCACCCGTCGTTGGACTGCGAAAAATGCGTGGATTGCCCATGTGTCGTATTCAGACTTTGACACGGGTTCATTCGAGATGATTGCAGAAACCATCACGATTGCTTATGACGATATGGAAGAATCTTGGCCCGCCACCTAAAAGTTCGCGTAACTTAGTGTAAGGGCGTACTCGCCTGTACTCCTATTGCACTTTACTCTGTTTTTAGAAAAAGCATAACGCAGAGGAACGGAGAAGCAGAGGCGCAGAGCATCATTTTGAACTTGAATCTCTGTGTCCTCCGCGTTCTCTGTGGTTCATCTTTTTTGAAGTTCTTTCTAGCCCTTTTGTCCTATCTTAAGAAAGATTATTTAGAATACAGTCTATCATAGAAGATGTTCTATCAACCGACTTGAGGGCAGTTCATGACCATCACACATGCTGTATCACAATCGTTATCACGCAAAAATCCCATTCTCAAGCGTGAATTTAAGTATCAGCGCTTTGTTATCCAGCGCAGTCGTTCTGGCATACTTTGGATTGGATTGGCTGTTCTGATGGTTTTTCCGGCACTCATCGCCTCTGTTATCTATAGTATCGCAACCTTGTTGAATCTCTTACCCATCGTTTTATTTTATGACATCCCGACCTCATTCCATGCCTATCCCGGCGTGTTGATTCTAATGATGAATCTGTCGCTTTATCCGGTTGTTACTCTGGTGACATTGGCACTGGCACGAGGGAGCATCGCCCGCGAAAAAAAAGGGCGTACATGGTCTATTTTGCGTGTGACGACTATCAATAATTGGCAACTTGTTTTAGGCAAGTGGTGGGCTTCATTTAAGGGACTCAATGGCGACCATATGATGGTCATTGTCTTACGAGTCGGGTTGGCAGCTTACTATATAGGATTTCTCTTGCCTAGTATTCATGGCACATTGGACGAGATAACTGCCCCCTATGCGCTGTACTTTGCTGCGATAACCCCACTACTCGTTTTACAAGCATTTTTTGATGCACTGCTCACAGCCGCGATTGGCGTGATTGCCGCCGTACCCGATGAAGCCGTCGGTACTGTGACGACTTCTGCTGTATTGATGCTGCGCTTTGTGATGGTGCTTTTAGTCGGTGTGTGGATTGTACAAATCATGAATACCCTACGATTTTCGCTAACAACTGCGCTGATAATTGCCATAGGTGGTACGGTCATCACAGGCATATTGGTGATTCTCGGATTAGGATTCGCCTATTATCTGCTTGAGCAAACCTAAACATTTCAACAAAAATCAGCACTGCTTATGATGCTGTATCTCTATTTTCCGAAATTATGTCCAATACCAGATTTCAAATCCAACAAAAGTTATAGAAAAAATCTAGCAGTTTTGATAAGATACACGCAATAAAGGTGACGATTTCACGCAATTGACCTATTCAAGAGGAGTTAATCAAAGATGACTCATATTATCACGAGTCTGTGTTTGCGCGATGGCGCGTGTATGGAAGTGTGTCCTGTAGAATGTATTATCCCCGGTAAACCTGAACCGCAATGGCCTTGGTACTTCATTGACCCCGATACCTGCATTGATTGTGGTGCTTGCATCCCAGAATGTCCGTTTGAAGCCATTTTTACTGAAGAAGAAGTGCCTTCTAATTATGTCATGCTAGAAGGTCAAGAACTGTTGCCCTTTGCTAATCCGAAGATTGTCGTCCATAAAGAAGGCGATGTGGTTGACCTCACAGGCGATAGCATTCACAATTATGATTTCTTTTCCAAGGGGCCGGGTTACAAGGCGCTCAGTACATAAGCGGCTTTGCTGTGCTAAAGAACCCCCTGTCGAGTTATGTGGCAGGGGGTTTTGATTCTCATCTACAGCACATGAGTTAAGACCAAGATTCATGTTGAATCAGGTATATCATCATGCGTGAGGGTCACGTCGCCATACGGATTTCGTGGCTACCCGACATTTACTCAATCGAGATTTGCTGCTACAGTTCTTGTATCTCGAATTTATAAGCCCCTTTCGGGGTTTCACCATGCCTCACACAAAATTGCAATATAAGACGAGTGTTAGGGCGTTATCGCAAATAGTTTGTTAAACAAGAATTAACGATTCTGTGAGATAATCTGCCCTATACTCTATCTATACTGCACCACCGCATCTATCCTTAATTGATTGGACAAATTGATGAAAAGTGCCACAAAGAAAAATTGGCTTATTGCCCTATTGTCGCAATTCCGTGAGCCAGTTAATGGATTAACCCATGCTTTGGGGGCGATATTAGCCTTCATCGGTATGATATGGCTCGTTTGGATGGCACGCGACATGCCGGCACAGGCGCTTACCTTGGCTATTTTTGGGATAACTATGGTTCTGGTTTATGTTGCTAGTACCGTCATGCACCTCTACAACGGTTCAGAAGCGATACTTCATCGTTTGAATCAACTTGACCATGCTGCCATTTATCTACTCATTGCCGGAACATATACCCCTTTCACGTATGCTTTCTTTGCTGGATGGTGGCGTTGGGGTTTACTAGCAGCCATCTGGACACTGGCAATTATTGGCATCATCATTAAGTTGGGTTTCAATAAGATGATGGATGGTCACGCCTCAACTATATTTTATGTGGCGATGGGCTGGGTTGCTGTGATAGCAATTCCACGTTATATCATGCTGAATCAAGTCGGGGCATTGTGGTTGATTCTAGCGGGTGGCATTCTCTATACGATAGGTGCGGTGATTTTTGCCCTTCGTAAACCAAATTTTCATAAACACTTTGGGCATCATGAAATCTGGCATCTCTTTGTGATGGGTGGAAGTGCCTTCCATTTCATTGCAGCGGCGCTGTACGTGACCTAAACTTCCCAACTCATTTTAATGTGTCGGGATGTGATATATCGCGTCCGAAATGCTAATCTGTGATTTGCCGTGGCTGGCTTATAGCGTCTTGCGATAATGGCAGCATGACAGTAAAAGTTGTCCCTTCGTTCGGGATACTTTCGACTTTGATTGACCCACAATGTAAATCAACAATTTGCTTGACAATCGCCAAGCCTAAGCCTGTTCCGACTAGATTATCGACATTTGTGGCGCGATAAAACGGCTCAAACAGGCGCGGTATATCTTCTTTTGGGATGCCAACACCTGAATCTATCACCTGAATTTGTACGCTGTCGCTATCATAGTCCACGCTTAAGCGGAAAATGATTGTCCCGCCGTTGGGAGAATATTTAATCGCATTCGACAGTAAATTCGTGAAAACACGGCGCAAGACTCGACGGTCAATTTGGGCGCGAATATCGTCTTGGTCACACTCAAATTCAACGGAATGGCTGCGATGATAAGCAAACGTAAATTCTTCTACGACATCACGGCAATAGGTCATCAAATCGGTCTCTTCGGCTTCAAGCCGCAAATCCTCACTTGCGGAGCGACTGAGCATTATCACATCCTTGACTATATCATGTAGATAGGCGACTTGCTGCTGGATATTATCGAGGGCTTGTTCATTTTCTTCTTCAGTGGCGATATGACGATATTTTTTCAGCATATCATAAGAGAGGCTAATTGAAGTCAGGGGAGCGTTGAATTCATGCCCCATCATCGACAACAATCTATTTTGGAGTAAGCGCAGTTCGCGTTCTTTTTCCAGCTCAGCCTGTATTTGTTCACGCACCCCTCGTTTGTCTGTGAGGGATTTTGTTGAGAGTAACACAGGTTTCCTCATTTTTCCTCATTTTCCTCATTGAAGACAACACATTTATGAGAATTATAGCATGATTTTTAAGGCTACGCTAATCTGACACTCATAGAAGTGGTTGAGATATCCATAGTGAACGTTGATTAGGCATGATGCGAAGGTCTGGTTACAATGAAGATAGATATGATTATTGTGAGACAAAGGGATTGCATATGGAAAAAGGTATTCGTGTTGGTTTGATTGGCGAGGCAATTACGACTGTGACCAGCGATTTAACGGCGATTACGATGGGGAGTGGGTCGGTGAGTGTGTATGCGACACCGGCGATGATAGCCTTGATGGAAGCGGCGGCAATTTCAGCACTTGACCCACACTTACCAGAAAGTGATACCAGCGTCGGTATTGAGATTCATGTCCAGCATTTGAGCGCAACTCCGGTGGGCGAACAAATTACAGCGATGGCAGAAATCACTCATATTGATGGGAAACGTGTCAAGTTTGAGTTGCGTGCATGGGATGAACGCGAAATTATCGGACAAGGCACCCATACCCGTTTCATCATTGATGCGGATGAATTTACGGAACGGCTGACAGGTAAAAAAGATAAAGAATACTAATTCATGCTATCGTGTAAAAATAGATGAGAATGAGGGTCTGCTGGTGATTCGCAACAGTCAAATTAATGATAATAATAGCCCTTATGCGGGCGGTATCGACAATCAAGGGCTGATGTTGGCGGTGATGGCATTTCGGGTGTTTTGCATAGTGCCTATACACCGTGGTTAATCCAAATACCCGATTGGGCGCAACGATAACCCTGTAGTCACTCTAATAAAACCAAACACGCGATTGAAGCGCAACGTTGGTTAACTGAAACATTCGGGGAAGAATTCGCTGTACAGAAGTTAGCAGAAATCGAAGCCTATTTCCAGCATGTCCGCGAACGAAAGTCTGATAGCTGATTTGTTGCTATAATTCCCTTTTCTGATTATTCTAAGAAAAGGGATTTGCATTATATAGAGTCATAAATGTAATGTACTTTTGTGCTAAAATGTGATAGAATAAATGTTCCAATAAGATGTAATTAAAAGCGCATTTTGAGGGAGTGTGATAAGATTGTCAGAGTTCTAGTTGGCAGTAAATATCGCATTATTAAGATGTGTTTAGAGTAATTTGAGGAGTAATGATAGATGGCAGGTGCATTTGAACAAACACTAATCATTGGTAATGTTGGTCGTGAACCAGAATTGCGATATACACAGAGCGGCGTAGCTGTGTGCGATTTTAGTGTAGCAGTGAGTACCCGTTGGAAGGATAGTACTACAAATGAACAGCGCGAGAAAACAAATTGGTATCGGGTCACAGCTTGGAGAGGTTTAGGCGAAGTCTGTAGTAAATATGTCAAGAAAGGTATGTCTGTGATGGTCTCAGGTACTGTAGCTGCAAGTGCCTATATGGGACAAGATGGACAACCTCGTGCATCCCTAGATTTGACGGCGCGTGATGTCCAATTCTTGACTCGTGCTGATGATGATGGCTCATCAAGTAGCAGCAGTTCTTCAAGTAGTGGCGGTAGTTATGATGACCATACCCCATCACCACAAGAGATGGATGATATTCCATTCTAAGCGCGGCACTTCGGGCGAGATTGTTTCGCCCATTTACCTTGTTTCTCTTTAGTGGCTGCTATTACGCAACATCAAATTATCGAATCTATAGCCTTACAACGATAGGTCGTACAAGTGCTGAGTAAAAAGCAGTATCACTTTGCCTGAGACCTACTGACTAAATGCATAATGTTAGATTATAAAATAGTTAAGGAATTGTATGGATATCGTAAAAATTTGTGTTTTAGTCATAAAATAGGCGATTCTTAAGGGTAATATAAAAAATTTGTGCTATGATGATGGAGAATTCGGCAAAAAAGCCGACAAGTTTTTATCACAATTAGGAGTATTATCATGCTGTATCGTCCTCAAAATGAAGAAGGTCAAGGTTTAGTGGAATATGCCCTTATCTTGGTGTTGGTCGCAGTCGTCGTGATTGTCGTGCTGGCAGTGCTTGGTCCCACAATTGGTAACATCTTCTCGAACGTTATCAACGGTCTGAACAACTAAGCAACAACGCTTGAGGTACTTCAAAAGACGGCTTTCGGGTCGTCTTTTTCATTTACACTATCTCGTCCCACGACTCCCCTACGCTATTGAGCAACCATCAGCCATGTCATAACCCTACCTTGCGTTGTGCCTTATTCTCAATTAGAACTATACGCTGATAAGCAGAAAGAGCATAATAACCGTGTTAACATGATACGCGGATGATGTAGGAGATATTTGTATGGGACAACATTATGTCAGTGGGCGGCGGCGCGGCAGTGGAGCATTCCAATGGCTCATCATTGGTTTGTTTGCTGGTTTGATGTGCGGCTTCTTCTTATTTTTCATTTTATTAGCCACCGATACCTTACCCACATTAGGCGAGCCGGATGTCGTGACGCAGGTTGTCACTCAAGAAATTCGCGTTGTGGAGGTGGTCACAGCCACACCAGACCCCAATATAACAGCCGAGGTTGCTGTTCAAGTTGTGACGACAACACCAGAACCGACAATAGAAACAGATGCGGTTGTTGTTCCGGCTAGTGCAACCCCAATTGTCGTAGAAACTGAAGCTGTAGCAGTTTTAGCAACAGATGTTCCTGATACGCCAGTGAGTGTCGATAGCCAAGAAACTGCCAGCGAAGAACCAAGCCAGCAACAAGTCACGATTCCATCGCCATTAGCGCAAATTATCACACAGATGGTCACGATTCCGGGTGGTATATTTGAACTAGGCACAACTAATCAAGAAATTGTCGAAACAGCCGTCAATTGTCAAGAACGCGATGGCGGTAATTGTCCACCAACAGATGGTCAAGATTCGACTCCCATTGTGCGGATTGAACTTACTGGTTTCCAGATGGAACAAACCGAAGTGACATTTGAGCAATATGTCACATTTTTGAATTGGCTGAGTTCACAGGGGCAACGTCACACCACCGCTTGCTCTGGTTTTATCTGCATCCAGACAACGAACGAAAATCCTGAAAATGCGGTGATTACATTTGATAGTGCCAATTACAATGTGCCGCCGGGATTGCTCAGTCATCCGGCATATGGGGTGACATGGTATGGCGCAGAGGCTTACTGCCGCGCTATAGGTCGTCGCTTGCCAAGCGAAGTAGAATGGGAATATGCCGCCCGTAATGGTGGAGACCGCCGCAGTTATCCATGGGGCAACGACTTTTCATCCTTGAATGCCAATACACGGATTCCCATAGATGGACCCCAAGGGACAGTCCCAGTTGGTGGATTAGTTGGCGGACGGACTCCGGGTGGCTTATATGATATGGCAGGCAATGTTGCGGAGTGGGTCAATGATTGGTATGACCCCAATTATTACAGCCAAACTGCCAGTTTACCGCAGCCTGTCGCTAACCCTAGTGGACCCATTAGTGGTCTTCAAAAAGTGTTGCGCGGGGGTTCATGGAATACCTTCCCCTTCTACTCGCGCACCTATCATCGTCAAAGTTGGGTGCCAGTGCCAGAGCCTAATAATGACCCCAATTGGCCGCGCTGGACAGGTTTCCGTTGTGCAGCAGATTTAGGGGTTGATGCGCCGGTTGGTTCGGGCGCGGTAGACCCAGCAGGTCTGGGGATTCCGTCTGAGGCAGGAGTCAGCAACCCGAATGCTGCGCCGACTGTTGATGTCCCTCCCGAAGCGGGTGACGATAGCAATAGTGACGGGTCTCGCGGATAGCGTTAAATTTTAGAACTCAATGGGTATGCTGCATGGCGTACCCATTTTTCTGATGACAACTATCAGGACACTAAAGGCAGAATTGGCTCCCTTGTCCCAATTCTGCAAGTCGCCAATCCTCTTGATGATTTCTTGTAGAAAGTCAAGGCTATCAGCCATTGCTGCCGCCAGCGCATTAGGCACAAAGTTTGTAGAAGTTGTGGAATATGACACGAAAAACCCTTTTTTTCATTGTTGCGCTATTCGCCCTACTGTTCATTGTCCAACCAGTTGCGGCACATGGTTATATCATCCGCAGCATCCCTCAAGATAGGGTCGTGCTGGAACGTGCGCCAGTACGTTTGCAATATTGGTTCAGTGAGAGTCTTGAACCGCAATTTAGCGAAATTAACTTGCGAAATCAAGCCGGTGAAATCATTGCTTCGGGGGCGACGGATGCCGAAGATACGACCTTATTGAGTCTGCGCGTGCCGAGTGACTTGGTCGATGGAGCATATATTGTTGAACTGCGTCCAGCCTTCGCCAGTGATGGGCATGTGGTGGTTGAGAGTCGCGTCTTCTTTGTCGGTGAAGAAGTTGGCGATATCGCAAGTCAAGCTGCCGATGACACTGCCCGTCCCCTCGAAGTATTCTGGAAGGCTCTCTTATTTCATGCAAGTTACCTGATGTTCGGTGTAGCGACAGTCTATGCCTATATTCTTGTTCCTGTTTGGGGCAACACTCGTTATCGACATGGATTACTGCCACCACGAGTCATGCGCCGCCTGAATATATTGATGGGTATTGGGCTTGCTGTGGCGCTTTATGCCAATATTGTCGCGCTTTTGCAGCAGACCATGATTTTCTTCAATGTCGGTTTGACGACGGCGCTGACGGGCAATCTATGGCAAGTGGTACGAGTCGGGTCACGATTTGGTGATATTTGGCATTTTCGGATGTTTATGTTGCTAGTGATTGCGATTTTCTATGGCGCAGGATTATTTTATGGGCGTAATTACCCCAAGATGATTCGCTCTTTCTGGACAGCCAATACATGGGCGATTGGCTTGTTGATTGGCGCACAAGCGGTAACAAGTCATGCCGCAGGGTCGCTGATTTTGCCATGGGCAGCAATCATGATTCACTGGCTGCATACGATAGCTGTCGCCTTCTGGATTGGTGGTATTGCGACACTGGCGCTGATTCTTCCTGTAGCACTCGCGCCGTATAGCGATAATGCACGCTGGGAAGCATTGCGTCCGTTGATGTTTCGCTTTAGTCGCTATATTGTGGGGACAGTATTTGTGGTCATCACAAGTGGAATCTATAGTGCGACAAACTGGTTTTATACCTCTGCTGATTTGACGACAAGCTATGGCGCGGCACTGGCTTACAAACTACTCATGGTTGCGCTCTTACTCTTTGTAGGGGCATTACATCATATCGCCCTCAGACCACACTTGCTGCAACGCTTTCCACTGCATGGACTGGCACAATGGGCAAAAAGTTTTCGTTTGTCGTTGCGCCTAGAAATGCTGCTCGTGGTATTGGCACTGATTCTCGCTGCTTTCGTGAGTGCGACTCCTATTCCTGAACCACAATTTCTCGCCGAAACAGTTGAAACCCCATCTGATAGCCAAGACATCGGGGCATATACTGTGTTTGTGAGCATTACGCCCGGTGGGACGGGGATTAATACGATAGATACCATCATCGAAAAGGATGGCTTGCCAATAGATGATGTGACGGTTGAAGTGCAGTTTGTCGCACCAGAGCGTCCACTGCGTAGTCATTGGCAAGTCGCGGAATATGTTGAGAATGGTCTCTATGTGGTTGCCAGTGATGCGATTGATGAAATCGGAAGTTGGCAAACCTTGATTGATATCTTCGATAATGACGGTAATTTAACACGGGCGGCTTTTGCGTGGCAAATCAGCGATGAGGCAACTGTGATTGAGTCGTTGCCTGCCTCAATTTGGACAAAATTAGCACTGCTGGCTGTCTTGTTTTCGATTGCTTTTGTGATGTATCCGGCGACGCGCTGGTTAGCCCAACAGATGCAATGGACAAGGGTGAATGTGGTTATTTCTGTCGGCATCATCTTGATGACTATTCTTGTGGGTTGGTTTAGTATCACTGTTATTGAGCGTCAGGAAGCCGCATTACAACTGCGACTCAATCCACCGCCGCAAATTGTGAATACTATCTTGCCTGATAGCGAGTCTTTGAATCAGGGTACAGCACTCTATCAAGAATATTGTTCGGCGTGGTTGCAAGCGGATGATATGGATAGTCTCCTCAAGCGTTTGCGTTTGCTACGCGATGATCAATTATTCGCCATCACCGAAAATGGCTGGCGAGATTTACCGCCTTGCGCTGAAAGTCTGAGCGATATCGAACGCTGGCATATTGTCAATATGCTACGCACACTACGCGAACGATGAAACGATTTTGAATATTAACATCGTTTTTATTTGTAACAGCATAATTCGTGATATAATTCACAATATCACAGGATACGAGCAGAGGATTCTCCAATGATAACAGCCCTATTCGACGGACATTGTGTCATTTGCCAGACCACACGGCGTATTATCAAGGCAATGGACTGGTTTAATCGCGTTGAATTCCTTGACCTGCATAACAAAGCCGAAGTCACTGTGCGCTATCCTGATTTTGACCATGAAGCGATGATGGGCGAAATTCATGTTGTAGCGCATGATAAGGTTCATGCAGGTTTTGATGCAGTACGGCGCATGTTACGCGAAACACCGCTAGGCTTGCCAGCATGGTTGATTTTTAGCTTACCGGGTATGGGGTGGCTGGGTCCGAGAGTCTACCGCTTCATTGCGGAACATCGGTATGGGATTAATCGCCTCTTTGGGGTGGAATTGAGCGCAGAAGACGCTAATTGTGCGGATGGACTGTGCAAATTGCCACAAATACGATAAATACCCCACCCCTGCATCACTTCGTTTAGCGTCCCCTCCCCAAAGCATTCTAAGGAGGGGATATTGAGATTATTTCGGTGCTTGCAAGCGACGTAAGCCCTGATATTGTGGATTGCCTTGAATCTCTTTCCAGCGATTGACCCCTTCATCCACATGCCATTCCACGACATAGAGACCATCTATGTCTTGATAGGCAAACGAAGGTTTTAACCCTAAGAGAATCTGACGCATGACCGCGACGAATTCTTTGCTTTCTTCGCCCATGCGTAATGTGAAATAATCGCCGGACTCCCACTCAAACAGAATCGGCATCCCATTCCATGAGCCTTCCATTTTGATAGGATTTTCTGCCTGTAAACAACTCATAGAAATGCCCTGAACACGATTGCGCCACAGGGTATGATTGACACGCTCTTCAATGTAAAAAGGACGCGGTTCGGGTTTGCTATAGAACCATGTCCGAGAACTCGTTGACATCCGCTAATTGCCTCCACGATAATAAGACCATCCATATTAGTCTAGTGTACCGCACAGTACCCATTCCCTGCCAGACCAGTTTCACAGTCTGTATCAGGTTTTGATGCCTTTATGCAGTGACAGAAATTGCCTCATGCAAGGTTTGGGCAACTTCTTCCATTTGCGATTTCGTCAATTCTGGGAACATCGGCAAACTGATGATTTGTTGGGCGGCGGCTTCTGTGTGCGGAAAATCGCCTTCTTTGTAACCTAACCCTGCTAAAGCCGGTTGCAAATGCAATGGAATCGGATAGTGGATACCCGCACCGATACCCTTATCATGCAAATATTGGAGTACAGCCTCACGGTCTCGTGGCACGCGCACGACATACAAATGATAGACATGCCGCGCTTGTTTATCGGATTTTGGGGCAACAACATTCGGGATTTCCGCCATTAACTCATCATAATATGCCGCATTTTTTCGCCGTTGTTCTGTCCATTTTTCTATATATTTCAATTTCACAGTGAGAACAGCCGCTTGTAAGGCATCAAGGCGCGATGTATAGCCAATTTTCACATGGCGATATTTTGTTTCGCTACCATGATTGAGCAGTAAACGGGCAGCTTCGGCAACCGCATCATCATTTGTGATAATGCCCCCTGCATCACCCGCCGCACCAAGATTTTTACCCGGATAAAAACTGAATGTGGTAGCGAGACTATGTGTCCCGACAGCCTGATTATTCCAGCGAGAACCGTGTGCTTGTGCTGCATCTTCCAGAATGTGTAGCTTGTGTTTTGCCGCTATTTCAGCAATGGCAGTCATATTCGCTGCTTGTCCATAGAGATGAACAGGTACAATCGCCTTTGTTTTTTCTGTAATTGCTGCTGCTATTTTGGACACATCAATATTGTAGGTCACAGGGTCAATATCGACAAAAACAGGTTTGAGACCGAGTTGCATCATCGGCTCAACGGTGGCGATAAAGGTATGCGCTGTGGTAATCACTTCATCATCGGCTTGCAGTCCGATAGCTTGCATAGCGATGAGGAGGGCATCTGTGCCGCTAGAGACACCGATGGCATGTTTCGCCTGTGTATAAGCCCCGAATTTTGCTTCAAAGTCGCTGACAGGCTTGCCCATGATGAAGGCTGTATTATCCAAAATATGATGAATGGCTGTATCGAGTTCGTTTTTAATCGTGGCGTATTGCGCCTTCAGGTCTACAAGCGGAATGCTCATTTTTTCTCCAAGATTGGTTTTCGATATGGCAACCGATACTAGACCTTAGCGAAAACAAAATCAATCGGCAAATTTCAGCGCGATTTGACCTGTAACGGCGTATCGTGTTTCCAATGATATAATGGACTTAAAATGCTAAAGGAATATCATCATGGCGCTGGTACAAGCAAAACAGGATGAACCACTTTATATGAGCGAAGCAGAATATCTCGAATTTGAAGAGAAAAGCGAGATAAAGCACGAGTATGTGGCAGGGTATGTGTATGCGATGGCTGGTGCTAGTTGGAATCATACGGTTATCAATGGCAACACACATTCTACTTTAGATGCACAGCTTTTGGATAAGCCTTGTGTCGTTGTCTCAAATGACTTGCGCTTAAAGGTCGAAACAAAAAAAGTCTCATTTCGCTATCCTGATGTGATGGTCATTTGTGGCAAACCTGAATTTATCGAAAATCGTGTGGATACGATTAACAATCCTACTATCATTATAGAGGTTCTATCACCCGCTACAGCACTGGAGGATCGTAATGCAAAATTAGATGAATATACGGGCTTAAATAGCGTAGAAGAATATGTTCTCGTTTCTCAAGAGGAAGCCAAAATCGAACGCTATACGCGCCAGGAATCCGGTGAATGGCTCTATAGGAAGGTAGCAGGCTTAGAAAACAATATTGATTTACGCTCAATTGACTGTGTACTCGAATTATCACAAGTCTACAAAAAAGTGGATTTGCCAAGCGGTGACGAGAATTAATAGCATCCTCGCTTTTATTCGTGGGGACTTGTCACACGTTCAATGGTAATTCTCAGCATGGCGCGGTTAAAGGGTTTATCAATGTAACCATCAAAACCTTTCGACAGCAACCGTTCTCTATCCCCGTGCATATTGGAGTATCCCGTGAAGGCGATAATCGGAATATGGCTCGTTGTCTCATCTGCTTTGAGTATTTCGCAGAGTTCATCGCCATCGAAATCGGGCAAATTGATGTCGGTTACAACAATATCGGGCTGCAAGTCTTGTACCATCTTCAAGCCCGACTCAGCATCGTAGGCATGATGCAATTCATAACCTTCGCGCTTGGCAAATTCGCGCATAAAACGATGATTCGCAGGGTCATCTTCAATATAAACGAGTCGAATAGGCATCAGGAAGATTATCCGTTCATTAGGCTAATATCATACGGTTCATTATAGACAGAACCGAAGTCTGTACCAGTCGGTAGATGATTTCTTAGGTACATTTCAGAAAAGTGGTATCATCTGCCCCTTACTGTGTCTCGATACTGCTCAAAATAGGGACTAAAAGTGTTTCAACGAGCCTATCCGCCTCTTCTGTCGTCGATAAGAAGCCAACTAGCATGGTGCGTGTGTCATCAGTAGCCGTCGCAATATGCAGTGTGATATCTGTTTCTTGCGATGTGAAGTCGATACGATACAGCGTCCAATCGAAGCTGCCCAACGCCAGAGAATCGCCCTCAGTAGGAAGCGCAGAAGTTAAGCCCAATGTCTCGCGGAGCAAATCCGCAAATTCCCGTTCACCCAAATCTGGCGATGTTTGAATCAGCAGGGTTGTAAAATCAGTTTCGGTTTCAGCACGCATATAGGCACCCGCATTAACCATTTGCCATTGTGCGGGAATATCGGCTTGGATAGCAAATTCTTCAATGCTGACAGTCGTAAAATCCGACAGTCCGAGATATTGCCGAATATCATCAAGCGCGAGTCCGAAGGTATTGAGTGCCGGTTTCATGACTGTTTCGTAAAGATTGTCAAAGTCTTCTGGGTGTGCTTGCAAGACAATGATAAACGCCCCGTCTTCAGTATTTGCTGTAGCAATCAATACTTGCAAGAAACCGCCTTCTAATTGTGGCGGTTGATAAGCAACATCATAGAATGTCCATGTAAATTGCTGCCCATCATATGTTGCGAGTTCTTCTGGCAAAGTCTGTAATTGAAGTGGGACTAATAAAGGCTCAATCGCCGCGTCAAGTGACATATTCGGCGCGACAATATGCAGAATATAAGTTGCATTAATGCCATCATTATCATTGCGAATCGCTACCCCTGCTTGGATAACATCCCAATCCGATGGTATCACACCACTCATCTCAGAATCCGCTACTTCGACTGTAAAAGGCTCAAGGATGATAGGGCTATCTGCTTCGGGCGTTGTTGCTGTGGGAGTGGGGGTATCTTGTGAAGAAACTAAGCCAGCACTGATGATGAATATGTGCAGCAAAACGAGCAGCATTCTGCGATATTGTGATAACATAACGATTCCTTTTAAGGTCACGCAACAGTTCCTTGTTTAACAAAGTCGCCTTGATGTCCCTATAGATTCGCGCTCACAGTGCTATTTTATGTGAGGCGCGACAAAACCCCGAAAGGAGCTTTTGCGCCTTTGCTATTAGGCATTTCTCACGGTAGCTGAATAAATACGCCCTGATTTACCGAATTTAACTGTTAACACGAGTGACATACTCGCAACGTTCAAGGTTTATTTTTACCGTGTCACCCACATTGATGAACATCGGTGCTTGAATAACTAAACCACTTTCGAGCGTGATGCCTTTTTGTGGGTTATTGGCACGGTCTCCGACGACAGCATTTTCCACTTCAACCACCTCATAGACCATCGTGGACGGCAATTCATAGTCAATGATTTCGCCCTCATAGCTATTCAGCTTGATTTCCATATTCTCTTTCAGATATTGGAATTCATCGCCGAAGACATCTTTCCGCAATTGCGGCTGTTCATAGGTTTGCATATCCATAAAGGTCAAAAAATCGCCGTCTTCATAGAGATACTGGACAGTGCGCCCTTCCACTTTCACATCTTCGATTTTCGCCCCACTATTGTACGTTTTTTGTGTGGTTGAGCCGGAGCGCAAGTTACGAATGGTCACACGAATCGTCGCGCCGCCGCGTGCAGTTTTGTTATGGCTGTAATCAATGACCTTGTATAATTCGCCACTCTCGATATATGTCGTGCCTTTACGAAGTTGATTGCTGTCAATCATCCGTTATGTTCTCCACTCTTTATTGATAATATAAGGCTTCTGAGATGCCAACAGTATAATAGAAAATGTGTAAAAACTATAGGGGTGAGCAAAGGCTTTTGCTAGGGTCGCTGACAAGTTACGGCATTGGAATGACATCCGGATCGACCCATGAAATAAAAATATGCGTGAACCCGTTTTGGATACACGCACTTTTCACACAATACGAGATTTTTTAACATTTTGTCAAGCATTTTATGAAAATTGGGTGCATTTCATCTCAGTGCATAAATTGTAGAGGATGACCCATATGTCATCCCATGATTATCCACAACGGGCGCACACGCGGGTACGCCCCTACATCAAAGACGGTTGTTTTTAGACGAAATAGGATCATTTTAGATTTTGCACCAACTTGAAATAGCCCCGTGAAAATTAAGCAAAAGAAAAAGGGCAACTCGTGTGAGCCGCCCTTTATGTTTAGCATATTGCTAATGAAACTGATTTACCAATCGGGGTGCATATCGCGTGAGCCGTTGTTGGTAATTGCACGAACATCACTGCCATCAACGTTCATGATGAAGAGTTCACTGTCGCCATTGCGTTCTGAACGGAAGAGAATTTCACTACCGTCGCTGTTGAAGCGTGGGACGCGGTCTAGTGCGGCATTGTTCGTCAAGGCATGTTGATTTTCACCATTAGAACCCATGATGTAAATTTCACTGTTGCCATCACGTTCGCTATGGAAAATGATATTCTGACCATCCGGCGACCATACGGGGAAAACATCCATAGTAGAGGGTTGGAAAGTCAAGCGTTGGACATAGCCACGCGCCATATGTGCAACATAAATATCGAAATAATTATCACGCAGGCTGTGGAATGCAATGTGGCGACCATCCGGTGACCATGAGGGTCCGCTATCCATTGCTGGGTCAAAGGTGACGCGAGTCATACTGCCACCTTCGGCATTCATCACATAAATATCCCAGTTCCCGTTGACATAGGCTTCAAAAGCCAGTTGTGTGCCAGCAGGTGACCATGCGGGGCTGTTGGTATATTCTGGTCCGCCGATTGTGATATCAAACGGGGTTACAGCACGTTGATTACTGCCATCAGGATTCATGAGGAATATACGAGCGTTACCGTCACGTTCTGAACGGAATGCAATGATGGATTTATCCGGCGACCATGCACCAGCCCAATCGTTGGTGTCATTATCGGTCAACTGAACGATGCCAGTGCCGTCCACGTTCATCACAAAGAGTTCAAAATCATTACCATCAAATTGGGTGAAAACCACCTGTTCTTCCTGTGAGGTTGCGAAGGGGTTGTTCATCGCTACCACGACAGCCGCTACAACAAAAAATGTGAGAAAAACTATCTTCCATGCGGTTTTAGTATTGGGATGAATCTGCATTCGGTTCTCCCTAGTTAAATTGGACGACGTACTGACTTTACCATAGATTGATAACAATACATCTGTCGCTTACCCTACGATTAAGCTACTGCATCACGCAATAGAGTTCTCATTACAATAACACTATTTTTATTTTTACGCAAAGTAATTTCACAAATCTTTCACAACTTCTCGTATTTTGAACAAACAAGCTGCCTATCCACTTGGCAGAATTAGCCAGATTACACAATAGCAGACTAATCAGCTTCATCATGAGCGATTGCTCCAATGACCAAAAAATCACCCCATGGATTGCCACTTTCGCTAATGGGTAAACGTTGTCCATTGTTATTCATTAGCGATAAACGGACATGCGACATATCAGCATCTTCTGGCACAGTCAAGCAATCATTGGTGACACGAGTAATGGGTGTCGCTTCCTGAATCAAGCTAATTTCGACAGTATGCGACTGATTCGCTAAGGCAAAATCGGCAGGACAAATGCTGTCACCCACGCGATAACTCTGATAACCCCATACGACAGGAATTGGATTAATGTCTCCGAATTGGAATACGAGATTGTCATTTGATGATTCGTCAAAACGGTAAAAAATCGTCCCCTCAACACTATCTCGATAGCCCACTCCACGCCTGTTTGAGAGTGCTGCGAGTGCATCCCAACTGGACGCTATCTGCATATCTAAAATTGCCCATACGGACACATTATTATCGAGAGACGTTGTAATCGCTTGGATTTCATTCGGCGTAAATTGTCGCCAGCCGATATCAATGGTGATACCAGCAGTCAGAGGATAAAATCGCGCATAATACGTGACAGGACTCGCAGGCGCAATGAGGGTAAGCCCAACTTCTGTTGTACTGCGCGTTTCAGCCACGTTGATGACCGCTTCTCGCCAACCAACTTTGTCCGCCCAGAGAACAAGGATAGTGACCATCAGCATCGTAGCAAATAACAGTCCTAGAAATACAACTAGCCAAACATTGCCTCGCTTATACGGCATAGCACACTATCCTCACTCACATTACACGTTAAAAACTGTCAAACAATTGACTACTACTACTCGACCAATTTAATCTTTGAAAATTAGATTACGTGTTTTTTGGGCGCAATGCCTTGCGCCCCTA